>JBARXI010000626.1:0-4580 GCA_049647275.1 Microcoleaceae cyanobacterium
TTTCTCCTAGTCTAATTTCGTCGGCTGTTGTCGCTATAAATGAACCGCGAATATCTAAACTAGCATTTTGTCCGAAATATATGCCGTTAGGATTTACTAAAAATAAATTTGCACCTCCATCTACTCCTAGTTTTCCTAAAATATTACTGGCATTATTACCTGTAATTCTTGTTAATATATTTTCAATTCCCGCTGGATTGATGAAGTAGACACTTTTACCCTCCCCAACGTTAAATTCCTGAAAACTGTGAAATAAATTTGACCCTCGAATTGCTCCACCTTCAATTTGTTCTTTGAGTTGGTCTATAGAGTTAATAACTGAACTGTCTTCTCGCAATGTTTGGTCGGGAATTATTTGAGCATTGACTGTTTTTTGAGACAAGAATATTGGCAGAAATAGGATAATGCCAGAGGTAGTATTTATCCAGTTAAGAAAAAATTTTAAGTTCATATTTAGTTATTAAATTCATACTTAGGGCCTGCGGATTAAGTCAAAAAAGATTGACAAAAGGCTAAAGCCTTTTTGGAACGAAAAAAGTGCAAGCTTTCAGGAGCGAATTGCTCAAAATACTCACATTTTAAGCGAACAAGGTCTGAAACATCTCATACCAATTTAAAAAAAGAATGTTATACCAATTTCATGTAGTTGAGCTACTCAGGTTTAGACAGGTTTAGAGTAGTCAGTAGCCGTAGGGGCAATTCGCGAATAGCCCGTACAGTAGTCAGGAGGTAAGGTGAGTAGCGTTACTTTTTGAACTTGGTATTACGAACAGGACTTACGCAGATCCACTATATCTTGTAGGGGTCAACGGCCGTTGACCCCTACAGATGGTGTATGATTTAAGATTTTGCGTAAGTCCTGACGAATAATAAGGGAACTTAAAAAATTTTGTGTCAGATATATATTCTCTTAAAAAGAGATATTCACTCTAAGAAATGATATTTAAGCTATAAATTGCTGACTCCTGTAGGGGCAACTTCCTAAAGTCATGCTGTAGCATTCCGCAGGAAATTGCCTCTACTCCTGACTCAATACTCCTACCCTCGACAAAAAAAGTTATTCAGCAAACCCTACTTAGTTATTAAATCAGACAGAAAATTATTCATCAGGAAAAGTTTCCAACATTGAGGATGAAAATACATAACAACTAGGATGAATTAACTGTAAACCACCCGTGTGAGCAGTAGATGTAGCAGTAGTCAGTATCACTTTACCACTTTCAGTCATTGCCCAACCTTGAGCCTGACGAATTTCTGGTACATTTGCACTCTGTTGGCGAGAGTAAACCACTACAGACTGTTTACGCTCGGACATCTCCATCTCGGTGTCTGTTTCCCATCCAACTATTCCTCTCAATACAGTCAATGGTAGAGTCGGGTCTGGCGGTAGACCACCGCGACCTGTAATTACAAATGAACTACCCTGTTTTTTTCCTTGGGTTGGAGCACACAAATTTTTCGCTACTAATGACTGAGCATCAATTACTGTAGCAGATAATTTTACTACCCCCTGAGTCGGGTCTACTTGAGTATTAAGCTCAACTGTACCGTCAATTCCCAAAGCGGAAGTGGCAGTAATTTGACTACTGTTGTCGAGAAATACTCCTTCTGCACCAATGGAAATATTACCACCTTGACCAACTATTGCATTGGCACTAATATTGCTATTGTCGAAACCGATAATAAATTGAGTATCAATATTAATATCTCCACCTGTAGCATTCTCTGTAGCGTTGGTAGTAATTGCACTATTATTTTGTAGTTGAATTTCGGAAGCTTTAATAGTAATGTTGCCCTCTTCTCCGGCTGCAGTTTCAGCGCTGAGAGTACCATTGTTGAGTTGAATAGATGGGGCGGTAATATTGAGAGAGCCTGCCACCCCACTGTCAAAACTACTAACCGTCATAATAGCTTGGTCTTCCACTCTCAATTGTGATGTATTGATAGTTATAGAGCCAGCATCACCATTACCACGGGCACGAGAGGCGATCGCTGTTTCTGGCCCATCGGGATCAATATTTTCTGCCCCAAATTGGGCTACTCGGTCATCAAAATTAAAATCACTGCCAGACAGAGTAATAGCTGAGTCGGCATTAATAGTAATAGTACCCGCATTACCCTCACTGAAACTAGAGGTAAGAATTTGAGCGCCACTTCTGAGGTTAAGACGCTCCACATTTAACGTGATATTACCTCCAGAAAAGTTACTGCGACTTCTGGCAGTCACAACAGCACCGTTACTAAGATTAAGGTTAGGAGTTGTAATATTTAGATTTCCTCCGGCTTTTGTTGCACCTGACTCGGTGCTGGCGGTGATAGCGCTAGAATTATCCGTAATTAGACTAACTCCAGAGAGGGTAATATTGTCTGTGGCATTAATTGTCAAATTTCCTGCTGTACCATCTCCAAAAGTGCTGGCGCTGACTTCGGCTCCATCTAAAATTGTTAAGCTTTCTGTTTCGATAAATGCGTTGCCTCCGTCTCCCTTACCTAGACCAAGAGATAGGTCTGTTAAGTCTTCCACGCTGGCAAGAATGCTACTAGGGAGCCTACCGTCGTTAGCACGACCAGTCAGCTTGATTTCAGTTGCTCGTAGGGTCAGGTCTCCACTTTTGCCCAAACCAGATGTACCAGCTCTCACCTGAGCGCCGTTGCTCAAGCTCAAACGTTCGGTGTCAATGGTTAAATTTCCGCCGTTGCCTGTTGCCCCTGATAAAACCGAGGTAAACAAACTACTGGGAAGTTGATTATTAGGAGTGGTGCCACTCATGTCAATTTCTGTTGCTCGTACTGTTAAATTTCCGCTTTGACCTGCACCGAATGTTCCGGTACCTATTAATGCTCCATCTCTGAGCTGTAGACGTTGGGTATTGACTGTCAAATTTCCACCATTTCCTGTTGCCCCAGGCAAAATAGTTGTTAATAAACCACTGGGAATTTCTCCGTTTAAGCTTTGGATCAGGGGTGATATTTCGGGAAACAAATTCTCACTTGCACCATTACCGGATAACAAAATTTCGGTGGCATTTACGGTGATATTTCCTCCTTGACCGGAGCTGAAAACGCCTGCTTGAATTATTGCTCCGTCTCTCAGTATCAGACGTTGGGTATCTATGATTAAGTTGCCACCGTTTCCTGTAGAGCCAAATGCAACTTCAGTAGCTATACCACTGGGAAACCGTCCGTCTGGAGAAATACCCACTGCTTCTATGTCGGTGGCATTTACTACTACATTTCCTCCTTGACCTTCGCTGGATGTGGATGCTACAATTAAACCTCCATCTTTGAGCATTAGACGTTGGGTATTAAGAGTTAAATTACCACCATTTCCGGTAGTAATTCTAGCTACACTATCGTTGCTATCAGCACTAACGAAACTGTTACTAATTTCTACATCAGTGGCGTTAATTTCAATACTTCCTCCTTGCCCTTCGCCAAAGGTGCTAGCACTAACTTCGGCTCCATTTTCCATAGTTAGGCGATCGGTTTCAATGAAAATCTTGCCTCCGTTACCACTACCGATCGCTCCCGGAACTAGGTCTGAAAGGTCTTCCACAGAGGCTTGAATACTACTGGCAAATCGACCGTTGGCAGAACGACCTGTGAGTTCAATTTCTGCTGCTGTTACTGTGACGTCTCCACTTTCTCCTATACTGGATGTTCCAGCTCTAACTTGTCCCCCATTTCGTAGGCTTAGACGTTGAGTGTCAACTGTGAGATTTCCACCTTTGCCTGTAGCTCCCAACAATACTGAAGTAAAAAAGCTACTTGGCAGGAACCCATCTGCAGAAGTACTGATCGCTTCAATTTCTGTTGCACGCACTGTCAATTCTCCACTTTGACCTGCGCCGAATGTACCTGTTCCTATTTGTGCGCCATCGCGCAATAGTACCCGTTGACTGTTTACTGTTAAATTGCCACTATTTCCTGTTGCTTCGGGTATAACTATGGCTAAAATTGCACTGGGAAATTGACCATTTAGGGCTTGCAGGAGTAGTTGTTGTTGAGGAAGTGGAGAATCAACCCGAATCGTACCAGTAGCTTCAATTTCAGTGGCGTTAACAGTTAAATTTCCACCTTGCCCTGCACCGAAAACATTGGCTCCAAGCTGCCCTCCATCCAATAGTTTCAGGCTTTGAGTGTTAATAATCACATCTCCCCCATTGCCTGTCGCTCCGGGTAAAACATCTGTAAATAAACCACTGAGATTTTGACCATCTGCTGAAACTCCCATCACTTGGATTTCATTTGCATTCACTCTCAACTCGCCGCTTGTACCTCCACCAAATGTAGCTGTTCCGATCTGTCCTCCGTTTGCCAGTGTTAACTGTTGGGTATTAGTTATCACAGTGGCACCACTACCAGTGGCACCAAATCCGATATCAGCATCCACAAAGCTTCCTAATATTTCTACTGACTCGGAAGCGGTTAATAAAACACTGCCTCCAACTTCACTACCTAAAGTATTAGCAACAATAGTTGAGCCTTCTGTGATTGTTATTTGTCTTCCTTGTATTTGGATATCTCCGCTACCTTCTCCACTCACGTCTACAACAGCAGCATTATTTAGTTGGATATTC
>JBARXI010000627.1:0-4022 GCA_049647275.1 Microcoleaceae cyanobacterium
TAATGGTGTTAGGTGGTAGGTGGTAGGTGTTAGGTATTAGGTATCGGTTGGCGCGGTGGCACCCAAAGCCTGAAATTTATCTTCAAGTCTATCTCGATCTAGACGGAAACCCCGATCGAGATATTATTCTATGCAACTTCATATTAATTTGGTATAAACCTTAATTATGTCGAAAAAAAAACAGAGTTAAGAATTTAGGGTGGTATTAGATATGTCTATTTATCTTGCTGATTTTCAAAGGAAAAACTTCCCAAAAAAATTCTTTTATGGAGTAGTGTTAATTATCATTATATTCGGAATTTATATTCGCTTTGCTAATCTTGAACGAAAAGTTTTTTGGAATGATGAATGTTTGACGTTGCTAAGAGTTTCTGGCTATGCCAATTCTGAATTGATTGAAAAAGTTTTTAACGGTAAATTAATTACTGTAAAAGAATTACAAAATTATCAGACCTTTAATTCTCAGAGAAACATAAATGATGTTTTTAATGCTTTGAGTCGTTCCCCTGAACATTCACCTTTATATTATTTAATATTAAGATATTGGATTCAATTATTCGGTAGTTCAGTTGCAACAATCAGAATGTTATCAGCTCTAATTAGCTTGTTAGTATTTCCCAGTATTTATTGGTTATCTTGGGAATTATTTAATTCACATAGACTTAGTTTATTTTCAATTATATTTATAGCTGTTTCGCCTTTTCATGTTATTTATGCTCAAGAAGCACGTCCTTATAGTTTATGGACAGTAACTATTTTATTATCTAGTGCAGCTTTACTGTATGCACTATCAAGTAAAAAGCAACTGAGTTGGATAGCCTATACAGCAACACTAATTTTAGGATTATATACCTCTATATTGTCTGTAATAGTTATGGCTGCTCAAGGATTTTATATTTTAGTAAGAGAAAACTTGAGAATAGGCAAAAATTTCATAAATTACTTAATTTGTATTCTGATAACAGGTTTAGCATTTACTCCTTGGCTGTCAATAGTAGAATGGAGTGAATTTAAAAGCACCAATGCAATAGCAACTAGAGGATTATCAATTTTAGTTTGGATAAAAATATTTTTCCTGAATTTGACAAGGATTGTATACGATCAAGAAATTAACAAAGAAGGCTATCAATTATATCTTCAATTACTAATAATGATAATAATATTTTTATCTTTATTTTATTCACTACTATATGTTTATAAAAAAGCCTCCTACCAAAGTTCTATGTTTGTTATCATATTAGCAATATTTACCTTGTCTAGTTTGATTTTACCAGATTTACTTTTGGGTGGTCGAAGGTCGAGTGTTAGTCGTTATCTAATTCCCTGTTATTTAGGATTTCAACTATCTTACTCTTACTATTTAGGGAATGAATTTATAAAAGCCATAAATTTTGGCAAGCGAAAACTGTTACAAATATCTATACTTATGGTTTTATTACTAGGAATGTTATCGACAATATTTTATTCCCAAGAAGAATTTTGGTGGAATAAATATATTTCTCAGCATAATCCTGAAATTAGTGTAATTGTTAATCAAACAGAATCTCCACTATTAATTAGTGATGGTTCAGTTAGTAATATGTTATCTTTAAGCAGATTACTTAATAAAGACATTAAACTTCAATTATTTGCCGGGTCGCAGACTCCATATATTTCAAAGGAAATAAATGATTTTAATGACATATATCTTTTTAATATTTCTAGGGATTTTAAAAATAAATTTGAGCAGAAAGGATATAAAACAAAAAAAGTTTTTCAACAAGAACAAACTACTCTGTATAAATTAGAAAAATAATTAATTACATAAATTCAAGTTAGGAGATGATTCAAAAATGATATCAAGTTATAGTAGAAAATCAATGAGTTCTAATAAACTGATAGAAAAAATTGCGATCGCAGCTACATTTACAGCAGAGCCTATTGAAGAGTCTCTGAATTTTTGGTTGCAAGAAGTGAGAATAAACTATCAAGTTGAATTTGCAGCATACAATCAAGTTTTTCAACAATTGCTCGATCGTAATAGCTTATTTGCTAATAATAATCAGGGAATTAATGTGATTTTAGTTAGGATTGAAGATTGGCAAAGGTTTGAAAAAATTACAGAAGAAAAAACTCAAATTTTTCAGCTTAATCCTGACAAAATCAGACAAAATACTCAAGATTTAATTACTGCTCTGAAGTCAGCAGCAGAAAGCTCATCAACTCCTTACTTAATGATTATTTGTCCAGCTTCACCTCTGGTAGCTGGTAGTTCCGAGTCTCTGAATTTATTTCAAGAAATGGAGAATTTATTAGAGTCAGAAATTAATTATCTAAGTAGTGTGTATCTGATAAAAAGCGCGGAAATCTTTAAAACTTATCCTGTTGAAAATTACTATGATTCTAGTGGGGATAAACTAGGTCATATTCCCTTTACAAATTTATTTTACACTTCTTTAGGAACTATCGTCAGTCGTAAAATATATACTCTCAAAAATCCACCTTACAAAGTAATTGTATTAGATTGCGATCGAACTCTTTGGGAAGGTATTTGTGGTGAAGATGGTGCAATGGGTATTAAAATTGATGGGCCATGGAAAACTTTACAAGAATTTATGATAGCCCAATATGAAGCAGGAATGTTGATATGTTTATGTAGTAAAAATGTGGAAGCTGATGTTATTGAGGTATTTGAAAAACGTCCAGAAATGCCATTAAAACGAGAACATATTGTTTCCTGGCGGATTAATTGGCAACCTAAGTCTGAAAATATTAAATCCTTAGCTGCGGAACTGAATTTAGGTTTAGATAGTTTTATTTTTCTAGATGATAATCCGATTGAATGTTCTGAAGTTGAACTTAATTGTCCACAAGTTCTCACATTACAAGTGCCAGAAAATAGTGAAGATATTCCCAGATTTATAAATCATGTTTGGGGGTTCGATCGCCTCAAAACAACAAAAGAAGATAAAAAGAGAACTGAATTATATAAACAAAATATTGAACGAGAAAGTTTACGTTCAACTTCTTTAAGTTTCCAAGAATTCTTGGAAAAACTTGACCTTAAAGTTGATATTATTCCAATGGAGCTATCTCAACTAGCAAGGGTGTCTCAATTAACTCAACGCACTAATCAGTTTAATGCCACAACTATCAGGCGTTCAGAAACAGAAATTAAAACCCTTTTTCAATCTCAAAACTACGAATGTTTAACTATTGAAGTCAAAGATCGTTTTGGTGATTATGGTTTAGTTGGTGTGATAATTTTTTTACTCAAAGACAATTGTTTAATTGTTGATACTTTTCTACTTAGCTGCCGTGTTTTAGGGCGAGGTGTTGAATATCAAATGTTGGCTGAGTTAGGAAAAATTGCCGATAAAAATCAATTAGCTTTTGTAGATTTTGCTTATATTCCTTCCGCTAAAAATGAGCCTCTTTTGAATTTTGTTAATAATGTAGGAGAGAAACTTGCTCAACCGGAAAATGATGGATTTATTTATCATTTTCCCACAGATTTTGTAAAAGAACTGACTTATAAGCCAGCAACAAGTAAAAATAATGGAGAAAAAAATCAGCAAAAAATCTCATCTTTAAAAGATATAGATTCCTCTGTAGATAATCAATCTAAATCTATTCAGTTAAGTCGAATTGCCAATGAGTTATATAGTGCCGAGCAAATTATTCAGGTAATAGAATTACAAAAACATAACTCCCGTAAGCTTCAGCAAACCTATGTATCACCACATAGTAAAACTGAGGAAGAGCTTGCTGATTTATGGGCACAGTTATTTAATATAGATCGAGTCGGTATTGATGATAACTTCTTTGATTTAGGTGGTAATTCTTTAGTTGCAGTACGTTTATTTAGTCAAATTGAAGAAAACTTTAACAAGAGTTTTCCTCTTTCCATACTTTTAAAAGCACCGACAGTGGAAAAATTAGCTCAATTAATTGAGCAAAAAGAGCAAAATACTCAACCGTCTTTGTTATTACCAATTCAGGTAGGTAGCCCTGAAAAAACGCCATTTTTTGCTGTTCACGGT
>JBARXI010000628.1:0-8549 GCA_049647275.1 Microcoleaceae cyanobacterium
ATCATGTCCGCTTAATAAGTAATAATAAAGTTCTGAGGTGGTAGGTGGTAGGTGGTAGGTGGTAGGTGTAAATTCAAGAGGGAAAACTCAATAGGAGCAGAAATTTGGGATATTCCTTCGAGAGCGACAGGAGAACATTTTTATGATACTTAATCATCCGGACATGGTATAACATTCTTTTTTTTAATTGGTATAATACCAACTACTAACAATAATGCTATACTTCAGCCAAACTTCAATGGTTAAGTAATTAGTAAAATTCTATAATGTTTTTAAGCATTATTAGTCAATGAGTATAGATTATTCGTATTTTTATTGTTCTCCTGCTCCCCTGCTTCTCCGCTTACTCCACCAAAAAAATGTAGCAAAATTGAAGCCGCATTCGCCTTAGCGTTGCGGAGCAATAGTGGAGCGCGGCGGTCAAGATTTGGTATTAAACTCATAAATAAAAAGATAATTAATAATTAACTCTCCTGAAAACGGATAGAATTGATTAAAAATATTTTTTTTCTTTTTTATCCTTGATACTTAGAGGCTTTAAACCTTAATTATTCAGTAATTTTATTGAAGTCAATCGATACTAACAATGTTAGTAAAATGCAATATTTCGCAAGTTTTGTATGGTTGATGCTGAAGGAAGAAAATTTATGACGAAAGACTATTTCACTAATATAGACCTATCCCCAAGTTGCAAATTAAAACAAGATTGAATTTAATAATCTGAAAAAAAATTGCTAAAATCTTAAAAGAAAATGTAGTGCTAAACAAGTAATAATTTTTCTCCTCTACCTTCTGGTAATTAACCGAATGTAGTAACTAAATTCTTATATCTTTAGAACTACCAAAGAAAAAATTAATAAAATTAACAACAAAATAAACAACAATACCTATGTCTGCAAATACGCCCGTAGCTAATAACGAACCAATCAAATGGTACGCATTAGGAATAGAAAAAACTCTACACCAACTAGATAGCGATCGCTCAACTGGTTTAACAACTTCCCAAATATCGGAAAGATTAGAACATTATGGCACTAATGAATTAGAAGAAACGGGCGGTCGTAGCTCTTGGTCTATCCTCATCGACCAGTTTACCAACGTTATGCTGTTGATGTTAATCAGTGTGGCAATAGTATCAGCAGTTTTAGATATCCGTAATAACAACTTTCCTAAAGATGCCATAGCCATTTTTGCCATAGTTATTCTCAACGGTCTCCTCGGCTATATCCAAGAAAGTCGCGCTGAAAAAGCTCTTGCTGCATTGAAAAATCTCGCCTCCTCCCAAGTGCGAGTTTTGCGAGAGGGCAAACTATTAGACGTGGATGCCAAGGAATTAGTACCGGGAGATATTATGTTATTGGAAGCGGGGGTAAAAATACCCGCAGATGCCAGACTCATCGAAGTATTTAACCTGCAAGTCAGAGAAGCAGCACTGACTGGGGAAGCTTTAGCAGTCAGCAAAAAAGCCGATATTGAGATTACAGAAGACACAACTTTAGGCGATCGCCTCAACCTGGTCTATCAAGGGACAGAAATAGTCCAAGGTAGAGGTAAGGCGATCGTCACAAATACGGGAATGCAAACCGAGTTGGGCCGTATTGCTGCCATGCTCCAGTCTGTGGAAAGCGAACCCACTCCCCTACAAAAACGGATGGCTCAACTAGGGAATGTACTTGTCACGGGTTCCCTAATTTTGGTTGCTATTGTAGTTGTTTCTGGAGTTATTCGAGCAGGTTGGGAAGAATTTGAACATTTGTTAGAAATCTCTCTGAGTATGGCAGTTGCAGTTGTACCGGAAGGTTTACCCGCCGTAATTACATTAACTTTGGCATTGGGCACGCAACGGATGGTCAGGCGCAGCGCTTTAATTAGAAGACTTCCAGCAGTGGAAACTTTAGGCTCTGTTACTACTATTTGTTCTGACAAAACTGGCACTCTCACCCAAAATAAAATGGTGGTGCAGCAGGGAACAACTATCAGCAATATATTTAATGTAAGTGGAGAAGGTTATCATCCCACTGGCGAATTTAATTTAGAAAATCAGGTTATTAACCCAGAAAAATATCCAGAAATTCAAGCTTTATTAGTTGCTTGTGTTATTTGTAATGATGCAGAATTACAACAAGTACAAAATGAGTGGAAAATTTTAGGAGACCCCACCGAAGGAGCGCTGTTATCTTTGGCGGGAAAAGCCAATATTTTTAAACAGTCAACAACGGAAAAATTACCACGAGTTGCTGAATTTCCTTTTTCTTCAGAAAGAAAGCGCATGAGTGTAATTTCTGCTCTTCAAGCAGCACAAGAAAATTGGCAAATTAAGGATATTAGTAATGGCAACTCCCAATTTTTAATGTTTACCAAGGGTTCCCCAGAATTAACATTAGAATGTTGTCAACATATTATCGTGGGAGACAAAATTCAACCTTTAACTGAACAACAACGCCATCAAATTTTAGAGCAGAATAATCAGATGGCGAGTCAAGGTTTAAGAGTTTTGGGTTTTGCCTGTAAATATTGGGAAAATTTACCTCCAGAAAATTCCGAAGAAACCAGCGAACAAGAATTAGTTTGGTTGGGATTAGTAGGAATGTTAGATGCGCCGCGAGTTGAGGTAAAAGAAGCTGTAGCTAAATGTCGCCAGGCGGGAATTAGACCAATTATGATTACTGGCGACCATCAACTAACGGCTCAGGCAATAGCTGAAAAATTAGGCATTGCTGAAACGGGAGAAGCAGTTTTAGCAGGTCAGGAAATTGAGAAATTAACTCAAACAGAATTAGAACAAAAAGTTAGTAGTATTAATGTTTATGCACGAGTTTCTCCAGAACATAAATTGCGAATTGTTCAAGCTTTGAAAAGTCAAGGTTCATTTGTGGCAATGACTGGGGATGGTGTTAATGATGCTCCAGCATTAAAACAAGCCAATATTGGCATTGCCATGGGAATTACTGGTACTGATGTAAGTAAAGAAGCGAGTGATATGGTATTGTTAGATGATAATTTTGCCACTATTGTTGCTGCGACAGAAGAAGGTAGAGTTGTTTATAATAATATTCGTAAGTTTATTAAGTATATTTTGGGTAGTAATATTGGCGAGGTAATTACGATTGCTTCAGCTCCATTTTTAGGATTGCCAGATGTACCTTTGACACCCCTACAAATTTTATGGATGAATTTAGTTACCGATGGAGTTCCAGCTTTAGCTTTAGCAGTTGAACCCGCCGAACCTGATGTAATGCAACGGGAACCTTTTAGCCCGAAAGAAAGTATTTTTGCCCGTGGTTTAGGATTTTATATGGTAAGAATAGGAATTATTTTTGCCATTCTAACTATTAGTTTAATGTTGTGGTCTTATAATGATGCTCAATTAGGAGGCGACCCAGAAAGATGGAAAACAATGGTATTTACTACCCTTTGTTTAGCACAGATGGGTCACGCGATCGCTGTTCGTTCAGATAGTCAATCAACTTTTGAAATTAATCCTTTTTCTAATTTATTTCTCTGGGGAGCGGTAGTTTTGACTGTAGTTTTACAGTTAATGTTGATTTATGTACCATTTTTACGAGATTTCTTTGGTACTCATTTATTGAGTGGAAAAGAATTAGCTATTTGTTTAAGTTTTAGTGTCTTTATGTTTGTTTGGGTAGAGTTGGAAAAATTTGTAGTGCGTTTATATAAAGGCCGGAAATAATGATATTTATTGAAATTAACAAAACTAAGAAAGAAAAAAAGGAAGTCCTAGTTGTAGTGGATTAGCACAGCTAAAATAGTGCATTAGAATTGTCCGCAGCTACCAATTTCATAAAATATTACAGAGCGTGACGGAACATGGAAAATGTTATAGAGACCAAGGTCACTAGGAAAGGAAAATATATGAAAAAGACAACAATTTGGTTTGATTTTGACAATTTATCCAAACTATCAACCTTTCAACTATAGAAAGAAATGAGCCCATCTTAAAAGCTAGGGTTGTGTACAGGAATGCTACTTTTACTTTATCAATGCAATAGTTTAAGTAGACTCAATCAACCCGAAATCCTATTATTACTATTATTAGCAGAATCTCACCGCCATACATAATAGACATCTCCGAAAAAGAATAGACTTTTTGCAGAAGTAGGCAACAACTCCGGAAGGCAACAGGCAACAGGGAAGAAAATTTCTGAAAAAAGGCACACCAAATGGTCTATATGTGTAATTTCCACCAGATGTCTAATGGTCTAATAAGCACCTACACAGAATTGATTACCTAATCTAATTTCCTATAACCCTTGCAGTCAAAAGGTTTATGTTTTGGAAAATGTGTAATTGATTTTGTTTACCTACTTACTATATTAATATTAATAATAAACCTTGAGATAGATGATTTTAAGGGGACTTTCGTCAAAAACGCAATAAAAATAGCCTAAAAAGCTTACATAGCAAGGGTTTAACGTCAAAACAGCTTATTGCTCTATATATATATCTAGGTTTTCCTGCGGAATGCTACGGAAAGTTCCGTTTTACCCTGTAGATGTATTTCCCCTACCCTGTCTGGTTTTCAGCTATTTTTGCCCTCAAACATATCAAAGTCCCATTAATCCCCAACTGTAAATACGATCCTACTTAGTAGGTCGGCATAAATAAACCCATAATGTGGGCAATGCGCGTAGTCAGCTAAAACCTTTATACAAAGACACTTATAGCCATTGCCCACCCTACAAATGTTTGACCTTTAATTATGCCCACCTACTTATAACCCATAGATTTAGATCCCATAAGTCCCATAATCTTTGATTAATATTGCGACCTAAACTGCTGTATACCACAAATCTTGTTATCTAGTCAAACATTTTTTTAGTCGAAAAGTTATATAATTTCCTAAATTTTTCCTCAACTTTTATCTTGATAATTGATGCAAAAATCATATCCTTGTGTTACAATTGTAATATTAAGACAGAAAAAAACTTATAGATAAATTTTGGTTAGTACGTTTGAGCAGATGTGATCAGGGCAATTATTTCCTTGAAAGCTTAAGTTACAACACAATATAATTTGTACATTTTGGTGCATTATGATGCGTGCATTATCTAAGCGGTCCTTAAAACCCAATTAAAATTAAATAACAAACAGTTCGGTTATCTCTCTGGCCTAGGAGTTGCCTTGTCAGTATAGGTTAAGCGATGATGAAATAGTCACCGAAAAAATAGATCGAGATTTTTCCGAAATAGTTAAAGAAAAATTGTAGTTAACCTAAGTTTGATAGCAGTATTAAGAAAAAAACCAAAATTTTCTACCTAAAGGATGAACATTTGAGGTTTTATTTGAGTCTAAGCTTGTACTACATAGTAAAAACTGACTCATACTGAGTTTAGTTTAACTTAAATCATACATAAGGTAAGTTTATAAATATCATCAATATGAATTATATATAGTTATAAAATATTCTTATAACTAATTCAATTTTAGAGAGCCGGTTTGAGGTTGAAAGAAATTTTTTACAACTTTAAATGCCTTTTTCAGCGAGGATGGGGAAACCGATTCTCATCTAACAGTCTCTAAATTACTCGCACCATTAGGAGCATACCACAAATACCGGGATATTTATTAAAGGAGTTTAATACATATTATGTCAACAGTTAAAACAGAAAAGAAAACCGAAAAGAAAACAGAAAAGAAAACCGAAAAGAAAACAGAAAAGAAAACTAAATTAAATACCCGCTCCTACTCCTCAATGGATACAGTTCGTACTTACTTACATGAAATTGGTCGTGTGCCACTTCTAACTCGCGAACAAGAAATTGTCTATGGAAAAGAAGTTCAAAAAATGATGGCACTACTACAAGCAAAAGAAGAGTTAGAGGAAAAGCTAGAGCAACCAGCAACTCAGAAAGAATGGGCGGATTATTTACAGTTAAGTGAAGAAGCACTAAACCAAGTAATGAAGCAAGGTCGCCGCGCCAAGCAAAAAATGATCGAAGCTAATTTACGGTTAGTAGTGGCGATCGCTAAGAAGTACCAAAAGCGGAATATGGAATTCTTGGATTTAATCCAAGAAGGGACATTAGGTTTAGAACGAGGAGTCGAAAAATTTGACCCCACACGGGGCTACAAATTTTCTACCTATGCTTACTGGTGGATTCGTCAGGCAATTACCAGAGCGATCGCACAACAAGCTCGTACTATTCGCTTACCCATCCACATCACCGAAAAACTCAACAAAATCAAAAAAGTTCAGAGAGAACTTATCCCTACTTTGGGTCGCAACCCAACACCATCGGAGATTGGCAAAGTCCTCGAATTAGAACCTGCTCAAATTAGAGAATATCTCCAGATGGCCCGCCACCCTATTTCCCTAGATTTACGGGTTGGGGATAACCAAGACACCGAATTGCAAGAACTTTTAGAGGATGAAGCATCTTCTCCAGATGATTACATTACACGAGAGTTGTTGCGCCAAGACTTAAATACTCTACTACAGGAATTGACCGAACAGCAACGTCGAGTCCTAACTTTACGTTTTGGTCTAGAAGATGGTAAAGAAATGTCCTTAGCTAAAGTTGGTGAGAGACTCCAACTCAGTCGCGAGCGGGTACGGCAACTAGAACATCAAGCTCTGGCCCATTTGCGTCGTCGTCAGGCCAAAGTCCGAGAATATGTAGCTAGCTAACTATTGAAATTTTGACAGACATCGATCCCTTAATTGTTCTCTCAAAAACTTAATCATTCCCTGTCGAGACAGTTATTTTTGCTGGATGTCTTGCCAGGGAATTTTTATTTGATTTTAAATGTAAATTGGCAGCAGAAAACAAGAAAAAAGTATAATTTATGGCCGTTTTTTTGTCATCTCCTCATTTTTATCAAACATAATTATCTCTTTTCCACCGCTCTATTTCCGTAATTTTATCTCATATATTTTTGGTAATTTGAGAAAGTAACAAAAATTGTTAAAAAAATAGACCTCTAGGCTTTTCTACAGATAAGATAGTTATGTAGACAACATAGAAGAAATATTTGTGATTTTTAGGTTAGTGGCGATCGCAACCTACTTTATATTGACTTATGGTATAATCGGTGGGCCAGCAACACCAAGAAAACCTGATTCTGTTAACTTAGAGGTTGAAAGGCAAGACATTTTGCCAAAAACAGACAATGAAAATATCTTACTCACAGATGGAATTTACCTTTTTGGTCAGTCTCATCAACGAAATCAAATTCAGAATGAATATTTTGTATTTAAGATACGAAATGGTAAAGTAATAGGTGCTTTTTATTTGCCCCATTCCGCTTTTTATTGTTTTTATGGGATTCATCAGTCAAATCGTTTAGATGTAAAAGTTGTAGATAGTTATGATAATACTGCTTCTGACTACAAAGTAGATTTACAGAAATATTATCCAATTAATCAAGTTAGCGAAAATGATGCTCGAATATTAGATACTTGTCAAACTAACTATCAACATCTCGTTTGGTGATTCAATTAACAATGAATAATCAACAGTTAAAATGTGATTTGAACAACCTAGATTTATCTAGTGGATCGGACAACTAAAAAATTATGAGGTGATAACTAAAATGAATGCTAATATTCAATACCAGGCTGTGCCTTAACACCTTGCTCTCTAAAAGGATGCTTAATCATCTTCATTTCTGTAACTAAATCTGCCCTTTCAATTAATTCTGGAGGGGCACCCCTACCTGTGAGAATAACATGAGAATCTTCAGGTTTCTCTTCTAACCCAGCCAACAAATCTTCTAACTTTAAATAACCCAATTTCAAACTAACATTAACCTCATCAAGTAATACTAATTTAAAATCTGGGTTGCGGATATAAGATAAAGCCAAATTCCAAGCTTCATAAACTTTTTGAATATCGCGATCGCGGTCTTGAGTCTCCCAGGTAAAACCTTCACCCAAAGCATGAAAAGATAATTGCTCGCCCCACTTAGTAAAAACAGCTTTTTCTGCGGGTTCCCAAGCACCCTTAATAAATTGAATAATTGCCACTCGATAACCATGACCCAAAGACCGCATCACCATACCCAATGCTGCCGTAGTTTTGCCCTTGCCGTTACCAGTGTTGATAATAATTAAGCCTTTTTCCTGAGCAGCTTGAGAAACTCGTTGCTCTTGCACTTCTTTTCGGCGCTGCATTTTTTGTTTATATTGCTCAGGAGTTAGGGATGTCATTTTAGTTATCAGTTTTTATTTAACAATTATCAGTACCAAATAGTTTTTTATCACAATTAATCTTCATTTGTCAATTAACTATTTTATTTTTCCAGATTTTTTGATATAAGCTTTGTATAATTTTCTATAATTTTACGGTTAAAATTGGAATTAATATAATAACTCTAATTTTAAGCTTGGGGTGCAATGTAGTTGTCATTGCAAGGGTGGAATGAGAAAATAATTATAATGTCATTGCGAGGAGAAATGAGAAAATAATTCTGTTGGTTTCATCACTTATTACCCCCCGTGGCAATCTTACTAATGTCATGGCGAGGGGGAACGAGAAAATAATTATAATGTCATGGCGAGGGGGGAATGAGAAAATAAATAATTCTAA
>JBARXI010000629.1:0-8747 GCA_049647275.1 Microcoleaceae cyanobacterium
GAAGACCCCGAAGCATCTACAGGCAACCGTCGAGCCACCCGCAAAGTAGTCTTACGTTCAACTCGTCATGTGGTTGCCACAACTTTAACCACAATGATTGGGTTTGTTCCCTTATTATTAGAAGGCGGTGGCTTTTGGCCTCCTTTAGCAGTAGCGATCGGCGGTGGTGTAGGTGGTTCGACGCTCGTTGCTCTTTATCTTGTTCCCTGCTCTTATTTACTTCTGGCTAATTTTGGGAGAAGAAATAATTGATAATTGATAATTAGATGTAGGTTGGGTTTCCGCTTCCTCAACTCAATCTACATTTAATACATATTGGTGTTTTTCTAATGGCAAAGTACGCCATTTATTGATTAATATTTGTTCGTTTGGATTCTATATAACTCATCTGTCAACACGAAATAAGAAGTCATAATTTATATCAAGGCATTTTTCATAAGTTTTCTTTAGGACAATCAAGATACTTCTTGTTTTCTTACTTTGTCGAGTCTCTCTTTATATCGAAGATTTCTGTTAAGTAACTGGTAACATTCCTTTGAATCAAAACCTAGTTCCATCAAAAAGCAAGCTTGCAAAATGAAAGAAAGTGATTCTACTAAGTCAGGTAATTTTTCTAATTCAACTGATTTTTCATTTTTATTTTCATTATCGTGAACAAAATCGTTTCTCGTTGCTGTAATTTTATCACAAAAAAATTGATCTTTAATTAATTCACTGGTTATTTCTGGTATTAATTCAGTTAAATCTATTAACCTTTGTTTTAGTTTTAACCCTCGATTATTCTTAGGCTGAAGTTTGTCTTCTGCCCATTTTTTATCCTCATCAGAAAGACTATCTAGACTATTTAGACTAGATATAACCCTATCTAGACGCTTCTTTTCAGATTCATCATCTTGCAAATTTTGTTTGTCTGTTTGACAATTGTATTTTCGACGATGATAAGATTCCGCAGCTTGAACAAGATTTACAAATTTATTTTCTAAATACATATCTGGTTTGTATCTGATACTGAAGAATAAATTAAAAATACTAGCTAATTTTTCCCAAGAATCAAACCATCTTTCCAGAGTTGAGGGAAGGTTATCAATGTCAGATATAGAGAAGAGCATTTCATGTTTATAAAGTAATCTGCCTTGTTCTTTTCTGTCAGGATAGTAGGTATTATAAATAGCTTCTATAGGAAATTGTTCTTTCTTGTAATGAGTATTTTCTATATCTACATTTACATCACCGTCATAGGAATAAACTTCTAATTTAGTAATGGAGTTTGCTCTATCAGTTGCAAAAGTTAGAAAGTTATTGAGAGGATGTATGAATTTAGAGTGAAAATCTTTAAATGAAAGTTTTTCATTGGGTTCAATCATTAATGATGCATATTGTTTAAAGTTAATACTTTCAAGTTTGCCTGGCTCGAAAAATTGATAAATGACAGAAAATTTTCCATATTTTTCTATTTCTACTTCAATATTTTCAGGACGAGTGTATATAAATCTTAATTCTCTCTCTTTATTCCAATCTTCTACAAAATCAGGTTCTCGCTTAATTTTAGGCAATTCACTCCAGTCAGATAAATAACTATACTGTACGTTAGCTTTATGAAACAATATTTTGTCTCGGCTAGTAAAATGTCTGCCAATCAAAGCAAATTCTGAGATATATTCTTGACTTGAAAAACCTGAGAAACTTCTTATTGAAGAACAATTCAGACTACCACACAAAGTAATAATCTTTCTATCTGCAAATCCTAAAATAATTGAATCATTTGATTCTAATTCTCCAGTAAATGAACCCTTTAGTAGCAGTTTAATTCCCTCATCATTTGTAAATGTCAGAGTACCAGGTATTTTTTTCTCTGGCTTTCCAGCTATTTTTTCATCTTCCTTTAAGGGCAACCACCAATATCCTGAATATTCTATATTTTCCATTTTTCAACCTCTAATTAATTAAGTATCCGTAAAATTATGGCAATATTTCTAGGTATTTAACTTGTTCCGATTGAATTAAATTAAAATGTCTTCTATCTAGAGTTAAAATTCTTTTTATTTGATGATGTTCTGCTAAAATAACTAAACTAGCATCAACAAATCCGAGAGGTAAATCTTTATACTTTTCCATAAGTTTTGTAATTTTATTAATATCTTCTAACTCAAGAGTAAGATAATTAAAATATTCATCTCCTAAATCTTCTATAAAACTTCTAGCGACTTTTTCTCCTAGATATTTAGTAGCTAAATAATCAACTTCTGGCAAAACCGTCACAGGGATGTAAATTTGATAATTAGTGACAATATCAACCGCTAGGGAATGGTAGCGATCGTCCCTATCTAAAAAAGCAATAATTCCACTGGTATCTGCTATTACTCTTCTGTCCATAATAATTCTTCCGCTTTAGAAGATAAGTCCGATCTGCCACTTGACCCCATTCCAACTGATTTAGGTAATTTTTGAGTTTTTTTAGTAAGATAATCGGTGATTAATTCTTGGATAATTTCAGGAATAGATTTTCCTGTTTGAGTAGCTAATTTTTGTAGATTAGCTTCAGTTTCTTCTGGCAAATAAATCGTTGTTGATTTCATTAGTAAGATTCTCAATAAAAATAAATACTTTAATTATAGATCATTATTGAACACTATCTTCAATTATCCTAATTTCTTCCTCAAAAAGGGTAATATTATGTTCGGTAGAATAGTTATAATTAGGCTCGTAGTTTTGCTCTAGCAATTATAGTAAGTATTTCAGAGGCTCAAGCCAAACTACAAACAAAAATTTTATTATAAGTAATTATCCGCAATTCGCAGCTCCCCCGGGGGGGAAACATTATATAAAGCCTTTATCTGTCAATGCTTTGAGATTATATCGGTAAGCCCTGCTTTTTGAAATTACACGATTTTAAGGTAATATTAGTTGATTGTTCCACCTATTTCTCTAGATATGATGAAATTAAATTTAAGAAACCTTTTATCTCAAAATTCTGTTTCTCCTAAAGGGATTATTCATGTGGGTGCTTATGAAGGTAAGGATATTAAACTTTACCAAGCTTTGGGTATATCAAAAGTTCTTTTTATTGAAGCTAACCCCACAGTATTTGAACGGCTAAAAGCAAATATAGCTGAAGCATCTGTAGATGTACAAGCTGTTAATTATGCTATTAGCGATCGAGATGGAGAAGTCAAATTATATGTTAACTCTATGGGGCAAAGTAGTTCGATTTTGCCAATGAAACATTATCGGGATATTTACCCAAATATTCAGGAAACTCATCAACTAACTGTTGAGTCAAAAACTCTCGATACTTTGCTACAAGAATTAGAACTTTCACCCGCAGATTTTAATATTCTTAACCTGGATATTCAAGGTACAGAACTTTTAGCATTGCACGGAGCTACAAATCTACTTAAATATATAGATGCAATTTACACAAAAGTGAATTATGAGGAGCTTTATGAAGGTTGTGCTTTAGCGGAAAAAGTTGATGATTTTTTGGCAGAAGTTGGTTTTGGTAGAGTGGCAGTAGCGACACCTTTTCATCCGTCTTGGGGAGATGCTTTTTATGTGAAAAAGCAAGTCATTACTATGTCTACTTTGGGTAAAAAAGGTGGGTTAGGTAATCAAATATTTGAGTATGCTTTCTTGAAAATATATGCTCAAGAAAATGGTTTATCTGTAGAGACTCCCCTGTGGGTAGGGCAAGAATTATTTGGGCATCAGGATAGAGAAATTTCTGAAGAGTTACCTGTAGTTGTTGAGGAGAACGATCGAGTTATCTTTAATAATACGGAAGTATGGAAAAATGTAGATTTTCAGGGAGAATTTCTATATCACACTCGCTATTATGCCTCCCGTCAGGAATATTTTAAGTCTTTATTTCAGCCTGTAGCAGAAATCGAAAGCCAAGTAAAAGTTGCTTGGGAAAAATTAAAGTCCGGTGGCAAAACTATTATCGGTTTACATCTACAACCCGACACCCCCAGTGAATGGTATAAAATTTGGTTAAACGGTTTATGGGAAACTTTAGATGAGCCAGTTTTATTTATTGCCAGCGATAATTTAGAGGAAGTACCTCTAGTTTACTTTGAAGAATATCATCCTATAACAGTTCAAGACTTAGGAGGAGAAGTTAACGGAGAATATCTTGATTTTTATCTGTTGAGCAATTGTGATTTTGTAGCTATTTCTAATACTGCTTTTGCTTTTGCTGCTTGTCTATTGAATGAAGGAGGAAAATATTTCTTTCGCCCCCACTTTCCCACTGCGAAATTAATACCTTTTCAACCTTGGAATAGTACGCCTGTTTTCCAGGATGTGGAAATGTCTCAAGTGGGGGAAAGTGATTTATTTGAGGCAACATTTCAGCAAATGCAGTCTCAACTTCAGGAAACTCAGGCAGAATTAGAAAATACTCAGTCTCAGTTGCAGCAAACTCGCGAAGAAATAGAAAATATTCAATCCCAAAGAGACCAAATTTTAGGAGAATTAGAATCTACTCAGTTTCTAGTTCAACAAAACCAAGAAAAAGCCAAAACTGCCGAATCACAATTACAGCAAACTCGCGAAGAATTAAAAAATACTCAATCTCAGCGAGATGAATTTTTAGGAGAATTAGAATCTACTCAGTCTCTAGTTCAGCAAAGCCAAGAAAAAACCAAAACTGCCGAATCACAATTACAGCAAATTCGCGAAGAATTAAAAAATACTCAATCTCAGCGAGATGAATTTTTAGGAGAATTAGAAAAGATTCAATCCCAACTTCAGCAAAACCAAGAAAAAGCCAAAACTGCTGAATCTCAAAAGCAGCAAATTCAAACAGAATTAGATAAATCTCAGTCAGAATTACATAATACCAGAGAAGAATTAGAACTTACCCAATTTCAACTAGATGAAGTTCAGGCAGAACTAGAACAATCGACATCTCAGTTGTTTAAAAATCAAGAAGAGTTAAATGTCTGTAAATCTCAACTTCAACAAATGCAAACACAACTAGAACAAACTAAATTAAAACTAGAAAATCAGCCAAAATTATCTCAAAATCAAAACATCACAAATTATGCCGCTCATATCAAAAATTTAGCTAAAATTCTGGCAGAAACAATTCCAGATTGATATATAGTAATCCGCACAGAGGTTGTGGCTAAAATTCGTATTTATAAATTTTGGGAAAATCTTTGATTTAACTATCCACAAAGAACTTAAATAGCCACTTTACGACGAAAAAAGAATGACATAGACGATTGAGTTTATTCAGAAAATTGTTGGTTTGTAATTGGTTTGTAAGCAGATATCTTCTACTGGATTTTCTTTCTCTTTCGGAGACGCTTTAGCAAAAAGAAGCATTTGGAGCAAATTAGTTGTACTAAATTTGCCATTTTTATTCCGAGCAAGCATGATTAGTTTTATCTAAATATTCTCCTAATTTTGGGGAAGTATAATTAAGTTGTCCCTTCCCAAAATATAGCTACTCTTTTGTCAGGTCTTTTCTTCTGTAAATAGTTGAGAAAGTCTATAGTGTTTTGCGGTATTTGCACTTTGATATTCTTTGACAATACATTCTTAAAACTCATTGATATAGCAATTCCCATAATGGTGAGGTACAAAATTCCTTTGTTTTAGGGAGTAGGGAGTAGGGAGTAGGGAGTAGGGAAGATCGGGAAATGGGGAGTTGAAAATCAGAAAAACAACTTTACCTCACCCTTGTTGAGAAACGCTATACAATTATTTAATTCGTCTATGATACTTATTTACTTCTTACTCTTTCCTCAGATTATTATTAGACATTTCCAAAAATCAAAAATAAAATCAATTTTTATCTATAAATTATTAATGATTTCTCCCTGTTTTCTCTCTTATGGAGATGTCTATTAATATTAGAACCGCCACAATATATTTAGAACTGCTATATAGTAATTAGTAGTTAACTATCAGTTTATTGCTAACATAAGACTAACGCCAAAAGATTTTTTATTTTTGTTCTCGCTGTTTTCGTTAAGAAAGTTGCTAACTAAAGTCGATCGAGATGAAAACTGCTATAATAATTATCTATTTATTTGTCGGAACGGATTGAACCAATAAATTTCTGGTTGAGAGCAAAATTTATTGACAAAAATCTCCGTACTGCTTACTTTTGTTAATTCTATGGGGATAGTTTTAACCAAGAAATTTACATTTAATTTCAAAAATTATCTACAAAAACCTACCCTTATCTTAATTACTCTTTCTTCCCAATAAATTATGAAAACAGCACTAATTTCTGGAATCTCTGGTCAAGATGGTTCCTACTTAGCAAAATTATTACTAGAAAAAGGTTACAACATTTGTGGCACTTCCAGAGATGCTCAAATGTCTACTTTTAATAATTTGTCCCGCTTGGGAATTCGCGACCAAGTAAAACTTGATTCCATGTCTTTAACTGACTTTAGAAGTGTCTTACAAGTATTAACAAAATATCAGCCAGATGAAGTTTATAACTTAGCTGGTCAAAGTTCAGTAGGCTTATCATTTGAACAACCCGTAGAAACATTAGAAAGTATCGCCACAGGCACATTAAACTTATTAGAAGCCATTCGATTTACTGGAGCAAAAATTAAATTATATAATGCCAGCTCCAGTGAATGTTTTGGCGATACAGGTGGTCAACCTGCCACAGAAATTACACCTTTTCGCCCCAGAAGTCCTTATGCTGTAGCAAAATCTGCTGCTTTTTGGGAAGTGGCAAATTATCGGGAAGCTTATAATTTATTTGCCTGTTCTGGCATTTTATTTAACCATGAATCTCCCCTCCGACCCCAACGTTTTGTCACTCAAAAAATAGTTTCTATTGTTTGTCAAATTGCTAATGGTAGTAACGAGAAATTACATTTAGGAAATATTTCGGTGCAACGAGACTGGGGTTGGGCGCCGGAATATGTGGAGGCTATGTATTTGATGTTGCAGCAAGATGAAGCCGATGATTATGTTATTGCCACTGGCCAGAGTTATGCTTTGCAGGATTTTGTGGTGCAGGCATTTGCTACGGTGGGATTGAATTGGGAAAATTATGTGGAAGTAGACCGGAGTTTATATCGCCCCACTGATATTTCTGTGGGTAGGGGAAACCCGGCCAAAGCTGCCGAAAAGTTGGGCTGGAAAGCACAGTTTCAAATGCCGGATGTGGTCCGGATGATGGTAGAGGCAAAAATGGCTGATTTTTAGGTAGGGTGTTCAACAATTAATAATTAACAATTAATAATTAATAGACATCTCCAGAAAATAAATCAACCTTTTAATTAGAGCAGGTTTTGGAAATAAAAATTTACCATAAAAAATCATTTTTCGTGCTTTTTTCGTGAAAATATCTTACCTGTTGCCAGATGAGCTGTTGCCTACTCCTGCAAAAAATCTATATCTTTTAAGGAGAGGTCTAATTATTACCTCTCCTTAAAAGAAGAGAATTGACTAAAAAGATTTTTTTCCTTAAAAGAAGAGGCTTTAAACTTTAATTATTCAGTAAAGGATGCCACATAATTTGTCTCAAAAAAACCAAATGGATTGTCATTTCAGTTATCAGTTATGAGTTAGCCTCCGACGGAAGAACTGCGTTAACAGTCGTACCTCCTGGAATAGGGATGCTTGAAATGGGGAATTTTATTTGGTAATTCTGCATACTAATGGTGAGGATCTATATTTCAAATTTCTCCCACACTCCCCTACTTCCTTGCCACCACAGCTAAATTCCAGGCAAATCTTTTCATCAAAGGCAACTTTTTCAATACGACATCTAACTTTTCTAATCTGCTATACATTGGTTCTAAACGTTGATGTTCAATAATAATTTTCTTCCAATAACGTTCCTGATTCGGGTCAACTTTTTCAATTAAATAAAATCTCAAAAATATCCACAAACTTGCCAACCAAAATGTATCATAAGCTGTTTCTGAATAAATAGATTTCACAAAATCAACCATATTGATATCCAGAGGCATTTCATCCTCAGTTCTTACTTTCGTAGCAATACGCCGATAAACATTAATAACTGGATTATGTTTTAACGGCTCCCAAAAACAAGCTTTCCCACCAGGTTTGAGAACCCGGTGCATTTCCCTAATCGCTAATTTCGGATTTGGTAAATGATGAAGTAAATTAGAGGCGTAAACAAAATCGAAAGTATGATCGGGAAATTCTAATGCCATAGCATCCATAACTTTTCCTTCAATTTTTACTCCATTTTTTTCTGCTAATTTAACCGCAACATCTACCATCCCCGGAGAATAATCTGTCGCTACACACCGCGCTCCTTTTTTAGCAAAATAAACGCTATTTTCCCCTGCACCACAACCTAAATCTAACAAATATTTATCTGTTAAATCTCCCATTTGTTTGAGAATAAATCTGTTTTCTGGTGCTGTACAACTTTCAAAATAATCAACTACTCGAATTCCGTCAACATCAATAGTTGATGCCCAAATATCGTGAAATTTTCGTTCTTTAGCTAGTATTTCGTCTGGCATTTTTTTTAGGCAGTTAAGATAAAAAATGTCACATAATTATATCAACTTCAGAGCGTACCAAATTGCTTGAGTATTTTTTTGAGCATCTCTAGGGTTGACAGCTAGAAAAAGTTGCTCTAAATTAAAAGTAGATAAGTATTATGGGAAAATAGTGGCTCTTTTTTTTCTAGCTATAACAAATCTACTTTGGACTAACAGAAACGGATAGCCTATTTTTAAATTGGAAGAAAAATTTAGACTTTTTTGGCGATCGCATCTTGACATCCA
>JBARXI010000630.1:0-6749 GCA_049647275.1 Microcoleaceae cyanobacterium
AATCAAGATATGAACTATAGGGATTTTCAATATTTAGTGAAGTTGGAAGTATCGTTATTAACTTTTTCTGGGCTAACTAAATTAATTTTTTTAGGAGTGCAATACCATGTCTTTACCTAATAATACGGTTGTAAATAGTTGGGTTGTTGATGGGCTTGAGAATGTTTACGGATGGCTGCAAAATTTTGCTGGTAGTGAGGATTTTTTGGTTAAGGTCAAGAGTATTTTTGGTAATAGTTTTGATGGGGTTAAGTTGGAGGAGTTACGGCAAAAGTGGGTTGCCACGGAAGCTCTATTTCACAAATAAATTAGTGCAATATTAAAAGTTCCAGAAAAAATCTAGTCATTTACAACAATCAGGTAAAAAATTATGGATGAATTTTTGTTGGATTTAAGTAGTAATTCAAATAATGCATTAGGTTCTTTTGATCCACTAGACTCTTTGTTAAATGAG
Organism: Microcoleaceae cyanobacterium; assembly: GCA_049647275.1. Classification (GTDB taxonomy): domain Bacteria; phylum Cyanobacteriota; class Cyanobacteriia; order Cyanobacteriales; family Microcoleaceae; genus JASJEE01. The sequence continues at coordinate 455 of JBARXI010000630.1, forward strand.
CGATGGAATTGGGTAGCTAGTAATACTACCACAGTAAATAGTTCAATAGGTGGGAAAATTGGTGAAATCAATTATTTAGGGAATGATACTGTTGTTACTGTTGATAACGATATTTTAAAAGGTAGTAATGTATCGTTTAGCATAGGCAACTATTATCCCGAGCTCGGAAATTTAACAGAAAATGAATGGGACCAACATAGTGGTGACGATATCTTGTTTGATGGGCTATCTGGCAATGGAGAAAGTCCAGATTCAATTAAGCAAATCTATGATGACTTAACCGGGGCAGCTCTGGGGAGTTCACGTACAATGAACGCTGGTTACTTGTATGACCAAAGCTATATTGAAATCGTCGAAAAACCTCACTCTGGAATTGACATAAAAGCTTCTATTGGTGATGATATTCAGGCACTAACCGATGGAACAATTCTTTGGACATCTGACTGGAATGCTGAAAAGAACGGTTATTTTATTGCTGTCCAATCACCCCAAAATCGGGTTTGGGTTTATGGTCATCTGGAAAGTTTAGGAGACTGGCAAATTGGCGCTCCGGTTCAACCTGGAGAAGTAATTGGTGAAGTTGGTAGTCAGTTAGCTAGTAACGCTCATTTTCATCTAGCAGTTGGCACTGAGCCTGGTAGCAATGTTAATGAAAATACAGAAGAGGAAGTGAGAATAGGAACTGTGAGTCCCTTACAAGCTTACTGGGAACACAAACAGTTGGAGCCTTTATCAGAACTTACTATTACCAAAATTGATAATAATGGAGTAGAGGAATTAATTCAACAACCACTTCAGGATTACGACCCCTCTCAGAATCTATCTCCGAATTTTACAGTTGAGGTTGAAGATGGGGGAGAAACTTTACATCTGACAGGAAATGGATGGCAACAGATTGACCTTCCCTACTCCATCACATCAGATACAATGTTAGAGTTTGAATTTAAGAGTACCGCAGCAGGAGAAATTCATGGTATTGGATTCGATGATAATAATTTAATTAGCCCAGATACTAACTTCAAACTCTATGGCAACCAAACTTGGGGAGTTGCTGATTTTAATAACTATGCTAGTCAAGCTGGTGATTGGAAATCTTATCAAATTCCTGTAGGAGAGTTCTTTACAGGAGATATGAATTATCTGACTTTTGTTCACGACCATGATGGTGGGTTGCAAAATGCTGAGAGTTGGTTCCGAAATCTCCAGGTTTATGAAGAAGCATCAATTCCCGAAATAATATCAATCCCCACAAATCACTGGAATGCTAGCTTTATTAACCGGAGTTCTGGCGATGTGGCTGATTACAATAGTTATGATTTCAGTCAGCCTGATGTAGTTCAAGACTTAGGTTCACAGGAGAATGATAGTCAGACCATTGCTCGCTTGTCCAAGAATTATGGCAATGGCAGTCCCGACAATATCCAGAATGACTACTTTTCCATGGAAGCTTGGACACGTATCTCGTTACAGGAGGGTAAGTTTTACAAACTTACAAGTGACTCAGATGATGGAACCCGATTCTTATTTAAAGACTCTCAGACGGAAGAGTTATTAACTGAATTGGAGGGTGATTGGCGAAATCGGGGTACTGGAGAACCTACTTGGGGAAAACTTCTGAATACTTCTGAAAATAGTCAGTATGATTTCTACGTCCAATATTACGAAAATCAAAGTGGTTCTGCCATTGATATTTTGCTGGAAGAGACACCAAGAACAGGTAAGGTTGTCTATTCGTCAGGTTTAAATCTTCGAGATAATCCATCTACAATTAGTGGTACTCCTATAGATGGTTTAGGTGATGGGGAAACATTTACAATTGTTCAAAAAGTTCCTTCTCCTGACGATTCGAGTAACCCCTATTGGTATGAGGTAATCACCAACACAGGTCAACAAGGCTACGTTGCCGCAGGAAGTAACTATGTGGATGTAATAGAAAGGGGTAAAGTTGTTTATTCATCAGGTTTAAATCTTCGAGATAATCCGTCTACAATTAGTGGTACTCCCATCGATGGTTTAGGTAATGGGGAAACATTTACAATCGTTCAAAAAGTAAAATCTCCAGATGATACAAATTATCCTAATTGGTATGAGATTATTAGAAATAATGGTACACACGGTTATGTAGCTGCTGATTCAGATTTTGTAGAGACTATTGAAGGTGCAGATATTATTACGATTGACGCTGGTGATAGTGATGTATCTCCTGACACAGGTATCGTTAGCAGTGTTAGGGTAGCAGAAGATTCTGCCGACGATCGACTCTCCTTCCGCAGCGCTCCAAATACCAGTGCTGATACAATCGATCGTCTAAGTACTGGAACATCACTAACCATTTTGGAAAAAGTGACAGGGGGATGGTACAGCGACGCCTATGACCAATGGTACAAAGTCGAAGTCAATATTAATGGTCAAGAACAAGAGGGGTATGTCGCGGCTTACTATATTGATACTGACTACAATGGCGATCGATATCCAACTTTTATCTCCGAAGATAACACCGCTTATTTAACACATTTCAATGAAATTATCGCTCCCGATTACTACTCCACAAGCTACAAACCCTATATTGAAGAAGTTGCTGCTCAATATGATTGGCTCACTCCTTCTGTGATTGCAGGAATTGGTTCGCGAGAATCTGCTTGGGGTGTCATTCTCAGTCCTCCTGGTCCAAGTGGTACAGGAGATGGTGGTCATGGCCGTGGTCTGATGCAAATTGACGATCGTTTCCATTCCGAGTTTATTAATTCGGGGCTTTGGAAAGACCCATTTGAAAATATTGAGTATGGAGCAAAAGTTCTCTTTGAAAGTCGCAATTACATCAAAAACAATACAAACCTAGTGGAAAATTCTGATTTGTTACGGGCTGCAATTGCTGGATATAACACAGGACCAGCAGATGTGGTGGCAGCTATTAATGATGGATTAGATGTAGATATCTCTACTACAGGAGATGACTATTCTTGGGATGTACTCAATCGAGCTAGTTGGTTTCAAGTACAAGGTTGGGAGTAAGTTGGCGATCCGTTTTTCTAGAATGTGTACGGGCTTGGTTGTGTGCTATAATTAAAGGCTTTTGTAGCCACATCCAGGCAAAATATAGCCTGCTTCCGACAAAGGTTGATCTGGTAAAGGTTTAACCCCCTAGATGGGCAAAAAGGTAACGACTATCTGGACGCGGGTGGTGGCAAAGATATATTAGATGGAGGTGAAGGTCGAGACGAGCTTCAAGGTAAAGCTGGAAATGATGAACTTATGGGTGGTAAGGGTGACGACTTATTGGATGGAGGTCATGGTAACGATGAGTTAGATGGGGGTAGTGGCAAGGACAAACTTTTCGGTCGCGAAGGGAAAGACTTACTCGAAGGTGGGGATGGTAACGATACTATTTTCGGTCATAGTGAAAATGATACCCTCTCTGGTGGTGACGGTAAGGATGTTTTGCATGGTAATGATGGTAAGGATGAGTTGTCAGGGGGTAGTCAGGATGACTTATTAGATGGTGGAGATGACAACGATAAGTTATTTGGGGAAGATGGTAATGACCAAGTTTACGGTCAACAGGGAGATGACAAACTTTCTGGTGGTGGTGGTAATGATACTTTGGATGGTGAAGTGGGAGACGACTTATTGGAGGGAGATGCGGGGAGCGATCGCTTGCTTGGTGGGGATGGTGCTGATACGCTTTCTGGTGGCGAGGGTGTAAATACTCTTACAGGTGGTGAAGGAAGTGATGAGTTTCTGTTAGTAACTGGTAAGGGTTATCAGTTGATTTTAGATTATCAAGTTGAGCAAGACTCGTTAAAGTTTGAAGGTAATTTAAACTTGCAAAATCTTCATTTTGTTCAGAAACGAGGGGATACTAAAATCTCTGAAAAAGAGACTGATGATTTATTAGCTATTTTGAAAGGAATTAAAACAAAAGATTTAGGTTTTGCCGATGCTAGTTTAGGAGCAGAATTAGAAATTGAACCGAGGGCAGCTAAAGTAAATTCTGCAAAAACCTCTATTCAGGAAACAGCAACTTCGGAAATTCATGAATCTGAAACAACTGAGTCTGAAGTAACTCAAGAAACCTCTTTAGATAAGAGCCAAAACACCCTATATAAATCAGCAAAATCTGAAGCAGAAAATTTAGAAAGTTCTGTGAATGAAGAAAATGATGGGGAAATCATCTCGGAAATTTCTACTACAAAAGATACTAAGAAAAAATCGGCACAACAATCAGCAAAATCTGAAGCAGAAAATTTAGAAAGTTCTGTGAATGAAGAAAATGATGGGGAAATTATCTCGGAAATTTCTACCACAAAAGATACCAAGAAAAAATCGGCAAAACAATCAGCAAAATCTGAAGCAGAAAATTTAGAAGCCGAGGAATTAGATATTGATTTTGTAGAAACAGAAAACCTAATTATTGAAGAAAAATTCGCCAAACAAGCAGGAAATAAAACCAAGAAAACTGACCCGCTCTTAGGTCAAGATGAGTCAGAAGTAATCGACGATTTCTTCAGAGATGACGAACTCTTAAATGCCAAAGTAGAAGACCTTGAATCTGAGAGTAAAACTATAAATATCTCAATCGAAGAATCTGGTAAAAATTTACTTCAGAGGGAAAAAGAATATGAAATTATCGATATTCTTGATTCCGATATTTTGAGTGAAGAGATAGCAGATTTAAAAAGAATAAAAGGAGGGATAGAGACAGAAAGTTTAATATTGTCAGAATCTATAGATGCTGATTTTAGTCTTGTTACTACTAGCGAGATTTAATCTTATATCATGTTCCCCCTCTGGGGGAGCTACGCTAACGGACGGGTCAGTTATAAAAAAGTATTAGTTTGTAGTTGGGCTTTAGACCGCTAAATATGTATCTGGGCTAAAGCCCAACTACTATAGCAATCCTATTTTATTTGTGTATAAAAATCTTACCGCTTTTAGGGAACAGGGAACACCGGAGCTGGGAACAGGCGGGAGTTCCAGCTTTTTTATCTACTTTTTGATTTGTTACAACCTATTTAGGATTGCTATAGCCTAATTATAAGTATTTAAGCGAATATGAGATTAGAAGAAGTTTATTAAAGGAAAGTTAAATCCCGAGCTAGTAAACCGATATATCTAAAATGGTGCGTTACGACGGATTTTTAAATACCTTTTACAGCTTATATTTTAGCCGTAATGGCGCACCCTACTGCTCCTATTTATAAATACCTTGCGTAAGTCCTGATAAATTGAATCGACTTCAATAAAAAAGTTAAAGTTAAACTCCAGATTTTTCTGTTCTCTCTATTTTCACTCTGTATTAAAATATATCAACCCTAATTCTTGCCAGACTATGCTAAAAAAATTAACGGTCTGTATCTCTCTAGCTTTAGTTGCTTGCTCTACTGTCTCAGTAACTTCTAATGCTCAAGATACTTTCCCGGAAGAGGGAACGGTAAAAAGTTTAGAGAGTGGAGATTTAATGTGTTATGCGACTTTGACTGATGAAAGTGGTGAAGAGTATAACCTGGGGGCTCGCTTTGAAATTTGCGATGACCAAGATTCTTACTTGGATCAAAAAGTGCGGTTAACTTATGAGGAAGCGAATGTTAACGACTGTGAGAGTTCAGAACCCTGTGGCAAAACTCGCACAGAAAATATCATTTCTGAAATGGAAGTTATAGAGTAGCTTCAGATAATATCGGGTAGGTAGAATTTTTCTGCTTTATTTATTTATATATATTCTCATACCCACCCGATACGAAGCAGATATCAATTTTAAATGCTGTTTATCGGAAATATAATCTAATTACTTAGTGGCAACTTGACTTTCCACTTGAGCAATAATTTTTGTGGCGATCGCCTCTGGAACGCGAGTATATTCGAGAGTATTATTAAGCTCCTGACCTTGATTCAAAATCCAACTTACCATTTTTTTTATTGCTGTGGTTTGCTCAGAATTATCATAACTTTCCTTCACTAATAACCAAGTCACCCCCACAATAGGATATCCCCGATCTGGGTTTGCTTCATTAGCAGGAGTAAAGTCGCGATAAAACCTTAATCCAGATAATGCTTTGCTTGCTTGTTCGAGAGTAGGTTCGACAAATTCACCAGCCAAATTTTCTAGCATTGCCGTTGAGAGACTATTTTGACGAGCAAAAGTATCTTGTACATAACCGATCGCTCCTTCAGTTTCTTTCACCAAAGCAGCTACTCCATTATTTTTTTCACCTTCCAAGGGATTTCCCGGCCACTCCGGCTTTCTGGATGCACCCACTTCTCGGCTATATATTGGATTAGCAGCACTCAAATGTCT
>JBARXI010000631.1:0-7599 GCA_049647275.1 Microcoleaceae cyanobacterium
CGCCGTGCCAGATCATCTATCTCTAGCCTCTTGATTTTTTGCTCTTTTTCTTCTGGACTCATGGTTGAAGACTACCAGATTTTTTCCCTCATGGGAATATTCCTTTCTTTCCTACCTGGGCAGTTACCTTTTTTTTATTTTCTACTTAATTAATTAGGCACTTATAGAATTTGAAATATTTTCGCCCTAGTCTTTCTGAGTTTCATTGAGAGACCAGTGAGATTCTATTGGTAAGTTGGCTTGTTTACAGTTTTCCTCAAATTGTTTTTGCAGTGCCAGAGCTTTTCTGACAGTAATAATCAGTTGTTGAACTTGTTCATATTGTGGTGTGTTGTAACCTACTGCTAAGATTGTTTTTTTTTCTAATAGTTGTAGTAGCAATTCATAATGAATGCGTGAGGGTACTGGTATTGGCTCCATAGTTTTTTAGCTTATATTTTATTAAGACTATTTTATTAAGACTATCTCAAATTGGTAGTCATAAATATGATATGTAAGGATATTGTTTACTACATCCTTTTCATTGTCAGAAGGTAAGCTCATTAATCATTACTTATTTACCACTATCCTCAAATTATCTATTGAATCAGGAGTTAGGCAGGGCTATTTCATTCTAAACTGTACCATGTTATATATTTACTAAAATACATGATTTCGAGCTTTAGACAATTTATCTTTCGCTATCTGAAAGTAAGTAAATTCATTGCTAAAATTTAGAATGAAATGACCCTGGGAGTTAGGAGACAGAAAACAACAATCTAATTGAATCCCGATTCAAACTGCTCTGTTAAACCTGCCCAAATCCATCTCAATCTAGACTTAACTGGACAAAAGTAGCTTTGGTATTAACTTCCTGTTTAAACCCAGTCTTAGAATGATTTCTAAGAGGTTTGTTTGCTCCACCCAATCGAAGGTAATTTAATTCGCTTACCATGATTTTTAATCTTCGGGCTAGCTTTACTTCCTGATTCTAGATAGAAGCTATCTTTGGTTCCTTTTTTCTTAAATATTGGTTGTTTTGATGTTTTCAGAAAACATCTATCCAAAGCATTACGCAGTTTTTTTTAATGCTTGCTGTGGAATATTTTTATTAGTTTCGTAGTACCAAGGATTAGCAGATTTAACTTCAGCCACTAACTTTTTTTGTCGGTCAATAACAGATGGAACTTTGATAGTTTCGTCTGTTTTACCTTACAGCAAAACATTTTTAATTAACCCATTAGCCCAGTTATCGGCGTGTCTTGCAACAAAAGAAGTTTTGCGAAAAGCTGTAACATATTTATTATTCGGGATTAATTCAATCTTGATGGAAAGTAGCATTGATTCGACCTCTCAATGTGTTATATGTGTTATATTTCAAGAATTATTTACAGAGTATTCAGTGGTTGATGAAGTACACTACCGCCAGGTTTTAAAATAGTTTTTCAAGTGCTGACTATTCACTCAATACCAGATACATTCCTCAGAAAAATTTAAACTAAAATCAATGTACCACATTTAGATAAAATACGCTGTATATCTGCCCATAGGAGTTATCTCAATAGCCTATCTATACTCTCTTGAATTACTCAGTCGGTGAGTAAGTGACTTCTAACTGAAGCCTGTTAATTTTACTCCGATAATTTATCACTATTCAAATCACTTTTCAGTTAGTAAGTACTTAGGCAACATTAATTACATATAGCAATATGAAATGATTCGTGAAATAAATAGGCTATTTTAAGGCAGAAGACAGAAAGCAGAAGGGAAGGGAGAAGGAGGAAGTTTTTCAGAACTCCAGAAATTTTACAAATGATTTAGGATTATATATCTCAACTTAATAATAAATCACTGTATTCTTTTAATATAAAGTATTACAGCTTTTTTTGTTTTTTATCTTGAGGAGATAATTAATTTTGCATGACTACTTAGCTGTAAATTAATTTTAGTTAGTTTAGTCAGCCAATTTTTCTGGAAATAATTGCATAAGTGCTTCACCAGGATTGTTTGCTTTCATTAAAGATTCTCCGATTAACACAGCATCAATACCTGAATTAAGAAGTATCTTTATATGTTCTGGGGTATATATTCCTGATTCACTTACCACCAAAATACCACGTTCTTGTATCGTTTTACCTCTAGCTTCCATGAGTTTAGAAGTTGTTTCTAAGTCTACCGAGAAATCTGCTAAATTACGATTATTTATACCAACTAGCTTAGTTTCCTCTATAGCTAATACCCGATCTAGTTCGGCTAAACTATGAACTTCAACTAAGGCAGTCATGCCTAAAGTATTCACTATTTTGATAAAATATTTTAAATCTTGATCTGATAAAATTGCAGCAATTAATAATACTGCGTCAGCCCCGTGTTGACGGGCGAGATATATTTGATATGGGTAAATTAGGAAGTCTTTACAAAGTAGTGGGATATCAACAGCTGTCCTAACTTTTTCTAAATTTTCAAAGCTACCTTGAAAAAATTTTTTATCTGTGAGCACTGAGATACAAGTTGCACCACTTTTCTGATATGCTTCAGCAATAGCAACTGGTTCAAAATCTTGTCTAATTATTCCTTTACTAGGAGATGCTTTTTTGATTTCTGAGATTACAGCAGGCTTAGTTTTTCCTGTTGATAATGCAGCTAAAAAATCTAGAGGTGGAGCCATTAAGTTAATTTTCTTTTTTAACTCAATTAAAGGTTTTTGCTCCCGTAGTTTATCTATTTCTTTTTCTTTATGCCAAACTATTTCTTCAAGAATATTGCGGGGTTTTGAGTCTGGTAGAGGAACTTCATATCGTAAGTTACCCATTTCTACTGTTTTACTTGGTGGTCGGCGACGAATTTGCATAATTTTAAATATTAATAACTACTGATTGACATACTGCTAACACCTTTATCTGATATTATTCCAGATAACAAATGTTTTCACGAATTAATCTTTGCTATTAATTCTAACACCTCTTCTATTAAACTTTGGGGTTGATAATAAGTTTTTGGTAAATCATACATATACGAATCCCCAGTCTGTTGTGAGAAAACAACTTTCTACCAGAGAGGAGCCGAGATATATAGCAATCCTATTTCAGTTATAAATTTTTGGTGGTGGTAGGTGGTAGGTGTTAGGTATTAGGTGGTAGGTAGAAGACAAAATAAATACATCTAAATGATTTGTGAAACATTGTAGCCTAAAAAGCAACAGGCAACAGCTCCGTCAGGCAACAGAGAATCAAGAAAAGACTGTATCTTAATGAATATGAAAACCACTATATTCTCTACTTTTAGGGAATAGTAAAATTCTCACATCTGATTCCTGGTTGCTATATATAGTCATAATTCATTCGGCGTTGCTATATATTAATTAGAATTATTTGAAGCAGTGCCCTCCTAAATTATTTATCAAATATCAAAAAATAGATAAAAAATCTGAAACTATTATCCTGATTCCCGATTCCCTATTCTAGACATTCCATACTAGAAATTGGCAGTATTGACAAATACTTACCAATTTTTTTCTGATTCACAAACTAACTAGCAATTACTCGTTTATATGCTTCATCTAAAACTTCTGAAAGGGTAGGATGAGTATGTACATTAAACGCTAACTTGTCAACAGACTGTTTTTGTGCAATGGCATTTGCTGCTTCTTGAATTAAGTCAGAAGCATGAAGACCAATAATATGTACCCCTAATAATTCTCTTGTATCCTGACGATAAATCACCTTAGCAATACCGTCTGTTTCTCCTTCAGCGATCGCTTTAGAATTACCCTTAAAATAAGTTTTTACACTTGCCACCTCAAATCCTTGTTCTGTCCCCAACTTTTTCGCGGCTAATTCTGTCATACCTACATAGCTAATTTCTGGGTGAGTAAAAGCTGCTGCAGGGATACTCAGATAGTCCACCTCCCGATGACGGCCACAAATATTTTCGATCGCTATTATTCCTTGAGCTGATGCTGTATGAGCCAACATCATTTTTCCCGTCGCATCCCCAATAGCCCAGAGGTTAGATACTGGCTCACCACTTGACAAAACTGCCATTTTACTATCTACTGGAATAAAGCCTCGACGATCGGTTTCGACTCCTACAGAGTCTAAGCCCAAATTTTTCGTGTAGGGAATGCGGCCTGTCGCTACTAGACAAGCATCAACCTCTAGAACTTCTTCTATTTCTCCGGTTTTAGCATCGGCCAGTTCGATAATTACTGGAGAACCAGGTATTACTTTCTTGGCTAATTTACCGACCCTAGTTTCAATATCTCTGGGCTGAATCAAAACTCTTTGTGCAATCTTAGCTATATCTGAGTCAAAAGTAGGCATCAATTGGTCTAGAGCTTCAATCATTGTAATCTCACAGCCAAGGGCAGTGTAGATATCAGAAAATTCTAGTCCGATATAGCCACTGCCGATAATTGCTATCCATGATGGGAGCCAGTCTAGTTTTAAGGCATCATCACTAGTAAACACCGTTTTACTATCAAGTTCTATTCCCGGAGGAACAAATGGTACTGACCCAGGAGCAAGAATAATGTCTTTGCCAGTAAAACTTTTTTCACCTTTATCGGTGTTAACCGTAACTTTTTGCTGACCTACTAACTGACCCCATCCGGTAATTATATCTACGCCCAAACGTTTGAGGCTATTTGTCATGTCACCTCTAATTTTGGTAACAATATTACTCGCATGAGAGGCAATTATTTCCCGGTCGTAGCTGACATTGCCAAGTTGAATGCCTAGAGTTTTTAAGTGCTGGGTATTCCGAAAATCTCGAACTCTACCAGATGCTGCCAGGAGTGCCTTGGATGGTATACAACCTCGGTTGACACAAGTACCACCCATTTCACCTGCTTCTACAATGGCTGTTTTAAGTCCACAACTCACAGCGTGTAATGCTGCACCATGTCCGCCGACACCTGCACCAATTATGATTAAATCGTAATCAAATTCTTGAGTCATCTCTGTTTTATAAAACTGGTCTTTTGTATGAAAAAACTATTTTTGGGATTTTGGAACTTTGGGTAGATATCTTAGTGTAAAGTTTATGTTAATTTTATCTTTCTGAATTCCTCGCTGACTTGATGATTTTTAAACTAACGTTTAAAATCACAGGCAGCAGAAAAATCAAAACAGATTAAATGCCAGGAAATATTTTTATTCTGACTACATCTATCAGTTTTGTCTCTGCTACTTTCTATAGCTGCTTCAACTAATACTAATGCCTATGATACAATATACTCAGAACTAAAATTAATCTACTTAGTTAAAATAAGGTAGACTGATTTTGATTTTGTCTGTGTAGAGTCATATTATCATATTTCCGGTATTCTATAATAATTAGAATTTAAGTTTCAAGATGCCATTACTCTACAGTAGATGAAAAATTTATCGATTAAATTTCGAGTTATAACTACCAATACCAAGGGTTAACAGGTTTGTTAAGCTGTTATGCTTTTAAATTTTTTTTTAAGAAGGGGCAGCAGGGAACTCGCAAGAGTCAATCCGAAAAGAATTGAGGAATATTTTGCTAATTTATTTGATCGAATTCAGTTTAAATGCGTTTCAGTTTAAGACTTAAATACAATTAAACTCAATTTCAGTCATGGTCACGGTCAATTTATGAAATAAAAGATAATATAGATTTTTTTTTTGATTCAAAAGTTGTTCAAAAGACTTAGGTAAAGTATTTTTCCTGATTGCCATAATTGCCATAAACATTGCTCTGAGAAAATTGTAATTCTACCCAATATAAATAAGAAAGACTGTGTTGATCAATTTATAGCTGTGTAATTTATAGGTATTATTATGATAGATGCTACTGTAGCTTGTTCTTTGAATATCAGTTCTTGCGTTTCAGTTCAACACTTAAATACTATTAAACTCAATTTCAGTCGTGGTCACGGTCAATTTATGAAATAAAAGATAATATAGATTTTTTTTTGATCCAAGAGTTGTTCAAAAGATTCAGGTAAAGTATTTTTTCTGATTACCATAATTGCCATAAACATTACTCCACAAAAATTGTAATTCTACCCAATATAAATAAGAAAGACTGTGTTGATCAATTTATAGCTGTGTAATTTATAGGTATTATTATGATAGATACTACTGTAGCCTGTACTCTTTGAATATTAGTTCTCTAGTAGGCTGAAGTTTTAGCAGAAGATACTGCAAGGCAGAAATCAACATGGATAAAAGAAAGATACGTCGTAGTGCGACAAAAAAATTTATGGAGAATTTTGACCAACAATTTAGTGAATCTCTCCAAGAAACCCAGAATGAAAAATCTAGTTCTAAGCCGGATCCTACTTATATAGGAGAGGAAGAATCTAAGTCTGATGAACAATTTTATTTATCAGATTTAGAAGAAGCTATGGCTGACATTGATGAATATATGAAAACAAATAAAAAAGAGCCACCATCATCTACCCAATATTAATAGACTATTTATCAAAGAAAGTTTAAAGCTGCTCTACTCCTACCTAGATCAGCAATATTGCTTTGCAAGACTTAAGGTATAAAAATTCGATTTGCCATCCGAACAAAAAAAAATGGCGTTGCTGGTTCGAGCTATGAATGAACGATATGGAATCAGTACATACTTCTTATGGAAAATAATGGGTTATAACAAAAAGTTTTTCTGTTTAATCTTGCCAAGTAATGTCTTAATCTAGTCTTTTCTGATCTTAACTCTTGTCATGTAAGTTTTACTGATAATTTGGTCACAATCTAAAATAAATTGCTGACATACTTTCCCAGCATCTATCACATAGAAATAGGATTTCCACTTTTTCACTCTTTTCCTGATTAGGTTTGAGTGTCTCTAGACTCTGCACTATGGTCTCCCGCCACCAAATCTAAAAATCTCCATCTAAAAATCTCTTTTTGAAAGTGGTTGACCACTATCGATATCTAAATCTTGTTTTTTTGCCCACAAAAATTTTTCATTTATCTACCTCTGTTACTTCTGGTAAGCCAATACACATTTTAACTGGATTTAATCAAATTAGCTAAATCTTCCCCTATCCCTTTCCTGATTATCTGTTAACTAGTCTTAATAATCAAATTAGAACCATACATAAAAGCTTATTACTTTAGGACGATCGGCATTTGGAAGTAATTTAGCGATTTGTTTAACCCAGTTAATAATAGTTGTGTAATAAACTTTTTTAACTTTTTCGCTCCGGAGCCAAACCATTTTGTTGGCAGACATATAGCAGTCCTATTTTAGCCCTTGTAAAAATATCTCACAAAAAGGAAACAGCTCCCGAAGGCAACAGCGGTGCGACCCGTCGGCGGCAGACGCACCTGGTAGCGCACTCCTGTGAGGCAAAAGAGTCTCAGATTTTTTATCTGTGTTTTGATTTATGACAAATGATTTAGGATTATAGTAAAATCTTGAAGTCTGTCTGAGTTCATCAGAATACCTCTGGCTCGGTTCATAAGACCTCTTGCAAAAATGTTTGGTGGTATAATATAAAGTTATTCATTTTGGGAGTAGCCACTACTGTCAAGCGATTGCCTGCGGCACAGCGAAGCTATCGCCAGCTCGCCACCTAAAAAAGCGATGGGACAGCAATCACTTCGCGGCGAGCGCCAATAAAAACAAATCAATTAAGTT
>JBARXI010000632.1:0-2121 GCA_049647275.1 Microcoleaceae cyanobacterium
GGAGTAGGGAGAAAGAATTGATGATTTATGTGCGATAATTGATTTTATATTTTATTATCGGAGATGTCTAATTAGGAGTTAGGCAATCGCCATTTCAAGAAAAATCATAGCCAAAATCACCAACGCCCAAATTAATAATCAATATAACTTTTGCTGTTATTCTGTTTTGCCTCCACCTAAGAGATATAACAAAGCCATTCGTACAGCAATACCACTGGTTACTTGTTGAGAAATTAAACTTAACTGGGGGTCGTCCATTAAGTCTGAACTAATTTCTACTCCTCGGTTAACAGGTCCTGGATGCAATAATTTAACATCTGGTTTACACAGTTTTAAGCGATTGCGTGTAATACCAAATAACTGATGATATTCCCGTGAACTAGGAAGTAAATATTCACTCATCCTTTCTTTTTGCAGCCGTAGAGTCATCACAAAATCAGCATCTTGTAAAGCAGGTTCAATATCCCAATGTACAAATAATTTACCTGATCTATTATCGCCAAAATCGGCAAAATCTTTAGGTAATAAAGTCGGAGTTCCAGCTAAATGTACTTCAGCTCCAGATGCAGTGAAACTCCAAATATTAGAGCGTGCTACCCGAGAGTGCAGAATATCTCCCACAATAGCAATTTTTTTTCCTTCTAAAAGTTCGATTCTAGGTTTACTGGAGTCGAGCAACATACAGATAGTAAATAAGTCAAGTAAAGCTTGGGAAGGATGTTCATGTTGACCATCTCCGGCGTTTATAACTCGAACTCGGTGACCATTACGATCCATTGCTGAAGCGATCGCTGCAGGAACTCCAGCATCACGATGTCTAATGACCATCAGATCTGTTCCCATTGCTAGATAAGTCATGGCTGTATCTAGGATAGTTTCTCCTTTAGTTAGAGACGAAGTTCCTGGGGCAAAGTTTAAAGTGTCTGCAGACAAACGTTTGGCAGCAAGTTCAAAACTATTACGAGTCCGTGTGGATGGTTCAAAGAATAAATTTGCTACTACTTGGCCTTGCAGTGTAGGTACTTTCTTCATCCGACGACCCAAAACTTCTTGAAAACTAGCTGCTGTCTGTAGTACAGTATTGTATTCTGTCGGGGTAAATTCTGCTAAAGATAAAATATGGCGAAGAGTCCAAAGGTTAGTAGGCATTTTCTTTGATATTTTTTGTCAGATAATTATTAATTATTATTTTTTTTGTAAGTCCGATCAAGGTGATTTTTTCAACTAATTTAATCCGTATAATTTTTATCTTTAGAATATAACAATAATGGTAGAGATTTAGAAAAGTTAATTGCTCATCAAAAAAAGCAATGAATTCTGCTAAGTATAAAAGATAAAATTAATATCAATTTTATACCGTTTATTCTACGGTAAGTTGCTGAAAAAATGGCCTTATTAAAGAGACCTAAATCATGCCTTATATCAAGTAACATTAATTAACCGCAATGTAGGGACGTTGGATTCAACGTCCTTACCAGGTTGGGGAAAGATTGTTTATTATAGTTGTTTAATGAGACATGATATTAGAACAAGAATAATTGCAGGTTTACTATCAACCGCTGATATCATGTCCGGATAATTAGGGTTTGCTGAAAAAGTCTTTTTGTAGAGGGTAGGAGGACCGAGTCAGGAGGACCGAGTCAGAATGAATGAGAATGACAAAGAAGGCAGGAGAAATCATTGTCGCTCAATTTTTCTGCCCTTGTCTGTTCAAAATCTGAGTATTTTAGGCTTAACGGAGCTAAAACCTTGCACTTTTTTCACACCCAAAAGGCTAAAACTTTTATCTGTAAATACTTTTAGAGTAGATCGGTAAGCCCTCATTAAAAGGAAGTAAAAAGAAGTATTCAGTTATGGATTTCATCCCAACTGAATTGTCAGGCACTTCAATCAATAAGTGAGGAATTTAAACTCTTATCCTCCTCAAACAAACTTCTTACTTTGAGTTAATATAACCATAAGAATAGATAGATAAAACCGTTTAAAGATAATGAACAATCTTCCCAATTTACAAAATACTATTCAAACTGCTGAACCAGAAAATCCAGGCGCTCCAATATCAATTAATTCCAAATTTTATATAGCTCGACCTCCCTGTGAAGAAAGAGTCTATGCAGAAAT
>JBARXI010000633.1:0-17404 GCA_049647275.1 Microcoleaceae cyanobacterium
ATGTCGAAGGGGAAAGAGAAACCATTATCAGGGTTAGCTTCAACAGTCGTATTACCGTAGAGTTGAACTAATGGAATATCGCCAATACCTGCATTATTGAGCAACCCTTGTAGGTCGATTAAGTTAGCAAACTCAAACGACTGAATAAAAATGCGGTCGGGGTCGGTGACATTTGTATCTTGGAGAGTTTGAATTAAGGGTTCTTCCAAAGATAAACCCTGTTCATCAAAGAATGTAGGGTGTTTGGTTTCGGGATAAATACCAACTTGAACGCCTGTTTCTGCTTCTACTTTTTGGACGAGTTCGATAACTTCTTGGAATGTAGGAATCTCGAAAAGTCGGTCAAAAGCGGGGTCGCGGAAGTCGCGAGATTGAACGGCACGCAGTTGTTTGATTTCAGCGAGGGTAAAGTCTTCAGCAAAGTAAGCAGTAACTTCTTCACCATCCAGAATTTTCGTTGTCTGGCGATCGGGGAAGACTTCGGCGACATTAGTAGTATCATCCAGCATGGGTTCGTGCCGAGCAATAAGTACGCCGTCGGAAGTAGTTACCAGGTCTGGCTCAATGAAGTCTGCACCAGCGGCGATCGCTGCCTCATAAGCGGCTAAGGTATGTTCTGGTAAGTCTCCACTTGCACCTCTGTGGGCGATAACTAGAGGGTCTTGGCCGTTAAGGGTATTGAGGTCAATAGGGTTGGGTGTGGCAATTGGAGCTTCTAATAAAGTTCCGGTACTATCGAAGTGTAGAATATAGGGTCCGAATTCGTCTCCTATCCAAATATCTCCATCATTATCGATAACAAAAGATTCAATATCAAAGTCTGCTCCAGTTAAAAGGCGGTCGTTTGTACCTTCGTTAACAATATCGAAAGGTATTACATCATTTGGATCGGCTAGTTGCACAAATGCTTGAAGTTCGACACTAGCATCACCATTTTCAACTCCGGCAAAGTCGGGGTCAACTTGATATAGTCTGAGCAAATAATCAGCACTATTTCCTTGAGCACCGAAACCGTTATCAGACAGAAACCAATAAGTGTTACCATCTTCGCTACCGGGAGCAAATTGAACGCCACTAAATCCTTGTACTGGTTGACTGTCAAATGGTGTAGGTCGGTTATTTGTATTAATAAAGTTTCCTGATGGGGGGCCTTCTGCAAATGTATCTGCTGGTAATACGGCAAAGCCTTTTAATTCTGCCATTTGATTCTCCTCTCACCCTCTAAATTTACATGACATTGAGATTAATTTTCTGTTAGGCAAAATTGATTAATTTCAAGATTTATTAAATTGATTTTTCATCAGTTAATCAGAAATTAATCTCATAGCAAAAACATCCAATCTCAAGTTGTTCAATCAGCATAAATATTTGAATGACTATATGTTTATGCTTGATTTATTTGGGTATTTTTACTAATACCCACGACATGATATTTGATAGATGTTAAGTAAATATTTAGATTTGGTTAAGATTATGATAAAAAATGGTTAAATTTTCAATAAACTAGTAGATATCTGAATTTTTTGGTAATGCTTAAGTTCTTTAAAAGTCACATTTAAGATAAATTGCTATCAATTTTAAGCTAATTGACGATTTTGAATTAAGAGTATATAATATAGGGTTATGAGAAAAACTTTATTGGTTAAGATAATAAACTTCGATTGTACTTTTCCAATTCAGCATCATAATTAATAATTGATAATTGATAATTAAGGTTTAAAGCTGATTGATAAACTAAATATTAAATGAGCTTCTCCTGTCTACTCATGTCATTGAGTTGTGCGCCAGCAAAACGCAATGACATTAGTCTGCTTTCTTTTTTATAAATTAAATATTAAAGCTTTTCCTATGATGTTTAAAAAAATGTAATTGTTAATTGTTAATTGTTAATTGTTGTTTAGCTTTATATAACCATCTACCCTACCTTCTTTTAACTCCTTCTTCTATTCTGACTCCTACTGATGCTGCGGGATAAAATTACTATACAATATATTAAACAATTCCCTAATCAATCTGGAGGTAATTATGTCAGAAAAAATGACTCTTCTGCCCCATGAATATCCAGACACCAGTAAAATGATTCTGGAGGATGACGCTCCCTTGGATAGTTTTATTAATGAAAAACAACAACGTTTGCTTACAACTGTTTTTTATAGCGGTGCTGAAATACCTATAAATGTTCCTTTTATCGTTGCTGCTAATGTGGGTTTATTTTCTCATGTCCGAGATTCAGGAATTGTACCGGATGTGTTTTTAAGCTTGAATATTATTGGTGAAAAGGAATGGTGGGAACGTAATGTTCGCTCTTATTTATTCTGGGAATTTGGCAAACCACCAGATGTGGTAATAGAAGTTTTTTTTCCTACTCCAGGCAATGAATTAGGCAGTAAATTAACCGACTATGCGCAGTTAAGAATTCCTTATTATGTTGTCTACGATCCCTTGCAAAAATTAAGTGAAACTTTACTGCAAATATTTAAACTTCAAGGTATTTCTTATTTCTAGTCAGCTCTGACAAAGTTTTTATTGCAGTTAGTACGAATAGCGACAGCTCCATAAATACTTTTAATCTGATTATTTTCTCTTTGATTAAATAACTTTACTGCCACTATTTCTGCGACAAACTAACCTAAACCTCCGACAATATTTTCATTTTTTGCTTCCCCAATAGTTATGACTGGCGCACTAATAAAATATCGTGACTGAGAAGCACTAATTAAAAAGTTACAAAATCCCTGTAAACCAGGGCTGTTTCATTCTAAAATGTGCCATTTTCTGTATCTAGGAAACCACGTTATTTCAAGCTTTAGGGATTTTATCTTTCGCTGGCTGAAAGTAAATAAATTCATTGCCAAAATCTAGAATAAAATGACCCTGCCTGTAAACCCTGTGGTGAATCAACGTTACATTCTGTGCCTGAGAATAAACTAACTTGAGAATTTTTCTGTCGCTTGACTTCTCCTGAAATTAGACCTATGAAAAATTCAAAACAAGCTTTTTATGTACAAATTACTATTGCTAAAAGAATATCTTCTAGGAGGATTTTGAAGAAGGCAGAAGGCGTGATGTGAAAATTGCATGGGGATTCGCTCCCCCAAACAATTTTGAGCAACGCGAGTGACGGTGGGGAATTAAACCCATAAGGGAAAAGATAATTAAAATATTTGAAGCTTTTACAGCTTTAACTTCGGCGAAAATATTTTCTTTTTCAGAACAAGTTAAATTCAACGCTACTTTGACATCAGCTAAAGTAAAGTTACTGTAAGCTATTAAATTAAATTAAATTCTGATAAAGATTAAATTTGTGAGAGAAAATAAAATTGGCACTAGCAATAGAATTGATATTAATGAAATAAGCCAGACTAGCTATCAAAATTCAACTAAAATATAGAGTATTGCTAGCCTGATCGCTTATTATTTGGGTTAAATCGCCGTCCCTTGCATGGGATAGTTTGAAAGGGAATATAAATCCTTCTCAAAGGATAAGTTGCTGATAGCTCAATGCTGAATACTGAATCCTATTTAATGTTCGCCCAGTAGTGCCGAGCAATATCGCCCACTCCCACTAAGAAATGAAAATTTGATTACTTACATAATCTTAAACAAACTGAAATTCAACCTATTTAAGCTTTGCTCTTTAACTTCTTTACTTTACTTAATTCTCATTCCTAACTAAAATCAAGAAGGTTCTTTTCCTGGTTTCCACTTAATATTACAACCTATGCTCGGCTTTTGTTCCTCACTAACAGCTTTGCCAGCTAAAACTGCATCTAAAGCTGCTCTTAAATCACTTCCAGTTACAGGTATATCGTTACTGGGGCGGCTATCATCAAGTTGCCCCCGATATACTAATTTAAACTCACTATTAAATAGGAAAAAATCAGGAGTACAAGCAGCAGTATAAGACTTAGCTAAATCCTGAGTAGCATCGTAACAATAGGGAAAATTAAACTCTAATTCTGATGCCATTGCTTTTAGTTGACCTGGAGCATCATCGGGATGAGTTTCAATATTATTAGAACTAATTGCGACAATACCTACATCTTTTGGAATGTAATCTTTGCCAATTTTAGCAAGTTCTGATTGAACGTGCTTAACAAACGGGCAATGACGACAAATAAACATTACCAAAAGTGCTTTTTTTCCATCAAAATCAGAAAGAGAAATTATTTCGTCGGAAATTACATCGGGCAGGCGAAAATTTGGCGCTGAAGTTCCTAATTTTAGCATTGTGGAAGATGTTAAAGCCATAGTTCTTACTTTGTAATTTTACTATAAGAAAAAACTAGCACGTTTATTCCTAATTTGGTAAAAATAATTTGTTTTTTACCTTGATAAGTGCCTAGGCAAAATTAATTACCTAATTTTGTTCTCTCTAAGTTTTACAATATAGGCTTTTCAGCTTTAGAGTATGTGTAATTAATTTTGCATCACTACTTATCTACTTCTATTTCTTACTATTACTTTTGACTGTTCACAATCCTATTTAATATGAAATAGGAAAAATAATACGACAGTTATTTTACACAAAAGCTTCTGGTTGAGCCAGAGAGTAAAAAAGTAATTTTAGATTAAATACGAGTAATTTAATTATACTATTTCCCCACATGGACCACACTCCCCATTAATACATCTGTAGCAAACATTAACCTATTTCATATAGTGTTTACAAATGATTTGTGGAAATATAATTGCTACAAATAGGGAAAATGATAATGAATATCTCGAACACCTGCTCGTTGTTTGAGTAATTTTTTCTTGACAGGAAATATTATTATCCGATTTCACATCTCAAATAGAAATAAGTAGGTAGGTGGAAAAATTTACAAGTACGTCCGAAGCGACTGGAACGGAGTGGAAAGTTTGCGCAGCATTCTGCACCGAAAGCAATCTCAACGGTTTCGACTGCATCAACATTTCGTTAGATAGTGAGGTTTATTCGCGCCTACCTACTTACTATATAAGTTGTTATTTTTGTGTAGGTAGGTAAAATCATAAATATAATGGTTTTCATCTTTCTTGATGAAGTAAAATCACAAACTTGCTCGAATGAATGACCCCCTACTATTGTTCTTAACTCTGAACTTTTGATTTACTATTTAAGATACTCTCAGCAAGGGAATTTTTACTATAAAAGTACTTCCTTTGTCAACTTCACTCTCCAGCTCTATTGTTCCACCATGTAATTCTACACATTGCTTAACAATTGATAAACCTAATCCTGTACCTGCTATTTTACCGACATTACCTGCTCTATAAAAAGATTCAAATAGCTGTTTATGGTTTTCCTTTGGAATACCTATCCCCTCATCTTTTATCTGAAAAATAGCCTCTTGATTCTCCAAAGTTAACTGAAAATTCACTTCACCACCTGCTGGTGAATACTTAATCGCATTTGATAATAAATTCTTTAAAATATGACGAATTAATTTTTCATCCATCAGAAAATATTGGACAGATTCTGTGTCTGAATTAGGCTTAGATTTAGGAATAATTCTATTGTTAATAGTAAAGTTGAGTTGATGTTTTTTACTCGCAGTAACTTGGAGAGTTTTAACTATACTAGAGCAAATTTTAACTAAATCAACTGGTACCGGTTTATATTTCAGTTTTCCAGCATCAGCCTTGCCAATAAACCGCACATCATTTAACAATTCTAGCATTTCTTGGCTAGACTCTTCAATATAATCAAAATATTGTTCTGTTTCTGCTTCACTAATTTCAGATTTGTAGCTCCTTAATAATTGAGTAGATAACAATACTGTATTCAGAGGATTACCAAATTCATGGGCTACCATAGAAAAAAAACGACCCCTTAGTTCTCTCAAGTCCCTTTCTTCTTCCAAAGCGTGACGAATTTCATCATCTTCTTTTTTACGCTCTGTAATATCTCTACCTATATAAACATAATTTTCTACCCCCTCTGTATCTGTTTGAATAACTGAACAGGAAAATTCGACAATAATTTTTTCTCCTGTTTGGTTTTGACAAATTAACTCTACATCTTGAGAAACCTTTTCTTTTAAAAATAAATGTTTTTGGCGAGCTTTGTGGAGTAACTTTTCGTCAGGAATAATCAGAGAAATTTCTTTGCCAATCAATTCTTCTTGTTTATATTCAAACAACATTTCTGCCGAACGATTAACAGTTTTGATTACTCCCGAACTAGTTGTGACTAATAAAGCATCTGCCATTGAAGCCATAATTTTATTGATATAATCCTGAGAAGCAACAAAAGCACTTAATAAAAGATTCGATTCATTAGCAATTTGAATTAACTGTTGCTGCATTACCATCTTTTCTGTTACATCTTCTACCAATAGCATTAAGCTTTTCTCTCTCGTCACTTCATTGTAGTCAGCAATTATAGATATATCAATATATAGAGGAGATTTATCTTTGGAAAATCTAGCTACACCCTCATATTGAAAACTTTCTCTTTGCCCATTAATCACTTCTTCAAGCAGCTGTTCAACTCCTATTAATTCGGGAAAACTATTACGAACATCCTCACCAATAACTGCTAACTCAGGCACATCAGCAAATCTCTGTAACCCATAGGATACTTCTAATATTTTCAAATCTGAATTCATCATCAAATACTCTGTTTGATGGGAAGCTAGAAATTTTTTGAGCAGATTAATCATTGGAAAATTTCATTATTTACTACCAATATTTATTTGATTAAACTTGACTACTCCTGAGACTAAAGTCACGGGAATTGAACGCCGATCCGAAGCAATGTGGATTTATTACATTGCTTCGTTTTCTCTTAGCTAACCAAAGAAATATTCTCGCTTCGACTCCTAAAACACCCCGAAAAAATTGTCTCAACTTCAACCTTAGCCCTTTAATTATTGCCACTTTTCACTCCTCACTAAACCATCAGATAATGGCTGATTGCTGATTGCCTAGGATGAGACATTTTTTTCTATCAGTTTGTATGCTAATTTATAAAATATATCATCCACATTTTTACCAGTTTTAGCAGATGTACTATATGTACCTATTACTCGTTCATCCTGACCGTTATTGAATTTATCAAAGAGTTTATTGACTATTTCTACATCAACTAAATCAGATTTATTCAAAGCCATAATAACAGCTACACCTTGGGGATTTACTGATAAAAATAATTCTAATCTTTCGGAAATGCCATCTATAGTTTCCGGACGAGTAACATCAGCCACAATTATTGCTCCATGTGCTCCTAATAAATACTGTGGAGCGATCGCCTTAAATTTAGTATGACCTTCTAAATCCCAAATTAAAAGCTGTACAGAGGTATTTTCTTCTGTATTTTTAAAGGCCACATCTACTTTCTTACGAGAAATTTTTACCCCCACCGTGGAAAGATATTCATCGCTAAACTGGTCATCAACAAATCTACGAATCAGGCTAGTTTTACCAACGCCAAAATCACCAACAAGACAAATTTTTTTCGATATCATAACTATACTTAGTTGTCTTTTGCACCAGGTTCAAACAACTCAAATGTTACGCATCTGCTTAACAATAGTGGTTGATTATACTCCACATCTTGAGGAGAGTTTTTTTGCCCAGTTACTTCGAGTCGTCTGGGATCGGCCCCTTGTTGCACTAAAGCATTCCTGACTGTATCAGCCCTTTCAATGGCCAGTGCCTGATTATTATATGGGTCGCCAGTACGATCTGTATGACCTACTATCCTAAGATGTTTTTGCGGATATTGATTAAGAAATTCTTGAATTTGTTCCATAGTCTGTTGATAAGCAGGGTTAAGTTTAGCCGATCCTAGATCGAAGTAGATACGAGTTTTTAGGTTTAGTGGACTTAGTTTCATGGTGCTAATGACAGACTTGACACCTGGAACTTGCTCAATTTTCTGAATAATTTTTTGAGTATCTTCCATGTCCATTACCGTTCCTTTCAATATAACTTTACCTTCTAGGTATTCAGAGTTAATGGATACACCCTCCATTTGATTCAATGCTTTTGTAATTCTATTAACTTCACCATTGACCTTTTCGAGGTCGGGTGGTAGATCAACAGCTATAATTTGATTATTTAATTCTAAATTGTAGCTACTAGCCTCTTGGAAAGCTATTTCTGCTGCTTGATTACTTAGGTCTTGATTAGGTAGTTGTCCAGTTAGAGTTAAAGCCCCACGCTTCACTTTTGCATTTAAACGGTATAGGGCTAACTCTGGCATAGAATTCCAGGCTTCGATAGTTCTAGCTTCAACGCTGCGATAAACTCTACTGTAATACTGAAAAATTCCCCAGGGTATTAAAATTAGGCTAATAATTAATCCAGAAAGAATAATTAAGGCAGTAGGGGGTTTAGATATTTGTGGCTGATTATGTTCTTGTGTATCTATACTTATTAATGCTTTGATTAGTAACTGAATTGAACTTGGAATCCGATCGGTGTCGCCATCAAAGTTCTTAATTGATTTACCATAATCTATAATAATATTGCTTAATGTTTGTCGCAATTCTTTGAGAAATGATTTGTTTGGCTCTCCTCTAATTACTACTGCTAAATAACAGTATCCAGCCACTTCTAAGATAATTTTAGAATCCCCATATTCAATTTGATTCAGTTCTGAAATATCCCCTGATTGAACAATACAGTCATTCACAAAACTACGGATAGCTGTTAACATTCCTCCTACCATTTCTGACTCTAATCTCTCTCGCCCAGACTTTTGAGCTTCTGAAATTACTAAGCCAGATGTTTTGTGAATTAAAAATACAGCCTGAACAGTACAAATCATTATTTCTGATATGATTAGTTCGGCTTCAGAAACACCTCTAAAAATCGCCTGAATTTTGCGTCGTATTCCTCGGAAGCTCAAGGTATCTGAAATTCTATCATTAATTTCTCGAATCGCTTCTGTCATGTATTTAGAAATGGTACTACCAATAACTGGATACAAAGCATCTACGATAGCACTTTGCTCTAAGACAATTTGTTCTTTAATTGCTTTACCCATTTCTGGTGCTAATGCTTGAGAAATTTGTCGCCGATCGATTCTGATTTGCTCTCGAATTGCGGCACCCATTTCTGGTGCTAATGCTTTGGCAATTTCTTGGGGATGATTCTGTATTTCCTCCGAAATTGCTGCCGGTAATAAAGGTGCTAATGACTTACTAAGTGATTGTTGGTCTTGCTCTGTTTTCTTTTGAATAATAATATCAATAATCGGTGCGACTGCTTCTGTTAATACTGTGGCAATTTCTTGGGGATGATTCTGTATTTCCTCCGAAATTGCTGCCGGCAATAAAGGTGCTAATGACTTACTAAGTGATTGTTGGTCTTGTTCTGTTTTCTTTTGAATAATAACATCAATAATCGGTGCTAGTGCCTCTGCCATTACTAGAGGCTCTAGTTGAATTTGTGTTTCAATTGCAGTTGGTAGGAGTGGGGCAAATGTTAAACTTATTGCTTGGGGATCTTGTCTGAATTTTTTCTGTATAGCTCTATCAATAACTGGGGTAATTTTATCTATAATTTCTTCGTCTGTATGACCCAAATTATTTAGTAAAACTTCAGGAAATAACGGTCCTATGATATTATTTAACTCGTTATGATGCTCAATCTCCTGTTCATAATTTAAAGGTTTCTGCTTGAGGGTAGTATTTAGTCTGCGCACTAATCTGGCGACTTGCGACCCCAATAAAAGATTTTGTAAAGCTTCTAATGCTTCTGTATCTGCGTCATATTCTTGGCGATGTCCTGATGGTTGTTCTAATTCTAATTCTGATAATTTATGGGGTCGGAATAATTGTTCTTCCCCCGATATTTCTGGTTTATAATCGGTAGATATACTCTCGATTTCAACAACATCATATTGATTTTGAGATGGCTCTTGTTTGATTACCTGATTTCGTAAATTATCACTTTTTTCAGCATCAGATTCAGATTTAGGAGAATCTTTTTGTTCCTGGTTATCTTCGGAGTGCTGCTTGGATATAATTGAAGAGTTTGCCGATTTTGACTCCAAATCCATTAAGTCTAAGTCAGCTAATAAATTCAGTAAGGATTCTAGCTGTTGAACTACTTCTGTGTTGAGTTCAACAGATTGATGAACTTCTGTTTCTTGCTGATTTTTGTTAGGGGAATTTCCGTTCAAGTAAGCCATCTGTTTATAATCTTTTATTGATTGTTGTCTGACCTTAAAAGTTCTCGATCCCAATCTTTATCTGCTGCTTCTTTTAGTTCTGTAACAAACTCAGTCTTTTTCATTCTCATGCCAACTTCAAACATTATTTCTGCGAGGTCATCCCTCGAAACTTTGACATCTTGCAGCAGAGAAAAGCGTTTATCTAGCTCTTCAAATATTTGACTTTTGAGATTACTTACATCATTTTGGAGTTGTTCTCTTGTTTTTGAGAATTCTTCCCGTAAGGAATTAGCTTCCTTCTCAATATTTTCGTCTAACACTTCCTTAGTATTAGTAATTTTCCGATTTAGTCTTTCTATTTGTTGCTTAGTTTCTCCAATATCTTCCTGAGTATTTTGAATTGCTAAGTTTGTACTTCTAAACTTTTTTTCCATCGAATCAACCGCAGCGTGAAGTTCTGTAGAAAAAACATTTCTTACTTGTTCTACCTGATTTTTAATTTCTTGCTGAACCAAAGATAACTCAGATTCTAGCTTATCAAAACGATTCTCATATTCTCTTAATTTAGAGCCAAAAATTATATCGCGAATCTTTTCAATATTTCCCAGTCTTTCACGCATCTCTTCTTTGGTTAATTCTGTCATATTTTCTCCTAGTCAGTTATCAAAATTTCAATCGATTCGATCGAAACCCTACATCTCTGTTTTACTACATTTTACTACCCACTTGAATATTTTGAGTAGAGATTTATATGGTTGTATGATAGTCAGTTTTATTACACTATACTTTCGAGCAATGCATTATCATCAGGAAATAATAGCTTAGACTCACCAAAATCTTTAATTTATTGTTAAGAAATGCTATATATTCTGTGAATATTGGACATCAACCAGAGATTCATGGACATTTACTCAGATAATCAAATATATACTTCTATCTAAAAACTGAGAATCTACCGAGAATATTTAGATAAAGAGAGCTTAGATATAAGAATAAATAAATTAGTAGGTAGTTCCTGATGATTGCCTGAGTCTTCACCATAATTATCCGAATTGATAATCCCCCAATCTCCTAATCCAACATAATTTATCATCTCAAATCTGAAAACCAGATAATTTTAACTATGGGGCAAGTCAAAAATCCAAAATTGTCAATCCAAAATCTGCTGAGAGAGCTAAAATAAAGCCAGTTGTCCCACCTTTATGATTTATTGTCTATGACTATTGCTGCACCAGTTGAAACAAAGTACGAAGCCATCATTGGTCTGGAAACCCACTGTCAGCTTAGTACCCAAACTAAAATTTTCTCTAACTCATCCACAGAATTTGGTGCTCCCCCAAACACCAATATCGACCCTATTTGTATGGGAATGCCGGGAGTCTTACCTGTACTAAATCAAAAGGTGCTCGAATATGCGGTTAAAGCAGGGTTGGCCCTTAATTGTCAGATAGCACCCTACAGTAAATTTGACCGTAAACAATATTTTTATCCCGATTTACCCAAAAACTATCAAATTTCTCAATATGACTTGCCGATCGCTGAACATGGTTGGCTAGAAATCGAAATAGTTGATGAAGATGGCAGTGCAACCCGCAAAAAAATTGGTATCACCAGACTGCACATGGAAGAAGATGCTGGAAAATTAGTACATGGAGGGAGCGATCGCCTTTCTGGTTCTACTTATTCGATGGTAGACTACAATCGTGCTGGTATACCGTTAGTTGAAATTGTATCAGAACCAGATATGCGTTCTGGACAAGAGGCAGCAGAGTATGCTGAGGAGGTACGCCGGATTATGCGCTATCTTGGTGTGAGTGACGGTAATATGCAAGAGGGGTCCCTGCGGTGTGACGTGAATGTTTCTATACGACCGGTGGGGCAAAAAGAGTTCGGCACTAAGGTCGAGATTAAAAATATGAACTCCTTTAGTGCGATTCAACGGGCGATCGATTATGAAATTCAACGCCAAACTGAAGCTCTCGAAACAGGAGAAAAAATTGTTCAAGAAACTAGACTTTGGGAAGAGGGTTCTCAACGTACTATTAGTATGAGGATTAAAGAGGGGTCTAGTGATTATCGTTATTTCCCAGAACCCGATCTTCCACCTATTGAGGTTTCTACTCAGCAGTTGGAAGCCTGGAAAGGAGAATTACCCGAACTTCCGGCACAAAAACGTCATCGCTATGAAAACGAGTTAGGTTTATCTGCTTATGATACTCGTGTATTAACTGATGACTCGAATGTGGCAGAATATTTTGAGGCAACAGTTGCTATAGGTGCAAATTCTAAGCAAGCTGCTAACTGGCTGATGGGAGATATTACTGCCTATCTCAAAAATGAAAAACTCTCTATTAATGATATTGCTCTGAAACCCGATAATTTTGCCGAGTTAATTACAATTATTGAAGATGGCACTATCAGTGGAAAAATTGCTAAGGATATTCTTCCGGAATTGTTATCTAAAGGAGTTTCTCCCAAAGAATTAGTTGAGAAAAAGGGCTTAATTCAAATTTCCGATGCGAAGGCTATTGAGGCAATGATTGATGAAGTTTTAGCAGCAAATCCAAAAGAATTAGAACAATATCATGGTGGTAAAACTAAGCTCAAAGGTTTTTTTGTTGGGCAAGTGATGAAAAAAACTCAAGGCCGTGCCGACCCAAAATTAACAAATCAATTACTGAGTCAGAAGTTAGAAGGTTAGAAGCTTAAAAGTTTTAGGTGTTAGGTTGGACGAGAATCTATCGCTAAAAGACCTACACCTAACGAAGGAATTTTTTAACACCAGTACCTGAATAGTTACATTCAAGTTTTGTCTCAAAATCATTTAGTAATTTTTGTACTAAATCCAAGAAATTATTGATTAAATTTAATGATCTTAAAACAACAAGATATACGATTTGATATTTTAAAGTCGATTGGTATTGTTTGTATCATATTAGCTCATACAATGCCCAGAAATATCTTACTATTCCAATTGAGAACCTTTGATGTACCACTGATGGTATTAGTCTCTGGTTCTCTATTCTATTTGTCATCGAAAAATGCAAATATTAGCTACATTAAGTATCTTAAAAAACGTATCTTTAGGTTACTTGCACCAGTTTGGATATTTCTAACCGTCTTTTTTGTATTGACATCTTTGACGAGTAACTTGATGGGAATAGAATACCAATATTCTCTTAAAAAAATAGTGAGTGCTTATTTGTGTGATGGTGGTTGGTATACCTGGATTATCCGCGTTTTTATTTTAATTTCAGTAATTGCTCCTCTAATGTTAGAGCTATGGCGAAGGTTAACAAATAAAATGGTTTTTGTTCTTATTATTACAGGAATTTATTCAGGATATGAGCTTTTATATAAAGCTCTTGATTATATTAATTTATTTAATGCACTTCAAAATTTAAACATCACTCCATTTATTCAAAAATTAATTATATTTATTTATAATATTTCTGTCAATAAGATTTTATTCTATGTTCTCCCTTATGGATGTTTGTTTGGATTGGGTATTCTAGCAGTCAATTTGAATCGCAAAGATTTCTTGAAGATGTTGTTGTTTTTATTGGGAACTTTTCTAACGCTATTCGTGTCAAATTATTTTGCTTCTGGTAACGTACTTGTGTTTAAATTTCAAATATATAAATTTCCTCCACGCATATATTATTTGGCCTATTCATTAGTTATTTGGTCATGCCTTTACTTTTGCTTAACAGAAGTCCTAAAACTTGATAAAATTGATTCTTCAAAGCTCTTAAAATCTGGTATTGCTAGATTATTCATCTTCATCAGCTCCTCCTCAATGTGGATTTACCTTTGGCATATTTTTGTTTTACATTACTTGTTAATAGTATTAGATATTTTTCAAATCCCCAATTCGGCTATTTTATCATTTTCGACTGTACTTAGCCTGTCAGTAATCATTACAGCATTGCAAAAGTTTTGGATTTCTAGCTTAATTAAAAGAACATCATTTGGAAGCAAGTATAGCTCTTTACTCACTACCTTTTTTTTAAAATAGCAATAGCAAAAATATTAATTAATACTTTCTTCTAAAGCTTTCTTCGCCACCCTACTTATATAAATAGTTACTAAAACTGTTGCCACAAAACCAACTATATTAATTATCCACTTCATCACTTCGGCTTCCAAACTTGTTGGTTGTTGAGATGTACCAATCAAAGCAATATCACCCACAAAAGAACCAATATAAACATACATAATTGTTCCTGGTATCATCCCTATAGAACCCAAAATATAATCTTTTAAAGAAACCTGCATTACACCAAAAGCATAATTTAAAAGATTGAAAGGAAACAACGGGCAAAGTCTCGTTAAAAAGACAATTTTTAATCCTTGTGTCACAACTGCTCGGTCGATTGCTTTAAACTTAGGGTGTCGCTCAAATTGTTTACAAATCCAATCACGAGATATATATCGTCCCACCATAAAAGCTATTGTAGCTCCTAAAGTAGAAGCAATAAAAACATAAATAGACCCCCAAATTACACCAAATATAACTCCACCTCCCAGGGTTAAAACTGAACCAGGGATAAATAGTAAAGTGGCTACATTGTAGATAATTACAAAAGTTACAGGACTCCATAACCCCAGACTTTCAATCCAGATTAATATGCTTCTTAAAATTTCCGGTATATTAAAATATTTTACTGTAATAATTAAACTGGCAACGATCAAAGAAAGTAGAATATATTGAAAAAGTTTTCTGATTTTTTTATGGAATTTAGGATTCGTGATGAGATTCATCATCATGTTAGTGATAATTTGATGAAGACAATCTTGTTTTTAATTTAATAAAGCTAATGTATCATCATTAAATTATGTTTATCTGAGCTAATTATGAGTTTTGGCTGATAATTTTTACTGCGGCGCTACAACTAAATTATTTTGATAAACAAATATAGTAATCTGAATTTAACTCGTGGATTTTTGGTGTTGGTAGGTGGTAGTTATAGTCCGCAAATAAATACACTTAAATTGATTCCATATGATTTATTATTACTATATAAGGATTGCTGAAGAACTATGAAAGTAATGATAGCTAAAGCTTTTACCACTTTTAGGAGCGAATTGCTCAACTAGGTAAGCATTTTGAGCAGACAAAGGCTGAAAAATCAATCATACTATTGTTCTTCCTATCTCCTCTTTCATCCCCATTTCTTATGAGGACTGTACGTGCCAATCCGACGGCTCCCCTACCTGATGACTGACTCCTACCTTCGACAAAAAGACTTTTTCAGCAAACCCTATAAGTAGATCGCTACGAAAAAACCGATGTATGTTTAGTTTTGTACAAAGTTTGAAATAACCTATTTATAAGCAATTCAATAATTTTTACATCTTGTTACATAGATTGATTTTTTAATGCTGACTTACTTATATATATATTAAATAGTCATGCAAGTCATGCAAAATTAATTACACATACTCTAAAGCTGAAAAGCCGATATTATAAAAATTACAGAAAATAAATAATGGTAATTCATTTTGCCTAGGCACTTACTGTATATATTTCTATCTATTTCTGTTTTGCGATCGCATTTCTACTAATTCATTTTATGGGGCTTCTAGGCAGAGCCAGATTTCTTACTCCAAAATACACCAAATTTTACTTTTTAGCAATTAAGGCTGTATTGTTTATCTATCAATATTTTCAGCTTTTTCTACAGGGGTAGGAAAGATAGTTGCGCTCGCACTCTTTTTAGCTTCAAATCACCCTCGAAAAAGGGATGTTGAACTAATTTTGCTAATTTACTTTTGAATAATTAATCATTAACTTATTATTGATCATTTTTTATTATTATACAAAATTAGTTTCCGATCTTTATAGTCGTTTCAGTTTGGACTGAGATGAGTATTTCTTGCCTTGAAAGGGTTTCAGCAAAAAAAGTGTTTCATTCTTATTTGAAATGACTATAGATTTAATCAGATTACTATAGCCATCCTATTTGTATTTATAACATTTGGCTAATAACTAGGAGTCAGAAGTCAGGTAAGGGAATTGGACTGGCGACGTACAGAATGTTAAAGGTTTTCAGTTAATATTGGCTGTTATCAAATTTCTCGCAAATGATTTAAATCAAAAATCTGAAATTATTACCCCAGCTCCGGCGTTCACTTTTTGTAGTAGGATATTTTTTTCACAACCCAAATTAGGAATGCTATATTTTTTTATAATTATATTGAATTTTAACTAGCACTTAATTTGTTGTTAAACATTCTATATTAATATATAGAAATTGCCATGCTGGTGAGGTACAAAATTCGTTTGTTTTAGGGAACAGGCAACAGGGAACAGGCAACAGGGAAAAGAGAAGAAAAAGATAAATGTAAACACGCGTGCCACCGAATACTTTATATATACAACGTATTCGGTGGTTTATAAAGTATAGTAGCACCAGCAGCTTTTAAAATAGTTTTTGAAGTGCTTAGTCTTTACTCTTGAAGGGGTGCAGTAGCAAGCATTATCTCAACCAGAAATAATGCACCACATTTACATGGAATATGCTGTAAAATTTGTATTTATATTAAAAATATTTAGAGCAATGACCTTTAATCATCGTATTTTATGGAGCACAATCTTAATCCTACTTAGTCTAATTACAACCAAGTCAATTGTTTTAGCAGAAACAAAAATAACTAGTTTATCAATAGACTCTAATGATAATAACTCTTATAAAATACTGGTCGAACGGGCAGAAAGATTAGTAAAAAACACTATTAATCAAGAATTTGAAAATAATCCTGAAATCACAGAAATTACTGTAACAATATTGGGAGAAAAGGAAAGTCAGATAGTACCAGTGCTACGCATAAAAGTATCTCGGAGTGAATGGCAAAAAAATCCAGATATTGATGAATTTACAAGATATTTTGCTGATGCCAAATATTTATTAAAGTTTCAAGATAAAAACACAGCTACATCTGATTCTCAACCTAAAATTCCTAATTCTTCCCCTCAAACTCCAGCTCCACCTCCCCCTCCACCATCATCTGATTCTCAACCAATAGTTCCTCAACCTAGCAAACCTTCAACCCCACCTAAATCTAACTCCTCTCCTAGGTTTCCTACCGATCGAGACGATCCTCGCAATATAGATGATTAATAGACCTCTGGGAAAAAGATATAGATTTTTGCAGGAGTAGGCAACAGGGAACAGCGGTGCGACCCCGCGTCGGCGACAGACGCATCTGGTAGCGCGCTCCCCACACTCCCCACACTCCCCACACTCCCCACACTCCCCACACTCCCCACACTCCCCACACTCCCCACACTCC
>JBARXI010000634.1:0-24109 GCA_049647275.1 Microcoleaceae cyanobacterium
GTCATTTCATTCTAGATTTTAGCAATGAATTTACTTACTTTCAGATAGGGAAAGATAAATTGTCGGAAGCTCTAAATAACGTATTTTCGTCAAGACATAACATGGCAAAGTTTAGAATGAAATAGCCCTGGGTCATGGGTAGTCAGTATAAAAGAATTAAGTTTGTGTCTAGTTGGTAGCTTTTTTGCTTTTGATATTATCCTAATACCAATTTAATGTGAAGTTGCACAGAATAAACTTAAGCGGGACAATGCTTTTAGAATATCTATTTATATGCAGCTTCATAAACATTTGGTATAAGTAATTTTGATATTTGATGAATATTTATTTTTTTATCTTAGTTTTAGAGCCAATTTTTTTAGGGATAGTATGAGAAACTAAGTCAAGAATTTGCTGCTTTGTGTGAAAGTCGAGGAGTTAAAAGTAGTAAGGAATTTTTTCCCGATAATGTTGAACCAGGATTATATATTTTGTCTACTTCAGCAGAGTATTAATCAGATAAAATTTTTGAATTTTCACAGTAGGTATAGCAACAGGTGATAGAGGGAGAAAAAATTTCTAGGTGGCTAGTGCAAGAAGGCAGAAGGGAAGAAAGCTTATACAACCCCACTTTTTAACTGGTGGGTTATTTCTGCCATACTGTACTATAATCTTTTTGTCTCATATCTGACTGTAGAATTAACTTCAGCCAAACCATCTATCAATATTACTTTCCTTGAGAACAGACACTATTTTTTACCGAATAATTATTAATTATTCAGTATTAATTATTAATTAAACAATTAAGGTCTAAAGCCTCTCCTTTTAAGGAGAAAAGCGGTCGTTAGCGGAGCGGCTCTGCACGTCGCTATCAGATATTTTTCTTATTCCATAATTACCATAAAAACTCCCTGGGAAAAATTATCTAAAATCAACCACTACAAACAAACTTATTTACTACGAGCCGTAAAATTATGCACATATAGAAAAACTTAACTTAACTTATATCCTCATTTTCAGACTGTTTTTTATTCCGCTTGGCAACTATTTGAGAACCATATTTATTAGCCCAAACCTGAGTAAACTCAGCCCCAAAAAATAGAATTTGCCAAGAATAATTAATCCATAATAATAACACTACCAAAGAACCAGCAAAACCGTAGGCCGAACCAACCCCACTATTACCCAAATATAACCCAATTAAACTTTTCCCAATAGTAAACAAAACAGCAGTAATAGCTGCCCCCATCCAAACATCACTCCAGACAATCTTAACATCTGGCAAAAACTTATAAACTCCAGCAAATAATAACATCACTATCCCAAAAGAGATAGAAACATCAACTAAACTCCACAGACCTTCCGGCGTATTAAGCACATTACTAAGCCATTGATTAACTGCAGTTAATACCGTACTAACAACCAACAATAAAATCAAAACTAAACCAACCCCTAATACCATTGCCACAGACAATAACCGGTCTTTAATGAAAACCCAAATACCAGAATTTGGTCTGGGTTTAACATTCCAAATCACATT
This sequence comes from Microcoleaceae cyanobacterium, assembly GCA_049647275.1. GTDB lineage: Bacteria > Cyanobacteriota > Cyanobacteriia > Cyanobacteriales > Microcoleaceae > JASJEE01. The sequence goes on from JBARXI010000634.1 coordinate 1,520, forward strand.
TAAAGCTAGCTTCAGTTGGGCAAATAAATTTGATGCTCCCCAAAATAGAGTAGCTACGCCGACGAGGGTAGCAATAATACCTGACTGAGGGCGAGAAATATTTACTACCAGTTGCTCAATAGTACCTGCCACTTGCTCGCCCATAAAATTTTCCAGTTGTGTAACTAACTCCCCTTCCGCCGCCGACTCGCCAAATATAAAGCCAGCGATCGCCACAGCAATAATAAATAGTGGCGCGATGGAAAACAAGGTATGATAAGTTAAAGCCGCCGCTAAAACTGGCGCTTTGTCTTGTTGCCATTCTTGAAAAGTTTGTTTGAGCAGTCTTAAGATCCTTTTAAAATTCACAAGTCCAATTTCCTTATATAGTGAATAGAAACATATCATAAATTTCCCAGATATTCCTAGGCAATGATATCTACCCTAAGAACAATTTAAACTATTGAAAATATTATGAAAAAATACCAATTCGGCTGTCAACTTAACTACACCATTTCTCAACCTACCACTTTATTATTCAATATTCAGGTCGTTAACAATAACTGTCAACAGATTTTGCAGGAAAATCTACAGCTTAACCCATCTCTGAAAATAGATGAATATATCACTACTCTAGAAAAAAATCGATTTATCCGAATTAACGCACCCAATGGCGAACTTGCAATTTCCTATCAAGCAACAGTAGAATTATCTTATTATGATGCTAAATCAATTGACATACCAGAAATTCCACCTGCTCAATTACCTTTAGAAATACTTCCTTATCTTTATCCTAGTCGTTATTGTCAGTCAGATATGTTATTTGGTTTAGCACAATCAGAATTTGGATATTTGCAACCTGGTTATTCTAGAGTCATGGCTATTTGTAACTGGATTTATGACAAGGTAAAATATTTATCTGGCAGCACAAATTCTCAAACTTCTGCTTATGATACTGCTACGCAAAGAGCTGGTGTTTGTCGTGATTTTGCTCATTTAGGAATTGGTTTTTGTCGAGCATTAAATATTCCGGCTCGTTTCGTTTCTGCTTATGCTTATCAACTTAATCCCCCTGATTTTCATGCTTGTTTTGAAGCTTATTTAGGAAATCGTTGGTATTTGTTTGACGCGACTAGATTAGTACCATTAACAGGAATTATTAGGATTAGCACCGGTAGAGATGCAGCAGATGTTTCTTTTGCGACTTTATTTGGTACCGTTGAAATGAATCAAATGAATTTATTTGTCAAAGATATTTCTGAGGATAAGGAAAGTCAAAAACCCGGTGATATCTGCGCGATCGCTATTGATTAATACCAAATATTGACCGCCATGCTTTTCATGTCGGTGATCGGCGAAAATGCGATGTCGGCGCGTGCTAAATATCGTAAAATTTAGGGTGTGGGGTTTTGGTTGTGGGATGTGGTAAAAAAACAGCTAATTTACTGAATAATTAAGGTCTAAAGCTTCTCCTCGCCATATCCAATCGACCAATAGAAAAGCAAAAAAATCATTTTAGTCAATCCTATCAGTTTTCAGGAGAGGTAATTATTAATTGTTAATTGTTAATTGTTGAAAACAACCTTCCCTACTTTTAATATTTCAAAAACCAAGTAGGGGTAATTCATAAATTATAATACCATTTTCAAAAAAAATTACTACATTGGCTATTCAAGGTATTAGGTGTTAGGTGTTAGGTGGTAGGTATAAGAAATAAAAAGTTAATATTTTTCAATTCCGTTAAGCAGAAGATTTTACTGTAACAATCTTTCTGGAATTTGGTATAAATTATATCAAATCCGGATAATTAGTTACTGTAAGTCATTGCAACTTAAAGGGAGTCGAAGGAAGTAATCTCTAAAACGTTGGGATTGCTTTCCTACCGAATGCGGAGCAAACCTTTCAGTCGCAATGACAACTGTTTAACCGGATTTATTACTTAATAATTTAAGTAGTCATCAAGCATAGTATTACTTTTCCAAATTTGTACTCAGTGATAACTGTAGGGGCTTTTATCGCGAAGCCCCTACTTAATGTCGCGATCGCTCCAGAGGATATTATTGGCCAATTCAGGAAGGTTTATTACATTCATGTAGTCTTATATTAGATGACTGGGACTTAGCGTTAGAGATAAGTCCCAACATTTTTTTTGACCTCACACATATAATATGTAATACAAAAAAGATGTACGGCAATATTGGCTATAACCATTGCTATACAAAGAAAAAAATTTTTTTTCTCAAAACCCTTGACAGTAACGTAGTATTTTATGTAGTATATAAATGTAAGGCAAAGGGAACAAAGGCATCAAGGCCAATCCCCCAACAATCCGAACCTTGAAAACTAAATATATACTACATGATTATCCATAGCCTTGTGGACGACTAGATAAGTCACTTTGGTTCTCAGCCAGAGAGAAGCGGGTGCAACTCTCGTCAAGGCTTCTGAATGTCTGGGTAGCCAAATGGTAAGGCATTGGTCTGCAAAACCGATAATTAGGAGTTCGATCCTCCTCCCAGACTCCAAAGCAAAAGGCAGTGTAGCTTAACAGTAAAGCGCCGAGCTCATAACTCGGTCGATGCAGGTGCGACTCCTGCCACTGCAACCAAGTGGGGATGGTGTAACGAGAACATTTCGGTCTCCAAAACCGACGATCTAGGTTTAAATCCTAGTCCCCGCGCCAATATAATTAACTACTTTTGAGGAGAGGTGGCCGAGTGGCTCAAGGCATCTTCCTGCTAAGAAGAAACGGTTTAATCGCCGTCGTGGGTTCAAATCCCACCCTTTCCGTTGTGTAGTGCAATTTTGTGAAAACACTATGCAGTTATTGGGTCAGCTCGCCTCTGAGAGTGGGCAGCGGTCTGTAAAACCGTCGCGAAATGCGTTGTAGGTGCAAATCCTACTTGACCCACCTTTTCCAAAAAAAACAAATTAATCGGAGCGTGGTGTAAACGGATAACACGCCAGTTTACGAAACTGGAAACTTGGGGGTTTCTCCTCTGGAGACGCTTTCCTTACGGAATGCGCTGCGCAAACGCGAACAACTCCCTCCACTCCCGTTTCCCCCGGTAGCTCAGTTGGTAGAGCGTCCGTTTGAAGAGCGGGAAGTCGTCAGTTCGATACTGACCTGGGGGGTATTGCCCTGTAGCTCAGTGGTAGAGCAATTGCCTGTTAAGCAAAAGGTTGTAGGTTCGATCCCTACCGGGGCAGCCATTTTTTGCCGGGTAGACAAATTGGTAAAGTCGCCTGTCTCTGAAACAGGAAATTGTAGGTTCAAACCCTACTCCGGCAGCTATTTATTCAGCTTTTATCCAACTTATTGAGGAGTCGTCTAATGGCAAGACACCGCTCTTTGACAGCGAAAATGCAGGTTCGATCCCTGCCTCCTCAGTTATTCTGCTCCTGTAGCCCAACTGGAAGAGGCAGTTGTCTTAAAAACAGCTTATGTGTGAGTTCAAATCTCACTGGGAGCATTTCTACAAAAAATATTGGTAATATTATGTCAAAATACTCGACTGTTTTTTGAACATTTTTTTCAGAAGGTATTGATAAAATAATCTATTAGAGATGCTTGAAGAGGTGATTATTCGTTGGTTAGCGAATCAGAGATAACTATTCAATTTAACAGTTAATCTGCGCCGTTCCCCACCCTACACCAGGATTTAATATTTTATTTATAGATATACTCTCAGTTGAAATCCGATAATTTGGAACAGTATTACCAATTTCTCAATCTCAAATTTTCCGTAAACCAAGGAGAAGCAAATGTTAGATAAAATAGAGAGGAAGTTAAAACATGACAAACAACCTCTATGGAATGCGAACTGTGTGAAAGGGAGATGGAACGTTTAACAGTTCATCACTTAATTCCCAGACAAAACACCAAAAGGAAAAAAGCCGACCCAGGCCCGACGATTAATATTTGTTCGGCTTGTCATCGACAAATTCACACCTTCTTTGAAAACAAGCATTTAGCTGAGGAATTAAATACTATTGACAAGCTCAAAAATGAACCAAAAATGCAAAAATTTTTATTGTGGGTAAAAAAGCAAAATCCAAATAAACGAATACAAGTAAACCGTCAACGGTAAGTTGGTTGATTTTTAGGGAGCGTCAAAAGAACTATAATCGTTGATTTAAAACTTCATCTTTCAACAACTAACTATTACCTTTTTGTTTAAAGAATGAGGATTGAATAAAAGGAAATACGAATTATTTTATTTCTTAAAAAAAGAGGTGGCAAACCTTAAAATATTAATTATGTTATTAATTATTCCGTAAACATGAATAAATTAATTGAGGTAAATAATATCAACTCGGTTGAATAAATCACAACAGGGATTAATTAATTTTAACAAACCATAACCACAGCCTATTTTACCCCTGTAGCCCAATAGGAAGAGGCCCTAGACTTAGGATCTGCCTCCTGTGGAGAAACTACGTTTTCGATTCCAGTCATGGGTATTGGTGACGCGCGGAGATGAAGCAAGAGTGGCTTATTAGGTTCATACCCTAAAAATCAGTGAGTGCAACTCTCACCTCCGTCACCAAACGCAGGTGTAATGTAACTAGTAACATGAGATTCTTGTAAAGTCTTTTTGTGAGTGCAAATCTCACCATCTGCTTGCGAGACCTAAACGGTTTCGTCCTTTGTTGATAGCGATATCTTTCCTTTTTTTGGGAAAGCTTCATTCATACTTTCAACTTACTAAAGTCAAGCAGAAATTTTGTTTCAACTCCCTTGACATTAGTGCAGTATTTTCTGTCTTGTAAATGTAAAAAGTAAAAAGCTAATTTTACCAAAGCTTGCGAACCTTGAAAACCAAATATTGATCGGGGCTTAAGCACGCAGAGACCAGAAACTAAGTTTCTTCGTAGGTGTCTGGTTGAGAAACCAATTTTTAGAGAAACCTGATTTCTTTGCGTAAGTCCGATCGCTAAAAAAACATGAGGGTGTAGCTCAGTAAGTCTAGAGCGCCTGTCTGTCGAACAGGAAGTCGCGGGTGCAAATCCCGTCACCCTCGCTGATAGCCTCGTGGGCAAACAGATAAGTCGCTCTGGTTTTCACCCAGAGAGAAGCGGGTGCAAATCCCGTCGAGGCTTTGATCGGGGAGAATGTAGGAGACAGAAAATTTTAACACTCCCCATCACCTACATCTCCCTTACAACTGCGAGAAACTATGGGTCGCTAACTCAATGGTTAGAGTAGCCGCCTTTTAAGCGGAAGGTTCAGAGTTCAAATCTCTGGCGACCCACTCAAACCAGGGTTGTTAGCTCAGTTGGTAGAGTAGCCGCCTCTTAAGCGGAAGTGCGTAGGTTCGACTCCTACACAGCCCACCAAATAAGCGGATGTAGTGTAATTAGGCAGCATCAGAGTCTTCCAAACTCCTGGTATGGGTTCGAGCCCCATTATCCGCTCTGAAGTATGCGAGTGTGATGTAGTCGGTAGCATTTGAGTGCGCCACACTCAGTGGGTGAGTTTAAATCTCACCACTGGCTTTTATACTCCTGTAGCTTAACGGTGGAGCATTTGTCTGACAAGCAAAAAGTTACGAGTTCAAGTCTTACCGAATAATTAAGGTTTAAAGCTTATTCTTGTAATTATTAATTGAAGAGCGTATGGCTAGAGAGATAGTTTCTTATACCAATTTCATAAACTTAGGCTACACTGCCGATCTCCTGCCAGATTATATGATTTCATTCTTGATATCTGATGTGCAGCCATACTTGAGTAAATTGGTATGATTAATTATTAATTATTAATTATTAATTGTTAATTATTAATTGTTGAACAGGAGTATTCTGCTTCCATAGCTCAATGGATAGAGCAACACTCTTCTAAAGTGAAGGTTCCAGGTTCAAGTCCTGGTGGAGGCGTTGAACAGACAGATGTTCAAAATTTACCACTAAAAAAGGAGGTCGCTTTCATTAACTTTATTGAAAACCAACCCGTAAAATTGCCTCTAGCGTGACCCAACATTTAGAGCTTACATACTTAGTACGAGAGGAATAGTAACATTGTTAAACACAGTGGGCGCGTGAGAACGGGGAGTGCGAAGAACCCGAAAGGTAGGCTTTAGAAGTAGCAATCCTTTAAAGAGTGTGTTCTGAAAACTCATCGGCGGAGTTCCCCTAGTAACTGAGAAAGCGCAAACAATGCTCTCATAACTTGCACGCTAGGCAATTTGCAATATAACCAACTAATTTTTAATTATGCCTATTTATTTTTACGGTGTTCGGACAAAAACTTATGGTTGCTTCTCTAACTTTTCCCGACATGGTTTTGAACTAGATGGATGTTGGTGGGCGACGAACGAACATTATTTTCAAGCCCAGAAGTTTGCCACCACAGACCGCTATTGGTTTGACAAAATTAGGGAAGTCAAAACCCCAAAAGAAGCTGCTAAAATGGGGCGCAGTCGAAAATATCCATTGCGACCAGACTGGGAAAAAGCCAAAGATGAAATTATGGAAAGGGGTGTATTAAAGAAATTTGAAACTCATGCTGATATTTGCGACATTTTGCTGTCAACAGGTGATGAGTTAATTGTAGAAAATTCACCTAGTGATTATTATTGGGGTTGTGGCAAAGATGGAAGTGGCAAAAATAAATTAGGATTGATTTTAATGGCAGTTCGGGAAATATTGCGCGATCACAACTCAAATTAACAAATTATCAACTCAATAAAAGGGGACTTGGTGTAATGGGAGCATACGACTTTTGCACAGTCGTGACAGGGGTTCAAATCCCCTAGTCTCCATTTGGTGTCTGAGGTTGAAGTGGTCGAAACATCGGTTTGTGACACCGGAGAAAGCGAGTACTCTTCGAGAACGCTTCCCGTACGAGTCTCGTCAGACACCCTGTGGAAGATACCGCATAAGGGAATGCAACTGGTCTTGTAGCTTGCTTGCCGAAGGGTACACCAGGGTATGGCAGCGATGTCGTAGGGGTACTCTTCGAGAACGCTGCGCGAACGAGTCCTCTATCTTCCTTTTTCCACCAGAGGCCGAAAAGTGAGGCACCGTGCTGATAACACGGCAATAGGAGGGGCAGTACCTCCCTGGTGGATATTTGATTTGGGGGGGGTAATATCATGTCCGGTTAAACAGTTATAAATAAACGACGGAGGAGTCAGGAGTCAGGAGTCAGGAGTCAGGAGGAAAGAAAGAAGAAAGAAGAGGAGGAAAAGGAGAAAGTTTTTTTATCACGCTATTATCCGGACATGATATAATACTACGATCGCAATTTAAATGCACAACAGCTTACAGCCAAACTACTGAATATTTTTCATTTCTACAGGTAATAATTCTAGCTGATAACGATACAATGCTACAGGGCGATTACCTGCTAGAAAATAATCTGGATCTTGAGGTGATAAATAAATTGCTGTTATCTGCTCTGCGTCTATTTTTTCTCCTTGATTTTCAGAGATTATATGATTATATTTTGTTGTAGTTTCTACCTCATTTAAGTAAATCATTGTCTCACTTTGAAAGATTTGCTGACTTATTTCACAGCCAATAAATTCATCTTGGTTTAATATTTCACTGCTCCGATTTGTAACAACTGAAAGTAGTTCTAGATTATCTGGCAAAATTGTTGTTTGACGATTGGGATTATTAGGGTCAATTTTTACAGATAAAATTGCATCTTCACCCAATATGGCTTTACTAATATTTAAACTATTAAATTCTCTGTCTGCTATAACAGCATTTTTAGGTAAGTTAATTTTCCGATTGTTTTGATTTTTACCTATTGAATTCCAAGAGATGGGCAAATTTATTAATTTTTTTTGTGGTGTTTGGGTAATAATTTTTTCTGGTTCAAAATTGATAAATCTAACTTGAAAATTTATCGGTTGATTCAAAGAATTACGATTATTTTCAAAACCTGGTGTGACAATTTCTGGGGCTAATGGTGCAACTAGTTCTATTAAAGTGCTTTTCACATTCCAAGTACCGAGCATCCAGTCAGGATAAATTAAGTCAGCCTCCATAGCACTAATTGATAGTTTATTTTCCCAGTTAGGAAAATTTGCAATTCTTTCAGCGAGAGGGCCTGCTACTGCTTGATTTGTCCACAGTAAGATGGTGATTATTAGAGATAAACTGCAAACTACTTGGCAGAACTTTTGATAACTTTTGGTATCTTTTTTCATTATCTTATTGACAAACTTTTCCTAAGAGTTTTATAGTATCAGGACTTAGCCAAGGATTTTACCAGTAGCGTGCATTGCAGGACACCTTACACCATCAAAGAGTGTAAAACAGATGATGCGTGCGTAAGTTCTGAGTATATAACAATTCTGTTTAAGTCGTAATTTCTGGGGAGAAGTAGATATTATATGGTAGGTATAGTCTGCAAATAAATACAGTTAAATTTTGCACATTTTATAGATACCTTGCTATTGATAATTAGTACATTCCCGAAATCGAAATCAAAGTATAATCAGAAACTCCCCTCGTAAAAAAATATCCCCTTTTACTGAACTTTAGGGAGTAGGAAGTAGAGGGAGTCCAAGAATTGGATAGTTGATTTTTTGCTATTCCCTAATATTACAGAATTTTTCAGGTAAGTAGAAAGGTAGGAAAAAACTTAAGTATGTAACAAAAAGTAAAATCACCTAAAATTCTCTTCTCTCTTGCATGAGTGCCTCTTGCCTCTTGCCTTCTCATAACGACAATTTTTAACACCGACCTACTTATATGAGGTACAAACATTTAATGCCTTGCCCTTAAAGATGGGGTTTAAATAAAACTTTTTTGGTGCGGGCATCTTGCCTGTCAAAAGTTTACCTAACTTAGATGCAATTCACTATCTTTTGATTGTCATATTTTAATGGGAAATGACTAATTAATAATAGCGAGTTAGTTAGTTGGCTCAAAAAAAATCGAATTTAAGATAGCTATAAAAAATTAAAAATTTGAGAAATTGCCATTTTTTTTTATAGGGTTTGTTAATATTTTTAGCCGATAATACAATTATTAAACATATAGGAATACTTAACCATGCAAATTCAGATTCAAACTTTTACAGTCCATAAAAGATTTGCCTTAACTATTAGTAGGGGTACTACAGCTAAAAGTAGCAATATTTGGATAAAAATACAACAAGAAGGTATTGAAGGTTGGGGAGAAGCTTCGCCTTTTTCAGTAGGAGAAAAACCACAAACTACGGAAATATTACAACAAGTTTTACAACAAATTGCCCCTACTCTAGAAAAATTTACCCCACTTGATAGACAGAAAATTGAGCAAGTCTTAGCAGACAGACAAATACCTTCAGCAGCTAGGGCAGCTATTGATATGGCATTACATGACTGGATGGGTAAAAAAGTGGGGTTGCCTTTGTGGCAAATTTGGGGTTTGAATCGCGGTCGCATTCCTCCCATTTCTGTGACTATTGGCATCAGCACGCCGGAAGCTGCAAAACAGAGGGTGCGAAACTGGTTAGAATTTATTGATGCGCGGGTGTTAAAAGTGAAGTTAGGGAACCCGGAAGGCATTGAGGCAGATCGAGCAATGTTGATGGCGGTGAAAGAGGAAGCACCATCGGATGCGTTGTTATATGTGGATGCTAATGGTGGTTGGAGTTTGGAGGATGCAGTGAAAATGTGTAGCTGGTTAGCTAGTGTTGGGGTTGATTATGTGGAGCAGCCATTAGCTTCTGTTTCGGCGATGGCAGAGTTACCTGAGCTTTATCGGCAGTCACCGTTACCTATTTTTGTGGATGAAAGTTGTTTTACCAGTACAGATATTCCTAAGTTAGCAAACTGCGTACATGGTATCAATATTAAGTTGATGAAATCTGGGGGATTAACTGAAGCAATGCGGATGGTGCATACGGCAAAGGCTTATGGGTTGCAGGTAATGTTTGGTTGTTATTCCGATAGTTGCTTGGCAAATACGGCAGCAGCACAACTCGCCCCACTGGCAGATTATTTAGATTTGGATAGTCATCTGAATTTGATTGACGATCCGTTTAAAGGTGCGTTGATTGAGGGAGGGCGGCTGTTACCTAATCATTTGCCCGGATTAGGTGTTATAGCTATTTAATCAATGTTTGCTACAAATAGCTAGGCTATTTCTTAGGAGTCAGGTAGGGTCGCCGTCGGATTTGCGAGGTACAGGAGTCAGCAATTTATAGCTTAAATATCTCATTTATTATAGTTAATATCCATTTGTAAGACCCCGCCCTTAAGGGCGGGGTTTAAAGAGACTTTTTAGCAAAAATCTTTTAATGACCCAAATTATTCATAACATTCTGTTTTCACCCTTGGTATTCCTCGTACAGAAGTCAGACTGAATGGCTTCCATACCATTTATTAGTTATTAGGTCGGAGCTGATCTTTTTACTCAAAGGCACATCTTTTGTAAAGTCTTTTAATCACCCAAATTATTCGTAAGATTCTTTTTTCAATTTCGTGTTATATCGTGTCCGTTGAATTAGTGATAAAAAAAATTTATTCTCCTATTCCTTCTTCTTCCCTCCTGACTCCTCCGTCGTTATTTATAAGCATTCAACCGGACATGATATTATAACACTTGACCTTTAATACAAGAAAAAATCTGACCCTGCTCCTTACTTTATCTTGTCTCCCCTCTCTCAAGTTTTGTTTTCCGATAAGATTTTTGAAATAATCCGATTGCGCCCTAAATTTTTGGCAGTATATAGAGCTTCATCTGCAGTGTGAATTAAATTTTTTGGAGTAAATTTGATATCTGGAACAACAGTAGCACAGCCAAAACTCAGAGTAATATATTGATTAATTTTCGATTTTAAATGCATAATCTGCAGTTCACTCACTTTCTCTTGAATAGACTCTGCTATATTGATTGCTCCTTGTTTATCAGTATTAGGTAAAATCACAACAAATTCTTCCCCACCATAACGGGCAACAATATCTGCTGGTCTTCTAATTGTATCACTCATGGCTTGGGCAACTTTAATTAAACAATCATCACCCATTTGATGACCATAATAATCATTGTAAAATTTAAAATAATCTACATCACAAAGAATCAAAGATAAAGGCTGTTTTTCTCTCATACATCTTCGCCATTCTTTACTAAGAATCTCATCAAAATAACGACGGTTTGCTACTTGGGTTAAACCGTCACTATTAGCCAAACGATGTAATTTTTGGTTAGCTTTTTCTAAAGCCAACTGTATTTGTTTACGGTCTGTGATATCTTTACCTACTGTTAATATGCAATCTTCTTCACTAATCTTGATTAATTCTGCAGAAATTAACATGGTTCTAATTTTACCAGACTTAGTACGAAACTCTATTTCTAGATCGCGAACTGAGCCTGTTAATTTTAGTCTCTCAACTAAAGTATGACGCCTTTGTTTATTAACCCAAATATTAAGCTTTTCTGTGGTTTGGTTAATTACTTCTGCTTCGCGATAACCCATTAAGCGACAGAAACTATCATTAACTTCCAGATATCGTTCATCTTCCAGGGTAATAATAGTTATTGGATCGGGACTTGCTATAAAAGCAGAAGCAAATCTTTCTTCCGATGATTGTAGTGCTTCTTGCATCTGTTTGCGGTCGGTAATATCAGTTTGAATACTAATATAATTAGAAATAACTCCCGATGAATTTGCGACAGCAGAAATCCATATTTCATTCCAAAAAAGTGTTCCATCTTTGCGATAGTTACGCATAGTCAGTTGACAGCCTTTACCTTGAATCATTTCTCTTTCTAACACTTTAAAATCAGGATGACTATCGTCTTCATCCAGTAGAAAAGACCAATTTTTGCCTAAGACTTCCTCTACGGAATAACCAGAAATTGTTTCAAAAGCTGGATTTGCATAAATAATAGGATTATTCGGTTCAGTAGCATTAGTAATAATTATTCCATTACTACAAGCACTAATTGCTTTATCTAAAAGTCGCAAATTTTCCTCTACTAACTGTCGGTCATAAATTTCTTTTTTTAGTTGTTGATTTTGTGCCTCTAGCTGTTGCTTTTGCTGTTGAAGTTTCAACTGAGTTTGCACCCGAATTAGCAGTTCTTGAACTTGAAAAGGTTTGGTAATATAGTCTACACACCCTAAATTAAAAGCTTTAACTTTATCTAAAACTTCATCTAAAGCACTGACAAAAATTATTGGTATTTCACAAGTTCGAGGATATTCTTTAAGTTGTTTACAAACTTGATAACCATCCATATCAGGCATGATAATATCTAATAAAATTAAATCTGGAGGTCGATACTTTGCTGAGATTAAAGCCGTCTCTCCATTAATTGCTTTCCGAACTTTATAACCTTTTTTTTCCAGCACTTGAGTTAAAACCCGTAAATTTTCTGGTCGATCGTCAACGACTAAAATATTTCCTAGTATGTGCTGTTCCTGATTAGTATTCATTGCTTAATCTATGATAATAAATTATCATTGTATCTATAGTGAAATCTTTTACTAAATCAATCAATTCAGTTTTTTAAGAAGCATCAGTTTATGGCATTTTCCCTACTTAACTGAAAATTAAATCTACATCTTAATATGAATAACAGCTTAATCGACTTCAGCTAACTAATGAATGGCCAATAGTTGGAAGCGATCTACCTCTAACTTATAGCTAACATCTTTTTTACGGTTCACAGTGCTATATTTTTACACTAAGCAACCTACTAAATTGATATCTTATTTTATCAAAAATTAACAATTTTTGAAATATCTTCTTGAGACAAACTATTATATCGTCCAGAGAAGAAGATGTTTTTTCTTTTTATCAAACAATGGCCCTATGGGATTCTATATCATCAATCTGAACACAAATATTCTATTTGTGACTGGTAGGGGTTAAGGCGGATATCTTAGCAGAGGGAATATTACCCTAGTTATCTTTAGCCAAACTTAAGCTAAACCTAGGTTTGGTATTTTATTGATAAATGTTTGATAATGACAATTATTATTTTGTTTTGACTCTTAGTATTAGTCTGAAGCTGATTCAAAATCATACTAACTTTATGTTTTTGATGGTCAATTTTATCATCTAGATTTGAATATTCTTTAAGTGCAGGTGCAAAGCAATAAAATAATTGATAAATAAGTTGATATAATTACTAATGAATATCGCCTTTTTTTTCAAATAAATAAATTTATTCAAATAGAGGTTTGCCTTCTGAAAAAATTGTAATCCCATTATCGCTGCGCTCGTTTGTGCAGCATGACATTAGCGTAGCTACGACCCAGGAGGCACGGAAAATCAGAAATAGCAACTCAGAAGTCAGAAGTTTTTTCGCATGATAATTTTCGGTAATAAAATCTCTATTTGTAGACGGAGAAATAGGGTTTAAGACCCCCGCTATAAATTTCATTTTAGCGGTTGAAAATTAGTGGTGAGTAAAAATATCCCACTAATTTTAACTTCTGACTTTCGGTGCGGAATGCGGAGCAAACACACTTGGTGATTTATGACGAATTGAAGTTACTAGGGGTTGTTTACCTATAAGCAAGATTTTTTATTCAACCCCAAGCCATTTCTCAAAGTATAGGAAAACTCAGCAACAATAAAATTAGATGCAACTTCAGAGAAAATTAGTATTGTTTTATTAACTGAATATCTCACAAAAATAACTAAACTATGACTAGTTATATAGCGTTTACAAATGAGTTGTGAAAATCTCATTGCCAGAAACAGAGAAAATGAGACTAAACATCTCGAATAGTTGCTCGTGGTTTCAGTAATTTTTTCTTTGCCGGAAATATTCTTATCCTATTTCACATCTCAAATGTAAATACTATACTATCGACCTTAACTCAGTAATTGACTTAACAGACTAACATTTTTTTCAACTATGTCAAAAAAACCGGGATTTAAAATTTGAACGTAATGCTAAGGGAGATTTAATTATTATGTCGCCGACTGGGGGTAGAAACTGGAAATCGTAACTTTGAAATGCCCCTTGATTTAGGAATCTGGAATCGGCGCACAAAATTAGGTAAAACATTTGATTCATCCACGGGTTTTAAACTACCATTAGGTATATGCAAATCGTTCTCCCGATGCTTCTTGGATAACTATTGAAAAATGGAATAATTTAACTGCCGAACAAAGAATAAAATTTTTACCTCTTTGCCCCGATTTTTTAGTGAAATTAATGTCACCTTCTGAGAGGTTATCCGAAACCAGAGAAAAAATGAAAGAATATCTTGAAAATGCTCTGCGGTTAGGTTGGTTAATTAATCGAAAAAATCGGCATGTAGAAATTTATCATCTTGGTAAAGATGTGGAAATATTAGACTCTCCGACAACATTATCTGGTGAAAATGTTTTGCTAGGGTTTGTATTGGATATGGCAGCAATTTGGTAGTTATTTATTACTGTTTTATTTTTATTAATTTAGAGCTAATTTATCAAGACAATCAAAAGAAAGTCCGATAATGACAGTAATAAGCTTAGAGCTAGTTTAAAACTTTATGAATCAGCTTTTAATATTTGATAGAGATGACGAAACTATGACTAATTTTACTATAAACTTTAATTCAGTAATTAATCTCAAAGATGACAGAATATAGATTGAAAATTCTCATGCGATCGCGACACAAGCAACATACATTCTCTCCTGATTTGAGTTATCAGTATCTCCTGCAATAGGGAGGCTTGAAGATGCAGAATTTTCTTTTTTATAGCACTACGCAAATAGGGCGCGGACATTTATAAATGCTCTTTGCGGAGCATTTGCTGCGGAAAAACTCACTCAGGGATTACTTCTTACTTCTAACTTGCGCGTAGCGCTATATCCCCTTAAAAGGCGAGGCTTGAGACCTTATCTTTTTTGTCATTTTATTTGAATAAATATTTACTACAAATCCCAGTTGTTTCTAACCACAGTTTTGTCACACTACTTTTATTTGAAATTGATATAATAGTGTATTTATATAAAAGTAGTATACAGAGGGGCCACAAAAACGTGGCTAGAAATGCCTATCGAAACCATCTATGGAAATCTTCAGGGTCTCAAATCCAGCCAACTTAAACAACTACAAAAGTTGTACCATCAGCGACTGCCAGGCGACTGCTTAACTACCCTGGAATTCGCCCAAAGAGTCGCATCGATCGGCACAGAAGTTGGCCAACCAGTCTGCGTCTATATCAACCGTCGCGGACAAATCATCAGGGTGGGTATTGGCACACCTCACCAAACTCAAATACCACCTCTAGAATTACCTCGTTATGGTGCAAGTCGTCTTAGTGGTATTCGTTGTATCGCCACTAATCTCAAATCAGAAGCACCATCCCAAGCCGCTCTCACTGCAATGGTGATTCAACGACTTGATGCGATGGTAATGCTGACTCTTACAGGTGAAGGATTCAAACGTCGTGGTGGAGGGTCTACAGGTTACATTAAACAGACCTATTTAGCTCACCTACTACCCACTAAACCACAACAAGACACAGATACCGAAAATATTCAACAACTCAACTTCTGGAGTGTGTCACCACCTCTGAGTTTAGATATGCTCGCTAAACAAGATTTTATCGAGTTAATTGAAGGGTTAGAAGCAGAATTTGAACGAGAATTTGTCGCTCAAGAAGTAGATTCAGATCGAGATACAGTTTTGCTGGTGGGGCTGAAAGTAGACCGAATGACAAACCAGCAATTTGAAGATGGATTAGCAGAATTGGTAAGACTGGTTGATACTGCAGGAGGTCAGGTAGTCAGCACAATTCGACAAAATCGCTCGCGACCCCATCCTCAAACGGTAGTTGGAGAAGGTAAAGTTCAAGAAATTGCTCTGACTGTGCAAACTGTCGGTGCAAATCTTGTTGTATTTGACCGCTCCCTATCACCGGCGCAAGTTCGCAACCTAGAAACCAAAATCGGTGTCAGAGTCGTAGACCGTACTGAGGTAATTCTCGATATTTTCGCTCAACGCGCCCAATCTCGCGCCGGGAAACTACAGGTCGAACTGGCTCAACTTGAATACACTATCCCGCGCTTGACAGGTCGAGGTCAAGCAATGTCTCGTCTTGGTGGTGGTATTGGTACTAGAGGTCCTGGTGAAACCAAACTAGAAACAGAACGCCGGGCTATTCAACAGCGCGTATCACGGCTACAAAAAGAAGTCAACCAACTGCAAGCTCATCGATCGCGTCTGCGCCAACGCCGACAACATGAAGAAGTACCAACAGTGGCGATCGTCGGTTATACTAATGCTGGGAAATCTACATTATTAAATACACTTACTAATGCAGAAGTTTATGCCGAAGATCAATTATTTGCGACTCTAGACCCCACTACCCGTCGTCTTGTTGTGCCTGATGCTGTTACGGGTGAGCCGAGTACAATTGTGCTAACAGATACGGTGGGATTTATTCACGAACTTCCCCCCGCTTTAATAGATGCTTTTCGGGCAACTCTTGAAGAAGTTACAGATGCGGATGCGTTGCTTCATGTTGTCGATTTGTCTCATCCCGCTTGGCAAAGTCAAGTACATTCTGTAATGAATATTTTGGCAGAAATGCCAGAAACTCCAGGGCCCGCATTAATGGCTTTTAATAAAATCGATCGAGCGGACGGAGAAACTCTCAAATTTGCTCAAGAAGAGTATCCGATGGCGTTATTTATTTCTGCTTCTAAAGCTCTTGGTTTAGAAACTTTGCGTCAACGATTGGCACAACTAATTGATTATGTCATTGCTTCGTGATGTGATTTTTGTCGGCAATTAGCTGCATAATTAATTCTATGATTTTGCCGATGATTAATATCAATAAAATGCCAACTAAATAAATATTACATTTTTGTTTAGTAGAAAAGAATGCACTAGAAAATATTTATCATTCTAGTGCATTTTTATGTTAGATCGAGTCTCATGAATTGATAATTATTGGTTTTGAGTTTTCATTTGTGGGTTAATTATACTAAGTCCGGTTCATAGAAGATACTTATAGCGGTTCTCATCCTTTATGAAGTACAGTATTTTTTCTATTCCCTGTTCCCTGTTGCCTGTTACCAAAAATCTAAAACTCGTGTATCTCACTAAGAGCGAGAAATGCTATATAATTTTTTTCTGTTTCTTCTTCTCTCCCTTCATAAGTAATTAACATAAACCAGATTTACTATTTGTTATGAGTTATATCATGTCCGGATAATTAGCGAACAAAAAAAACTCTCCTCTCTATACAGGGAAAATTTCTTGATTCTCCCTATTCCCTATTCCCTTATTTATAAGTATTTAACCGGACATGATATTTTGATCGAGAGTAAAACACAATTTTTATCCTACTCCTATATCATTGCGCTGCCCCTATAATTCCCCTAATGACTATAACTTTTTTTAAAAATACCTATTCAATTAAATGTGATATTACCTACAAAGCAAACTAAATATAGAAATTTTAATTAATTGTTCGCGAGCCAGCAGATGTAGTTAAAATTATTGCAGAAATATTCCATAGTTATTGAGAATCTGATGGCAGCTAAAGTTGAAATCTACAGTTGGTCTTCATGTCCCTTTTGTATACGAGCCAAGGCATTGTTACAAAAAAAAGGAGTAGACTATACAGACTACAGTATTGATGGTGATGAAGAGGCACGAGACCAAATGGCCCAAAGAGCTAATGGCAGTCGTTCCTTACCACAAATTTTCATCAACGACCAACATATTGGTGGTTGTGACGATTTATATGAATTTGAAGGCCAGGGAAAATTAGACCCACTTTTACAGTAGTCATCAAATTTTTGATTTTGGACGTTGGATTATGGATTGAGCGATCGCCAATCCATCAGGGAGCTTGCTGATTTGGGATTACCAGAAAATCAAATGAAATGGGTAATTAATCAAGTCAAAAGTCATACATCAAGCCTGTAATTCTGAGGTGTCTTTACGGGGCTGTTAAAATGTGGAAATAATTCCGCACACAGCCCCTCAAGAATGTCAGATGCACTCAAGAGAGTTATACATCACCGAGACACGACACCACCGTTCGTTTTACTGGCGCACAAAGCATCCTATCGGAATCCGGAAGCAAAACGCCACATCCAATCGACTCCTGTGAGGGAACGCTAGGCAAGAAAGTCAAAATTCAACAATTAACAATTACCTCTCCTTAAAAAAATGAGGATTGATTAAAAAGATTTTTTTTCTTTATTTCTCCTTGTAGGGCAACAACCCGTGGTGCAGCCAAGGAAAGGATTTAAACCTTAGTTATTCGGTAATAATTGGTAATTATTAATATTTTAATTTATTTGAATTTCAGTTTTACAAGAGGTAAGGATAGATTATAGTTAGGAAAAATTAAAACTTACCTCCCTCAGAGTCTAAACCAAAGCAGCAAGCGTCTCTTTGATTTAGATAGATGGGAATCCACGCTCTTTTAAGTGGGAGAGGATGTAAAATTCTTCCTATCTCCTCCCTTTCAAAGAGGTAGTAATAAATATGCTTTGTTCCTTATTCTTTCTAATAAATAACAATGAGTAATAACACTATTGGTGTAGCAGTCGTAGGCACAGGATTTGGTAAAAAAGTACATCTACCAGGTTTGGAAGCATATCATAAAACTCAGGTAGTAGCTGTTTATAATCCTAATTTAGAAAAAGCAAAAGCAATCGCATCAAGCCACAATATCCCCCATGCTTGTAAAACTATAGAAGAGATTCTTGCACTGCCAGAAGTTACGGCTGTAACTATTTCCACACCACCATTTCTACACCATGAAATGGCAAAGCAAGTATTATCAGCAGGCAAGCATTTATTATTAGAAAAACCAACAACTTTAGTAGCACAAGAATCTAGGGAATTATATCAACTTGCTGTTACTAATCAATGTATAGTAACTATGGATTTTGAATTTCGTTATGTACCTGCTTGGCAACTATTTGCAGAGATTTTAGCTGATGGATATGTGGGGGATAAACGCCTAATTAAAATTGACTGGTTAGCATCAAGTCGGGCTAACCCAAATCGCCCTTGGAATTGGTATGCTGAAAAAGATAAAGGTGGTGGTGCATTAGGAGCGATCGCTTCCCATACTTTTGATTATATTAACTGGTTATTTGGTCCGGCTAAAAAACTTTTTGGGCAATTAAATACATCAATTAAAACTCGTCCTGACCCCACGGCGGATAATCAATTAAAACCGGTCGATGCAGATGATACTTGTAACATCATGTTAGAGTTAGCAGATGGTACTCCTTGTCAAATTTGTATTAGTTCTGTTACTTATCAAGGTCGCGGTCATTGGGTAGAAGTTTATGGTAGTAAAGGTACATTAATTATTGGTAGTGATAATCAACAAGATTATGTACATGGGTTCAAAGTTTGGGGGTCTCAAAATGGGGAAGCTTTAGCAGAGATAAAAATTCCTGAGAGGTTAGCATTTCCTCAAGTTTATCCTGATGGTAGAATTGCACCTTTTATTCGAGTGGTTGATAATTGGGTAGAAGGAATAGAGGCAGGAAAATCTGTAATTCCATCTCTGAAAGAAGGAGTTTATTCCCAGTTATTAATGGATTTAACTCACGAATCTAATCTGACTGGCACTTGGATAAATGTGCCAGATTTAGATAAATTTATAGAACATCGTAGTAGCTATTAAGTGGCTTACTCCTACAGTGATTACCGAATAATTAATAGTTAATAATTAAGAATTAAACAATTCAGGTTTAAAGCCTCCCCTTTTAAGGGGATAAAATTAAAAAATTTCCTTAAGTGTCAATCCCTTCTTTTAAGAAGGGGTAATATCAAATCCGGTTGAATAACCTCACTATCAATCTAGTAGTCAGTAGTCAGTAGTCAGTAGTCAGTAGGAGAATTAAGCCGATTATTCTACCATTGTCAATAGTTTTACTATCTGCTGTCTACACTATTTAAGCCAACTGTAGATTGACTGATTATGATTCAGAGTTTATTTACCTACAACCTACAACCTACAACCTACAACCTAACACCTTCTTCAAGGTTAGATTGTATGTGCAATTAAACGAATTTGATATAATTATTAATTATTAATTGTATCGGCTGTCGCCGACATGAAAATTGTTAATTGCTGAAAATAACCAGATGTAGACTTCTCAATGACTCTTCTGTGAACACATTAACTGAGCTGCTAAGGAATACCTCACCTATGTCATTTCAGTTATCAGTTAGCCTCTGACTTAAGCGGGAGACGAGAAGATTCAGAATTTTCTTTTCTCTTGGTCGATTGGATATGGCGAGGTTTCCTTTCCCTCCGGGAGGCTTACGCGTTTTATCTCCTTAAAAGGAGAGGCTTGAGATGTTATTTTTTTTGTAAATTAATTCAAAACAAACTTAATTAAGTTTATTGATAATTTTTAAATTCAATTAGAGAAAATAATTTATTTATTGGTTATTTGGCTCTTTTCTGAATATTAATTGCTACATTAAAGTTACTTCCAATACTGAGTGGGGTTTATAGTTATAAAAGCTAAATTTAGATTAACAAAATGCTATATATTAGCCTCTCTAAAAGTAGGGAATAATATTAACTATCTCTAATAGCTGGTGCAGTTGCCAGAATGACTGCGGCCTTTTGCATTACTTGTAGATCGAACTTTGACCAACAACGCACATCCTGACATTGATGAGCAACTAACAGCCCCCATAACCTCCTGGAATTGAGAACAGGCACTACTAAATTAGCCTTAACGTTAATGCTGCGGAGGAAGTCTCGATGGCAAGGATGTATTGGTTCTAATTCGATATTTTCGATGGCTCGGACTCTTCCATCTTTATACATAGCAGCATATTCATCATTAAAACATTCATCAGCTCCTGTTGAACCATAAATTGAAAACTTTCTATGGCTCAAAGACTCAAATGTTACCTGTCCTTTCCACTCGCGATAAAAGTAGTATAATACTATTCTGTCTACTTGAAGATAATGTCTAATATCATCAATAGTTTCTTGAATAAAAGTGTTCCGAGCTACATTATTAGCAAGACGATTTGCTAGTTTTTCTAAGTCTCGGTCACTATGAAACATATCAGGATTATCATTAGGGTCTTTGTTGTCATTATTAGCCATAATTTGTATCAGTGAAGTTAGAATTTTTTAAGCTTGTTCAGGTTGAAATTTGTAGCTTATTTGTCAGTCATATTTTTTTCTACCCAGAACTTAGTTTGACTTATTTATCCTATTTTTGCAAGGCTGATTTATCAGGTAATTTTATTTAGCAGTAATTTTATAATACCAAATTCAAAAAAGACAGTTACAGTATAATTCAGTACAAATCCCTTAATAGTTTTGTACTCCTCCTGACTCCTGACTCCTGGTAACAAAAATTTTGTAGCAATATTTTTTTAAACTGGTATAAGCATTATTATTAGGTAATTAAAATGAAAAAATTTAAGCGCAAACGTCAAAAAGGTGTAGTTAGAAAAATCGGTCCTGTAGATATTAAAGTGCTTGGAACTCCTCACTTTCACTGGAGTGATTTTTACCATCAATTAATGACAATTTCTTGGCCACAGTTATGGGGTATAATCATCAGTTGTTATCTTGTAATTAACACTATATTTGCATTTTTATATTTAGTCAGTGACAATGGTATTTATAACGCTAAATCTGGTTCTTTTATTGATGCTTTTTCCTTTAGCGTGCAAACTATGGCCACTATTGGTTATGGTGCTATGTATCCGACAGATTTTTATACTCATATATTAGTAACTATAGAAGTTTTTATTGGTTTAATTGGCATGGCAATGATTACAGGATTAATGTTTGCCAGATTCTCTGTACCAACAGCGCGAGTGCTTTTCAGTAATGTCGCAATTATTTCTCCCTACAATGGTGTACCTACTCTGATGTTTCGCATTGCTAACCAACGTCATAATTGGATAGTAGAATCTCAAGTCAGAGTCACTTTATTGTTAGATAAAGTGGTTTCTCCGGAAGGACATTCTCTGCGACGACTTTGCGATTTGAAATTAGTTCGTTCAGAAACACCGATGCTTGCTCTGACCTGGTTAGTAATGCACCGAATTGATGAAACAAGTCCTTTATATCATTGGTCGCCAGCTTATTTGGAAACATTAAATCATCAAGAAATCCGGTTTTTTGTGACTCTTACAGGATTAGATGAAACTGTTTCTCAGACTATTCATACTCGTCATATCTATACATTAGACAAAATTATGTGGAATATGCGTTTTGTTGATGTAATGTTTACTTCTGCTGAAGGTCAAAGGTTTGTTGATTATGGAAATTTCCATGATGTTATGCCGGTGAAAACAGTTCAACCGCTTCCAGAAAGTCAAAAGTATGAACTCAAAAGTTAAATTCAGCTCCGTATACATCAATTTATGACTATATAAATTAGAGTTTTTATCATAGATCCTGACTCGGTGACTCCTCCGTCGTGTCGTTATTTATAACTGCTCAACCGGAGACGATACAACTCCTATAAAAAAAAGAATGTTACGAATAATCAGGGGAATTAAAAGATTTTGTGTCAGATATCTATTGTCTTAAAAAGATATCTTCACTCTCATATCTATTGAAGAAGGCAGCTATGCTGTTTGCTCCGCATTCCGTAGGAAAGGCGTGATGTGAAAATTGCATAGGGATTCTAACCCTAAACAATTTTAAGCACTCCAGTTGACGGTGGGGTATTAAACCCGCTACAGAA
>JBARXI010000635.1:0-15018 GCA_049647275.1 Microcoleaceae cyanobacterium
TACTGGCTATCTCAGAAGCTACATCCCCTAAATAAATTTCTCATTAAAATGCCCTAGAGTCGCTTTTAAGGCTTTTATGTTATAATTTAGGAGAACTTTTTCATTTTTTGACGGAAGTTGATATTAAAGCCATTATTGGGAGAGATATAGCTATGGCCAGCAGCACTTACGGCGCTGAACAAATTCAAGTTCTCGAAGGTCTCGAAGCAGTACGCAAGCGACCAGGAATGTACATCGGGACCACGGGCCCTCGTGGACTCCATCATCTAATATATGAGGTTGTAGATAACTCCATCGATGAGGCGCTGGCTGGTTATTGCACCCACATCGAAGTTGACCTCAATGAAGATGGTTCTGTCAGAATTACAGACGATGGCCGCGGTATTCCGGTGGATACCCATTCTAAAACAGGTAGGTCAGCCTTGGAAACAGTTATGACTGTTCTCCACGCCGGAGGTAAATTTGGTGGAGGTAGCTACAAGGTTTCTGGGGGATTACACGGGGTAGGGGTTTCTGTGGTCAATGCCCTATCGGAGTGGGTAGAGGTAACGGTCTGGCGGGATAAAAAGACACATATCCAACGTTATGAGCGTGGTAAGCCCACTGGCGATTTGGTATCTGAAAAAAATAAGGAAAACCGCACGGGTACATCGGTGCATTTTCTGCCAGATGAGCAAATTTTTAGCACGGGTATTGAATTTGACTACAATACTATCGTTGGTCGTTTGCGAGAGTTAGGATATTTGAATGCTGGTGTTAAGATTACTTTAACTGATTACCGTCTGGAGTTACTCAAAAGTGATGATCCGCGAGTTGAATCTTATTGTTATGAGGGTGGGATTAAAGAATATGTTATCTACATGAACCGGGAAAAACAACCTTTGCATGAAGAGGTTATTTTTGTAGAGGGGGAAAAGAATGATGTGCAAGTGGAAGTAGCTTTGCAATGGTGTGTGGATGCTTTTAGTGATAATGTTCTCGGCTTTGCAAATAATATTCGGACTATTGATGGTGGTACTCATTTGGAAGGGTTAAAAACTGTTTTAACCAGAACTATGAATAACATTGCTCGTAAGCGGAATAAACTCAAAGATGGTGAGGCTAATTTGGGTGGTGAAAATGTCCGCGAAGGTCTGACGGCAGTTATTTCGGTGAAGGTGCCAGACCCAGAATTTGAGGGTCAAACTAAGACTAAGTTAGGTAATACTGAAGTTAGAGGTATTGTTGATTCATTGGTGGGAGAGGTTTTAAGTGAATATCTCGACTTTAACCCTCAAGTTGCAGATACGATTTTAGAGAAAGCTATTCAGGCTTTGAAGGCAGCAGAAGCAGCTCGTCACGCGAGAGATTTGGTGAGGAGGAAATCTGTTTTAGAGTCTTCTCCATTACCAGGAAAATTGGCTGACTGCAGTACGAAAAATCCTGAAGAGTCAGAGATTTATTTGGTAGAGGGCGATAGTGCGGGCGGTAGTGCTAAACAAGGTCGCGATCGCCGTTTCCAAGCTATATTACCGCTACGAGGTAAAATCATCAATATAGAAAAAACCGATGATGCCAAAATCTACAAAAATAATGAAATCCAATCGATGATTACTGCTTTGGGTTTGGGTATCAAAGGCGATGAATTTGACTCGTCTCAGTTGCGCTATCATAAAATAATTATTATGACTGACGCTGATGTTGATGGCTCTCACATTCGCACGTTGTTGTTAACGTTTTTCT
Organism: Microcoleaceae cyanobacterium; assembly: GCA_049647275.1. Taxonomy (GTDB): domain Bacteria; phylum Cyanobacteriota; class Cyanobacteriia; order Cyanobacteriales; family Microcoleaceae; genus JASJEE01. The sequence continues at coordinate 1,723 of JBARXI010000635.1, forward strand.
ATCGATATCAACGGGCGCTGGTAGATGAGGGTTATATCTATATTGCTTGCCCACCATTATATAAAGTGGAGCGGGGCCGGAATCATTACTATTGTTATAGCGATCGCGAACTCAACCAACTGATTCAAAATGAGTTTCCGGCTAATGCAAACTATACTATCCAAAGGTTTAAAGGTCTTGGTGAAATGATGCCACAGCAACTCTGGGATACAACGATGAATCCTGAAAGTCGGACTTTGAAACGGGTAGAAATTGAAGATGCTGCGGAGGCGGATCGAATATTTACGGTATTGATGGGCGATCGGGTTGCTCCCCGGCGTGAGTTTATTGAAACTTACGGGCCGAAGTTGAAAGTTGCTGATTTGGATATTTAGTGTTGCTATCTCAAGTTTGAAAGGAAGGGGAAAGTTGAAAATGGAACAGGTGTAATGCCTGTTCCTTATAGCTTTGAATTAAACAATTAGCCATAATCACCTAAATGCTAGAGAAGCTATACCTCTACAAATTCAGGTTAAGAACTTTTCAGTTTCCTTCGCCTGTTCCCTTTGAACTAAAATTTATTTTCCTAAGCAAAAAGCATAATATTATAATATAATAAATAAAGTTATTAAACCTGAGACTTATGACAACACAGTTGACAGAGCAGGAACGATATCAACTTCTTTCCAGCCTATCAGACGCGATAAAGGCTATTGAAAAAGAACTAGAAGCTACAAAAAATAAACTGACTACTACTGCAGACACAATTAACTCATATACCGTTTTGTGGAGTGAGTCTACGAAGAATTATGAAAAGCTCGATCGAGATATAAAGACTTCCGTTGAAGCTCTTAAAAGGCAAATAGCTGACTATAAAGAGGAAACAGATCGTTTTAAACAATACTCAAAAGGTATAGATGAAAATTTAGAAGTACGGCTTAAGAATTTTAACGACAGATTTGAGAATTTTAACGACAGATTTGAGAATTTTAAAAGAATCCTAGAAATCCTTGAGCGAGAGGTTAAGTCAATCAGAGAGATAGATATGGATAGAATCAATGAAAGAATTAGGGAACTTCCAAGTTTTGAAGCTATCCGACAAGAACTATCTAATTCTACTAGTCCCCTAGTAACTAAGACTGATTTCAATTCTTTAGAGAATAAGGTTTCCAAAATTGAAGGTTCAGTAAACACCCACTTCAGAATTAACTTGATTTCAATGTTCTTAACACTAGTTATAATCATACTCACTAATGTAGGTATGTACATAGCTATGCACAAAACAATCATCTCAAAGTTAGATAGTATGAGTACAAAAAACACTCAACAAAATTCTCCTACTCCAAGAAACCCAACGATGCCTTCCCCATCAAAACCAACACCATAACCCTTTACAGTTGTAGGTTAGATCAAGGAGCCGAAACCCTACACCACTAGCACTTATAGCGTTTTTTATAAAGGTAGACTACGTAGAAACAAACCATATTTTTCTCCAGAGTTGACTTATCTTCTATTACTGTAGTCTATGTTAATGAAAACAGCTATAAGTAAAGTCAGAAAACCCGAAGGATAAAAATTATGAAAATTGACACTGAAGGAAAAATTACCATCCCTCCAGAAATTCAAAACCTGCTTAAGTTTCTCCCGGGGACAGAAGTTGAACTTGAAGTAATAGGGGATACTTTACAAATTCGCAAGCTTCAAAACTCCAACCGAGGAAAAGAAATGATTGCTGCCATTCGTGGCAAAGCAACAAGCCGTCTGAACACTAATGAAATTATGCAACTAACTCGCGAAGATCTATGAGTGAAATTCTAGTGGATAGTAATGTTATCTTAGATGTTCTCACGGAAGACCCTCAATGGTTTGATTGGTCATCGCAAATGCTAACTAACTACGCTAACCAGGGAGATTTGGTAATTAATCCCATCATTTACGCCGAAATATCTATTGGATTTAATCAACCGGAGGAAGTTGAAGAAGCTTTACCAGAAGATTTTTTTCGTCGAGACCCCTTGCCTTATTCAGCAGCTTTCCTGGCAGGACAAAGTTTTTTAACATATCGTCAGCGTGGGGGAGAAAGGCGATCGCCACTTCCCGATTTTTATATTGGTGCCCATGCTGCTGTAGCAAATATTCCTCTGCTAACCCGCGATGTCAATCGTTATCGCACATACTTCCCAGCAATTCAACTAATTATCCCATAGGTATCTAGTGCCGCTACGCGGAAGTCAGAAGTCAGAAGTTAGAAGTCAGAATTATTGATTGGTAAGGCTTTGAGAATTTTGTCACTGGTCACTTATTTCCGCCATCCTGCACTAGTTCTTTAGCAGGCGTTGTCTTCTATTGATATTCGCCCAGTTCATAATAGTTGGATCTTTAGCTTTTGGGTCGCTAACCTCAGACCAGTGAAGCACTTCCCATCCATATTTTCCTAACACTTCGCTCCATTGAGGCGAAAAGTTCATGTCAATCAAAATTTTCATCTGCTTTTTAAGGGAATTTCTACTTCTTCAACGCGCCAAGCAGCATAGCTGAGAGCTTCTTGCAAATCTTCTGGTTCTAAGTAAGGATATGCTTTTAAAATATCTTCTGTTGAATGGCCTGATGCTATCAACCCCACTACAGTACCAACGGTGACACGCAAACCTCCAATACAAGGTTTACCACCCATGACTTCTGGGTCTAAAGTGATTCTTTTGAATTGCTTCATTTTGTATCTCCTGTGGTAGTTTTGGCTGGGAGTTTGGAGCGGGCAATAAAACTACATTCCTCTGCACCTCGCCTTTTAATTAAAGTTGTAGGTTGGGTTTCGTTCCTCTACCCAACACCAGTAGTGCTTGGGTAGAGCCAGAAAACCTGATAGCAGTAGGCATTATCGACAACTTAATATTAGACTTAGTTGGGTTTCACTATTGTTCTACCCAACCTACTTTATTTTGCAGAAACCTGTTCCTGTACCCAAGCGCGAAAGGTATTCATAGTTTTATTCCAACCTATAAAAGTAGAACGCTCCAGATATTCAGCAACAGCATCTTTTAACGGCAAATTAGGAAAATGAATGCTAAATTCTGACTCTATAATATTCCCCATTTTGCAGCACATAGATTTTCAACTTACCTCTCTCAAACTTCCATAATTCAGGAACGCCCAAATTTTGATAAATATTAGGATGAGTGCGAGAAGTAACGTCAATTTCCTAGGCTAAGTCTGGAGGCGGATCGATCGTTAAATCTATTCGTTTCTTACCTCGTACCTTTGCCTCATTTTCAATATAAAAACACTCATCAGGTTCTATACCTTGCTGCATCAATTCATTTTTGAAAGTCGTGGAACCGAGAGGCCAAAACTCTATTTCTAACTCCTGCATCAGCACCTTTAATAAGTCTGCAACAATTACTTTTGCAGTTTCATGTTCTGGTAATGATGCCATAATTTCCAAAGTATTATTTTCATAAGCAATTCGCGAACTACGACCTTATCCTAATTCTGCTAAAATTGCTTCAAAATCTTGCCAGTTTACATCTTTTAATAGCACTCGCTCTCCAGGAGGAACGCTTAATTGTTTGAGTTTAACGAGCATTTTTGTCTCCTTTGTTAACTGGAATATAAAAAGTACAGAAACCGGGTTAGTATTAGATACCACACCATACTGACATCTACCTCCCATAAACCCGGTTTCTGATAAAATTCTCCACAAAATCAACTAAACCAAACTAACCCACTAAAAGTTAAAATTACTAATACTAACGCCACCCAAACAAATTGATTATCTTTTGTGTTGACTTTAGTTGGATCGACAACTTCTAACTTGGGAGTTTTTGGTTTCAGCGACGGTGACTTAACTTGGGAAACTACACCGCTACCTCTACGATCTTTCGCATCACTTTCAGATATTTCTGCTAAGTCAGGAATTTTGGTGAGCCATTCTGGTCGGCTTCTCAGTACAGGTGCTTCTAGAATGACTAATATACGTTTTGCTTGTTGCCTGGTTTGTAAACTAGGATGACGAGTTAGTTGTTTACAAAGTGTCGTTGCTTCTTGAACTTTACCCGCAGCTTGATATACTGTCACTAGCCATATTTGTATCTCTCCTCCCAACCGAGAATTCAGATTAATATGTTCTCGTGCAGTTTCTAAATGCTGCAATGAATTGCGGTATTGACCGCGCTCAAAGGCTTGTTTGCCAGCTTGATATTCTGTTTCAAATAATTCTAGGTTTTCTGAACTCACAATTTTAAATAATTAATACTCTCAGTAATCTTCAATATTATTTTACAGCAAAATCATTCACAAGGTTTAGTTGTGACAAAGCTTATGTAGGAGAACCAGTAATTAAAACTCCTAAAAAAAAGCCCAAAAAGCGAGTGCTAATTGGCGAGGTTTCCTTTCCTCCGGAAATGCTACGCAAACAGAATATAAGACGCACTCAAGAACAAAAAATTAACCTGTTCATAAAGGTCTCAAAATCAAGAACTAGCCTCGTCAATAATTTTTTTTGAATATATAATTAGATTAGTCAAAATGTTTAGGATAGCTCAAGAAAGATTCAGACTAAATTTCTAAAAATATGAGCAAATAATCCTGATTATTTGTGGACTTGTGAGATGAAGAATAGAGACATTTATTTTGTAGTTATAAACTAGCAAAAAAAATATTGAAGTCAGTTGATTTAAAGTGCTATTTTTAAGCTAGTTTTTAATAGTAAGAAGCTGTCCCATCTGTTTTTAACGCACTGTTTTAACATGGTCAGTCCAGTAGGGTGTGTTAGGCGGCGCTCATCTCCCAAAATAATCGGCTTCACACCAACATACCGCCGTAACGCACCTAATTCCCTGCCAATGGTGCGTTACGCGGCATAAAATCAACTGAGTTGGGCATAATTAAATTCCGCGCTAACACACCCTACCCCATAGCTCTTTGACAGTCCAGTAGGGTGTGTTAGGCGGCTATCATCTCCCAAAATAATCGGCTTCACACCAACATACCGCCGTAACGCACCTAATTCTGCCCATGGTGTGTGAGGCGGCGTACCTCCGCCCAAATAAAACGCACCTAATTCGCTGCCAATGGTGCGTTACGCGGAAGCAAAATTAACTGAGTTGGGCATAATTAAATTCCGCGCTAACACACCCTACCCCATAGCTAATTCAACTCTTTTTTCAAGCAAATGCAGAATAGCCTAAATCTGGCGGTACATCTTGCCAACGCCCTTGACCAACTGCTTGATTTGCTTCTGTCAGATTAATATCACCAGTGTATAACGCACGACCAATAATCGCACCTTCAACACCAGTCGGCTCTAGGGCTAGCAAACTCAACAGATCGCTAATGGAACTAATACCACCAGAAGCGATGGTGGGAATATTGCTGACACTAGCTAGTTCTCTTAAAGCTTCTATATTTGGCCCTTTGAGCGTGCCATCTCGACAAATATCGGTGTAGACGATCGCTGCCACTTTTAATTTAGCCATTTGCCGAGCTAGGTCGGTAGCTAATACCTCGGATGTTTCTAACCAACCTTTGGTTGCGACTTTACCATCTTTGGCATCAATGCCTACAATAATTTGACCGGGAAATTCTTGGCACAGTTGGGAGACTAACTGAGGTCGTTCGATGGCAACGGTTCCCAAAATCGCGTGCTGTACGCCCAGAGCCAGTACACTAGCAACTGCAGAATAATTGCGTAAGCCTCCCCCCAGTTGTACTGGTACATCTACTGCTTTGATAATGGCTTCAATGGTCTTTTGATTTACTGGTTGACCTGCTTTTGCACCATCTAGGTCTACCAAATGTAGTTTTGTTGCTCCTTCGTCTACCCACCTTTTTGCTACATCAACTGGGTTCTCATTAAATATTTGCGATCGCTGATAATCTCCTTGATACAATCGCACGCAACGTCCACCTAATATATCGATAGCGGGAATTATATTCATAGACACTATATTTTGTATTCAAAACTTCAAAACTACTGTGTTTGTTGACAGTCGCACCCACTGTTAACATGGTACATAATCGAACTCGAAAGTCCTGACCAAACGGGAGTATTCACTCCTGCTAATCTTAGACCTTCTGCAGTCCAGTCATTACAACCCTTTAAAATAGAATAACTACCTTTTGCTGCATAAAAACCTCCTCCATAATTAGGGTCTATGGTAAGATTTATTCTATTACTTTGAGCATCAAACTGGAAAGAATCATTGATAAATTCCATCAGCTTACGGTAATTAGATTGAGTAATTATAACACACTTTATTTCATATTGTTGAGGAATATTTCGATAAGCTAATACCCGCATAGCAGAGGGGGTAGGTAGGAATAGGGCCTTTAAAGTTATTGCAATTGGTGATGATGTTCCAGTATAAGTTTCTAGAAAATAAGCTCGATCGCCAAAGCCAAAGGCTAGATAATTTATTGAATCTGATGGATTAACTATTAGGTTTAAGTTAAAATGTTGTTGCCAATCCCAAATTTTTGTGGTGACTGGAACTAAAATATCTGTATGGATTCCACTATTATAAATATAGATGGGTATACCTTTTTCTAAGAGTGTCAAATCACAGGAATTATTCTGCCAATTCTTTGGGGTAAAATAACCAATACTCAAGCAAATTATTACAGAGAAAATAGCGCTTAATACAAATCTGATAATTAGATTTTTTTTCATAAAAAATTGTCACTTTATTGATGGGGATCGTCAACATAAAAAGCTATTCTGATTATCCTCTATCCTGAATTAATACCAAATTATTCAAAAAAATTATAGATTCCCCTATCAACTAATTAGATTATTCTCATAGTAATTGAATTTTTACTCTGCCTTACACCCTACTTGATTTTCTGAACGCAGCAGCACACCACCTAAAACTAAATCGATTGCTTCTTGAGTTTGTTTTTCAATCATTTCTTGACTCAAAAGTTGTCGTTCGGGCTTGAGATAATTGAGATTTTCCTGGGCATCAAAATAGAACACGCAAACCCCAAGAATATTAATAGTTGTTAAAAAGGGATCGAGCTGCCGAAAACTTCCTTCTGCTATTCCCCGCTCCAAAATATCCATTAAAAATACAAAGCTCTCTTGCCAACCACTTAATTTTCCATATTTACCCTGATTTTGAATTGCTTCATGAAACCACAGCCTGCCTCTATAGGGATGAGATGCTTCATAGGCGATCGCTGAACGTATTACCATTTCCAAAGCTATTTCTGCTGGCAACCCATCGAGGTGCGACTGCTGAATCATTTGATGAAGTTCTCCCACTAGTCGTTCAAAAACTTCCTGATACAAAGCTTCTTTACTTTTGAAGTAGTAGTAAATCATGGCCTTTGTTACTCCTGTCCGAGCTGCGATCGCATCTATCTTGGCCCCAGCTAAACCATACTTGGCAAATTCCTCCTCGGCTGCATCTAAAATTTCTGCTTTTGTTGCTTCTCGATCGCGCAACCTTCCTTTATTTGTATTCGCTGCATGATTCACAACTATGCACTCTCCTTACAAAATTTACTGCCCTGCTCTGAAAAGGCCAAGCTTTCTATTATTGTCGGCTATGGCCAAAATATGGCCTTACCTCTTAGCTAATTAATATTAGCATTTGCTTCGTTAACTCTTGACAAACCAAATTTAAGAGCACTTAACTAATAGTTAACTAAATATTTAGTTAGTCAAAAAAGAATAGGAGTTACAGATGGCACATATAGATATACCATCAGGCTTTCCCGGCATTGTGGGATTAATGAAATACAGACAGGATACAGGTAAACTGCTGCTGGAATTGGGCGAAACCTTGTTGAGAGGAGACTCACCTCTATCTGTTGAGGAGCGAGAGTTAATAGGTGCTTAGATCAAATCCGGTAGCATCGGTGTAATTAGATGGGGAGATGGGGAGATGGGGGGATGGGGAAATATTTGGTAATGGTTGAAGATGGAACATTTTTACATGCCGAATTAAACGGATTTGATATTACAGCGCTTTTCACCCGAGTAGACCACAAGGTCAGCCTAAGATTGTAGGGGGAGCAGTTGAGTCCCTACAACCTACAACCTACAACCTACAACCTACAACCTAACTTTTTAACTGTGGTTTACCCATCTGAAAACTGCTGTATGTATCCCGGCGAAATGAATGTAACTTTTGCACGGGTGTTCATGGTGCTGTTGCCAAACAACTTCTTAAAAATAACAGTAATCTAGTTGATACAGTTTACCAAGATGTTGAGAGTGCAGATATTACCGACAGACTTAAAGCTCTATTGAAAATAGCAGGAAAAGTACAGCTTGGTGGTAAACAAGTTTCTGAAGATGATATTCAACAGGCAAAAAGTGTAGGTGCAACAGATAGAGAAATTCACGATACAGTATTAATTTCAGCAGCTTTTTGTATGTTTAATCGCTATGTAGATGGTTTAGCGACTACTACACCAAATGAGTCTGGTGCTTACGAACAAATAGCTTGTCAAATAGTAGAATCTGGTTATGCTGAAGCCGGAGAATTATTATTTGAATAATATTCAAATTTAGAATTCAGAAATAATAAGCTTTTGAGCATTTCATATATTCATTTTTTCTCAAAGGCGACAGGCAACAGGGAATATAAAATATCAATGATTTTTAGCTGACAACCCTATAGATCAATCTAGATAATTCAAACATTTTTTTTGTTAGTAAATATAATTTTTGAGGTAGATATGGAACCGATTTTACCAGGCGCACCTTGGTTGATTGCTCATAAGTCTATGCTAGGGGTTAATCAACCTAAAGAAATTACTTTAAATGGGAAAGATTACGTTATTTGGCAAAATAAAAAAGGCGAATTTTTTGCCCTAGATAATATCTGCCCCCATTTACAAGCTCCTCTATCTGAAGGGTGGGTTTGTCAAGAACGAAACACTATAGTTTGCCCTTTTCATGCTCTAGAATTTGATGGAAAAGGCAAATCATATAAGGAAGGTAAATTAGACAGTCAACCAGTTACTAAACCTTTAGAATTAATTATCAAAGAAGATTGTATTTGGACTTATGGTGGATATGAACCAAGATTGCCAATCCCTGAGTTAATTCAAAAAGTAACTGAGGAGTATGAATTTATCGGAGTGAGTGGGGAAAAGAATATTCAAGCAGATTTTTTAAGTAGTATGCTTGTGAACTACGACTATAATCATCAAAATGGTACTCATAAAGATTTGTTTCAAATTACCTCATGTGATGTTACGTCATATCAAGTAAATGGTTATTATGCCAAAGTAGAACAACATATAACAAGAGCTGAAAATACTCTGGGAGAAATTTTGAAAAATCCAGCTTTGGGGATAATTCCTAAAGTTATGAATAACGTCCTAGAATATTCTTTTCCTTCAACTACAACATTCTTGGCTCAAACACCAGTAGGTAATATTGTTCAAACTCACATTGTTTACCCAGAAACTGAAAATGTAACAAAGACATTTATTTTGTTATATAGAAAATTCAAAAACCCGCTATTAAAGTTTCTGTTTCAAAAGTCATTTTTGCAGGCAGCAGCTACTGTTATTGAACAGGATACAACGGCAGTGGAAAATCTTTATCCGCGACAAAAACCTCAAATTAGATTGCCAAACGAAGAGATTATGTTTGATGCCGAAAAACTTTATCGCAATTGGTAAAGCATTCAGAAGCATTACCCAGAAAGCGCGTCTACATAAAGCGCATCTATAAATAATTAAAGGAAAATTCATAATTTCTACTTCTTGAAAATATTTACTACTAATTACTCAGCTAAAGTTGAGAAATTGATAATTTTTGAAGTTGCCAGTCTAGATATATTTTTGGAAGTAGTCTATTTGTTAATCAGGGCGTTCCTGAATAAATGTATGATTTTATAGGAGTCCGTAGTCAGGAGTCAGTAGGTAGAAAGGAGTTTTTCGGTGACTAATAAGAGTGTACTCTTTAATAGTGGTCAGTCCACTACTCGGATATATTTTTTTTTGAGATTATTGATTTAGGAGAAGTTAATATTAGCGAATCAGATAACGTACTGCCGCGGTTCAGCTAAAATAGTTCATTATTGTAGGGTGTGTTAGAGGGCTAAAATATCAGCTATCAAAGGTATTTTACAATCTGTCGTAACGCACCATTTTAGATGTGTCGGTCCAGTAAGGTGCGCCATTACGGCTAAAATATCAGCTGTCAAAGGTATTTTACAATCCATCGTAACGCACCATTTTAGATGTGTCGGTCCAGTCTCTTAAGTGGAATGGTGCTTTAGGGAAAACTTCCATAAATTCCCTTCTTATGAATTGAAATATTAGTAATATATATAGGTAAAAATTTTTATGGCAAAAATATTATAATCAACTAAGATGAACTAAAAATAATCATGCTAAATCTTAGTCAAAATAATTATTCTGCTGGGAGATATTAGTATAATCAAGAGATTATCATCCTAATTGGTTGACCACAAGAAAGAGTCTTTGCTCATAATCGTGACTTATTCCAATAGTTAATAACATCAATTTTGAAATCTATTAAAATTTAATTAGCATAGGCTTAATCATCGTCAGTTCTACTTGATAAGTCATTGGTAAATTAATTATTATTCGTTGATTTTTAGATAAAACGCTGCCATTAAGTAAGAATTATACCAACTAGCTACCTGGGATTTATTTTATCTTTTGATAGTTGATAGTGAAAAATTAATTTGCTACTGGAGTATAGGCAAGTTTTTTCCTATTGTGTCTGACTTCAAACTTGTGGTCTAGCCCAGTCAGTTCTAGACAATATTTAACTGAATCATTTAAGTTCATTAGATATAAGTTACAACCATTAGTCTCGGCGATTCGATGTAATGCTACTAAAGTCATTAGTCCATAATTACTAATAACATCTATGGTAGCTAAGTCTACTACGCAGCAATTTTCTGACCTAGTAGCCAGAACTTTTTTTAACTTTTTCTGAAGAACAGAACTATTTCTTTGATTGAAATCACTTAAAGGACGAATTACAAGAGCCATAAAGATTGTTTCCTTGCTAATCTGATATATTTATAATTATGGGGTATTTGCCTATAGTTATCAGTGACTTCTTTGGTATATAAGTAGTGATAATATTTTAGTGTTTGAGTGATACTTATGAATCTATATTAATGATCTAGATCACAATTCAGTACCTGGTCATAAATAAAGTTAATTGTAGATCGGAGAAGTCATCGAGTTAGGAGTGAGGAATCATTTGATATCCGGTTGGTTATACACTTATCATTAGATAGTAGGGAAGTAGGGAATTAGGGAAGTAGAGAAGTAGGGAATTAGGGAAGTAGGGGAGCAGGGAAGCAAGAAGAAAGAAAGTTTTCAGCAACTACTGCGGGCGCTCGGCCCAATAACAACTAATTAACCGGACTTAATATCATAATAGTTTGGAAAAATTTACTTACAAATAGCGATTATCCGTTTAATTCTGCCCACCTAATTAATGGGAAAAAGAAAGTAGGAAGAGCGGGAGTGAAAATATTCAGGACACTTTTGATATCCGGTTATACACTTATCATTAGATAGTAGGGAATTAGGGAGCAGGGTAGGAAGAAGAAAGAAAGTTTTCAGCAACTACTGCGGGCGCTCGGCCCAATAACAACTAATTAACCGGACTTAATATCAGAATAGTTTGGGGAAATTTACTTACAAACAGCGATTATCCGTTTAATTCTGCCCACCTAATTAATAAGAAAAAGAAAGTAGGAAGAGCAGGAGTGAAAATATTCAGGACACTTTTTTAGTTTCCACTTCGTTGTGCCTCAAAACTTTTTTTCCTGTTTGGATGTAGCTTTCACGCTATAATTTGAATCTAACCTACAGTTAACTTAGCCAGGCTAGCTTCCATAATAGCAGTAGTTTGACCAGAAACTGTGTATACCAAAGCTTCCCGGTAAACCCGTTGCGCTCCATGATTTTTGTGATTAGCCGCTCCACTAGAAACAGTAACAGCAGCAGCAGCACAACGTTGGGCTAAGTTAATTGCTGTTGCTCTGAGATGGAGTTTTTTCCCAAAGTCGGCATCAGGATTTTTATTAGCCTCTTCTATTGCCTTGCGACATTGATTGACTTCTGTTTGAAGAGAGATACTTGCATCTTCAATAAAAGCCATAGATTTAGTTTTTGATACTTCCCTAATAATATCTATGCCTGCAAAAGCACATCCTATAGCAAAAGCACTGAAACGCAAAACTTTTTTTCGATCGTTAGACTGAATCCAATTTACAGGTTTTATCAAAACTACCTGTTCATCAGATAAAAACCAATTTTTCACTGTAGCACTAACAGTATTAGTTGAAGTCATAGCACATAAAGGCATAATTTCAGAAAAAGTAATGCTGCCACTTAACTGATTAGTATCAATCAAAGGAAGTATACCAAAAATAGCCCTTCCATCAGGTAATTCAGCCCCGATAATAAACTCTTGAAATATATTCCACCCACTTATCCAAGGCACTCTTCCTTCTATATGATATCCACCTTTAGTGGAAAAAGCTTTTACAGATGCTTCCCCTGAGCGTCTGAGATGAGAAAAGCCAATTCCTAGTAATATTTTACCGTGGCTTAAATGGGGTAAATATTGTTGTTGTAGTTGATAATTTTTACTTGATGCTAACATTACTGCTGCGCTTTGATGTTGAGTTTGGAGAAAAGCTAATGCACCAGAATATCTTGCTATAAGTAATTGATAATTAAAAAAATCCTGTTGATTTAATTCAAGACCACCCCACTTTGGCGGAATTTGTAGTGCCAATAAACCCGATTGTCCCAAACCCATCAAAGCTATTTTTAGTGCTTCTTGATTATTATCTATTTCATTAGCTATAGGAGCTACGGAATTTTGTAAAATTGAACACACATTTTTCTCTATATTTTGGATAGTTTCTGAGTTTTTAGGTGGGGGTGATATGGTCATTGACAAATTATCAGCGCGTTTTTTATTGGTATTATATCATAATTAATTTTATTGCTTGATTTAGACAAAATTACGACTAAACTTCATTGCGTTTGTGAGTCAAAACTGAACAAAAAAATATCCTGATGATTTCTGTGGTGTAATTTATTTTAGTTTCACTTTTGCAAGATGTCTCTTTTAGGGAGTTTAAATATTTGATAAAAATTTGAGGCGTTAGGAAAGCGGAGCGATGGATTGGAAATATAAAATTAAAATATAGCAAGATTTTTAGTATATATAGCGTTTCTCAAGTTACTGAAGTACAGTTGTTTTTCTTCTTTTCTATTCTCTGTTTCCCGAATTACTACTCCCTACTCCTGTACGGGTGGTTTCCTCCGGAATGCTGTCGCAAACGCGAACCA
>JBARXI010000636.1:0-2491 GCA_049647275.1 Microcoleaceae cyanobacterium
GAGACATCTGTATAAGACAAATCATCTACCGACCAGGCGAAATTTAACGAGTTAGCACGCTCTTCGTTGTTATTGTAAAAAATGTCATACGCAATATCTAAGTCTGTAATAGTAGAGCCAGTAGTATTGGTGATTTTTAAAACAATATCTCCTGGAGTAAAGTCGCTACCTCCTGGCTGCACCCCCAGGATATTATTACTACCAACATCAAACGCATAAATCCCACCTGTAGAAACACCACCAGTGCTACTACCTCTGGCAAAATCATCAGAGTCATGGGTTCCACCAAAGGTCCCATTTCCATCTGATAATCCGGTAACCTTCCAGATATCAGAATCTAATTGTCCCACTGCGGGAGTAGATACAAAACCATTCCCTGTAAAGTTGTTAAAATCTTCTGAAAATATAGACATAGCTTGTTCTCCTGTTGTTTCAATGGTTAAATCATAACTACCCACTTGGTCAGAAAACCCACCACTACCACCAGTATCCATACTTGGGTCATAAAATGTACCTGAACCACTCACACCAATGTAAAGAGTTTCCGGACCATTTTCAGCACGATAGATTTTGTCGCCAAAATTAATACCATCTGGGTCATCGGGTAGTGTCAACTCCAAACCATCCGCATCAAATAATTTGACTTGACCAGGAGTGCCAAATCCATTTTCATCCATTAACGGAATTTCGCTATTGAACTTAACCTCTTCCCCAACATCCAGGTCAAACTTAAACAAATCTACGTCATTTTCTGAGAGCACATTAACGTTATCTCCGATTTCTCCTGAGTAGTTGAATATTCCTGAGTTGGTGAGATTTAATCCTGTATCTATTGCTTCAGCTCGAATATCATTAGGTTCATCCCCAGTTCGAGAACCTGTAGTTTCAATTGTCAAGTTATAGTTGCCAGGGGTAGAACCAGCATTACCACTACCTTCTTCGTTGGGATTGTAGTTTGTATTACCACCACTACTAATACCAATGTAGAACGTACCTGTTTCTTGAGCTTGATAAATCTGAGACTCAGAATTTTGTGAATCGAATGATATAGGGTTTCCCTGGGAATTAAACAGTTTTATTTCTGCGTTACCGACAGAACTACCGTTATCATCAAATATTTCTATGTCGGATGGTAAACTAACTGTTTCTCCTGCATCTAAATCGAACTTAAACAAATCTACATCATCTTTTGGCAACAGATTTGTGTTATCGCCAATTTCACCAAAGTATTGAAAAGTACCTGGGTTGGTTAGAGTGAGACCAGTGTGAGTAGCTCGCAGTAGAGTGTCGTTTGGTTCTTCAAATTGTATCGCATCAACGTCGTCACCTCCAAGGGCAGAGACAGAATAAGGCAAGTCGATCATGCGTTGAGATGTACCGGAGCGATCGAATACTTCAATCTCAGATGAGCCGTTGTTGTAGTAGCCAACGTAAATCTCGTTATCTACGACAGCAACTCCTTCAGTCAAGCCAGGAATAAAGAAGGAGTTAGTAACTTCACCCGTAGTCGGATTAATTTCTAATAGCTGTGAATTACTGCTAGTTGCTAGTAAGGCATTCGGTCCTGTAATTGCTGCCAGTCCTTCTTCAACCGACACTCCATTAATTCCGTCAATATCTAAGGTATTGGTAACGGTATCGCTAATAGGATCGAATTCAATAATATCGCTGTTTGAAATGTTTGAATTATCAAGTATGTAAAGTTTTCCGTCAAGAGCGGCCAAGCCATCATATCCAGCAAAATTTGAAATTGAGTCACTATCGCGAACTGCTCCGGTATCTGGGTCTAACTCCCATAGTGTGGTAGGTCCGTTACTTGTGAGAAAGAATAAGCTGTTACCGTCAAAGGCTAAACCTTGAGGTCCTGGCGAAAATGCTTCGGGGGCTGAGAAACTATTAATTTCCTCTCCTGTTAATGGGTTTAGTTCAACTATTTGACTAGAACCAAAATTATCAGATTTAACAGCAAATAAGCGATAATGCTCCGCATCGCTGACGCGAACGCCCCCGTTGCTTTTCCCCATCTCACGACCGATGGTTTCAATAGTTAAGCCATAGTTGCCTGCTGCGAAACCAGAACCACTACCTTCTATATTGGGGTTGTAACTATTATTACTCTCACTGCTAATACCAACATAGAAAGTACCTGCCTGGTTAGCTTCGTAAATTTCGTAGTTGTCAGTATCAGTAAATAGGAAGTTAAAAGTCGCCGGAAATTCCTGTCCTGTTTCATCATACAGTTTTACTTCTGCATTAGTAAAAGGAAAATTGTCATTTTCATCAAATAATTCTATATTTTTCGGTATACGAACTCTTTCTCCCAACCCTAAGTCAAATTTAAATAAGTCTACATCATCTTCTTGAAGTAAATTAGTATTATCTCCAATTTCTCCAAAATAGCTGAAAATACCGTGATTTTTCTGGGTGAGTCCGGTGGGAGTCGCTCGCCATAAAGTATCGTTTGATTCTTCGTAAGCATTATCGCTAACTA
>JBARXI010000637.1:0-5346 GCA_049647275.1 Microcoleaceae cyanobacterium
AACACCGGAGCTGGGAACAGGGAACAGAGAAGAAGAAAAAACGTATTATATGAATATAATAATTGCCATATTCTATACTTTTAAGGAACACCTCAATTCTCACAACTGATTCCTGATTGCTATATTATGCTATTGTGATAAATAACTATTTTTATTATATATAACAAAAATAATCTGATGCTAAACAGAACTGTAAGATCGGACCAAGAAAACCAATTTTTTGTAGTCGGAATAGGAGCCTCAGCCGGAGGTCTCAACCCGTTAGAAGAATTTTTTTCTCATCTTCCACAAGAAATAAATGCAGCATTCATAGTAGTACAACATCAATCTCCTAATGCCAAAAGCCTACTAACCGAACTTTTACAAAGAAAAACCAAATTTAAAGTCCATACTATCGAAGATGAGATGATAATTGTACCTAATTCTGTGTATGTGGTGCCACCAGGAAAATATCTACAGTTAGAAAATCACACTCTACATTTACTAGACTCTCCCTCAGAATTTCACCATCCCATCGATCGTTTCTTCCAGTCTTTGGCTCGAGATCATCGCGAACGGGCGATTGGTATTCTCGTCTCTGGCACAGGCAATGATGGCACTGAAGGATTGGAAGCCATTGGCCAAAACGGTGGTATATCCCTAGTTCAATCTCCAGAGACATCCCAATTTACGAGTATGTCTAATAGTGCCATTGCCTCTGGGTTAGTTGATGAAATCTTGTCGCCAGCCGAACTAGCTCAAGCAGTTTACGATCTTGTTCACTTGGCAGGAAATTCACCATCATTTGAAGTCGAAGGCTCACTGATAATTCCTCCAGAGCAACTAGAGGAAATATTAGATACTATTTATGAAAGTCAAGGAATAGATTTCTCCCACTATAAAACTTCTACTCTCAGGCGTCGAATTACTCATCGCACTTCTATATCGGGATATGGAAAGCTGGAAAGTTACATTAAACAGCTCAAACAGTCTCAAATTGAACAAGAGGAATTGTGTCAAGATTTACTAATTAGTGCTACTAGCTTTTTTCGCGACTCCTCTGCCTGGGAACATTTAAAAACACAAATTCTGCCCGCACTCATAAACAAGATTCAAGAAGAGCAAAAACAATTGCGGATTTGGGTTTCTGCCTGTGCCACCGGAGAAGAAGCCTATTCAATGGCAATGCTAGTTGATGAAACTATGCGCGAAATGGGTCGATTCCTAAATGTGAAAATATTTGCCACCGACCTCGATCGTAAGGGATTAGAAACGGCTGCTAAGGGTATTTATCCAGAAACCATTACCCATGATATTTCCCCCGAACGTTTAGAACGATATTTCAGCTATGAGTTTGGTAGCTACCAAGTCAAGCGATCGCTTAGGGAAATGTTAATATTTGCCCCCCACGACCTGAACAAAAATCCAGGTTTTTCCCGGATGCACTTAATTTCTTGCCGTAATGTGCTGATTTATATGCAGCCACAACTACAGCAACAAGTGCTCCGGTTGCTGCACTTCTCCCTAGCACCCCAAGGAATTCTGTTTTTAGGTAATACTGAAACCCTAGGAGAATTAGAATCAGAATTTCTTTGTCTACAACCACAATGGAAATTCTATAGCAAGCGACGAGATGTGCCAATGTCTCTTGCTATAATGAATCGCAAACCTTCTTTGGTGATGCCTTCAGTTAGTCTTGCTAATAATTTTGCCCAGACGAAATTTACTCGAGCCAAGTTTGACCAAGTGCTAGAAGAAGTATTTCGTTTTAACTTTCAGGAGCGAAAAATTACTTCTGTGTTAATTAGTCGAGAAAACCGACTGGTCAATGTTTTCTGTAATGAGGCTAAGTTACTAGAAATCCCTGTAGGGGGAGCTAATTTAGAAATAACTGACATTATTCTGTCCGAACTCAAGTTGCCCCTGAGTACAGCCCTGCATCGTGCTCAACGGGATAAGCAGTCAGTTTTGTATACCGGAATTAAGATTTTCCGAAATAATCAGGAAGAACATATTACTTTGCGAGTAGGTTACAAACCAGAAGACCCATTATTAGAAGCATATTTGATCGTAACTCTGGAACTCGAAGGCGAATCACCATTGAGCCTAGCAAACACCTTTCAACAGAACAATTATGATGTTGCACCAGAAATTGCCAAGCGTTTGCTCGAACAGGAATATGAACTCCAACAAACTAGAGAAAATCTGCAAGCTGCAGTGGAAGAGTTGGAAACTATTAACGAAGAGCAACAAGCCACCAATGAAGAATTACTTGCTTCCAACGAAGAGCTTCAAAGCACCAACGAAGAGTTGCAGTCAGCAAACGAAGAATTGTATACCATTAATGCCGAGTATCAGTCAAAAATAGAGGAGTTAACTCATCTGACTGAAGATATTGATAACCTGCTCCGCAGTACAGATATTGGGGTAGTTTTCCTAGACAAAAATCTCTACATTCGTCGATTTACCCCTGCTGCCGTCTCAGCTATTAAGCTCAGAGTCACAGATATAGACCGCCCTCTATCCGATCTGACTCATAACCTAGACTGTCCAGATTTGATGGAAATTCTACAACAAGTTATTGACACTCAACAACCAATGGAGAGGGAAGTAAATTTATCCACTACTGGAGAAAGTTTACTAATGCGTGTCAACTGCTATATCCGCGAAGACGGCGAAAGTGATGGCATTGTGATTACATTGGTAAATGTTAACGAACTAAAAAACGCCCAGAGCCAGCTCCAACGCACTAATAATCTTCTGGAAACCTTGTATAAATCTAGCCCTGTAGGTTTGGTTTTAGTAGACAAAGAATTAAAATTGTTACGCATTAACCCTGTTTTAGCTCAGATGAGCGGTTTGCCTGAATCGGAACATATTGGCAAGACCATCTCAGAAGTTTTACCGCAGTTGGCAAATCAGTTAACTCTCCTCTACACTCAAGTATTGGAGACAGGTCAAGTTATCAAAAATATTGAAATAAATCTTCCTCATCCTGCCGATCCTGAAACTGAGCGTTGGTGGTTGGCAACTTATTATCCAGTAGAATTAGAAAACGGCGAACGATTAATTGGTGGGGTTGTTAAAGAAATTACTCAACTCAAGCAAACTCAACAAGATTTACTGGAAAGCCGCAACTTAATCCAACAAATTACAGAATTTAGTCCGGGAATTATCCATATTTTCAATTTAGAAAAGCAGTGTTTTACTTATGTCAACTCTTCTGTAAAACAACTGCTTGGTTACACACCAGATCAAATCCTTGAAGAAGGGGCAAATTTTATCTCCTCTGTAGTTCATCCCGACGATCTCAAACGGGTGCAAAATCACTACGAAACCTGGAATAATATTCCCGATCGACAAGTAGTCGAGATCGAATATCGCCTGCGCGATCTAAATGATGTCTGGCTTTGGTTTTACACCAAGGAGGTAGTGTTTAAACGCAACTCAACAGGTAAAGTTATAGAAGTGCTAGGAGTTGATACCAATATTAGCGAGCAAAAACAAACCCAACAGCGCCTCGAAGAAATTAATGCAACTCTAGAAAAACGAGTACAAACTCGCACCACTGAGTTAGAAGCCTCCAAGCAAAAGGCTGAAATAGCTAACCAAGCCAAGAGTGAATTTCTCAGCCGGATGACCCATGAGCTGCGAACACCTCTGGGTGTTATTCTCGGTTTTTCTCAACTGTTAGCCATGGCAGATAATCTGAACGAAAAGCAGAGAAATCAGTTAGACCTGATATCTAAAAATGGGCATTATTTGCTGGAGTTAATCGAAGAAGTATTAGATTTTTCCAAGCTAGAGGCTAACCGCATGGAGCTTAATTTAACCTTCTTGGATTTACACGCTCTAATTAGCGATCTCAGAGAAATGTTTCAACTAATTGTCGGAAATAAAGGTCTGGAGTTGCGGTTTAAAATTGATTCACAAGTGCCTAAATACATTCATTGCGATGAACGTAAACTACGACAAGTGCTGATAAATTTGCTCTCCAATGCAATCAAGTTTACTGATTCTGGTCATGTGGGATTAAATGTGAGAGTTGCACAAATATCAGAAACCGATCCTACACAACAGAGCGCTCCTGGTTTAACTACTACCCTAGACTTTGAGATTTCAGATACAGGTAAAGGCATCAGTCAGCAAGATTTAAAACAAATATTTGAGGCATTTGTGCAAGGAGAAGCGGGTCGGCGCTCTCTCAAAGGCACCGGTTTAGGTTTGTCAATTAGTAGGCGGTTTGTGCAACTGATGGGCGGTGATATTGATATGGAGAGTAGTATAGAAGTGGGAACAACTATTAGTTTCTCCATTATTGTTAATTCTGTTTCTGAAGCTACCCCGACCGAGCTGCCCACAGAGCAAAAGATAGTTGGTCTCGCTCCCGACCAGTCAGAATATAGCATTTTAGTAGTTGATGACCGAGATGATTATCGACAACTGCTGCGGATAATGCTTGAAGAAGTTGGTTTCCGAATATTAGAAGCAGCTAACGGCGAAAAAGCGATCGATCAGTGGGAGCAGCACCAACCGCAGTTAATTTTGATGGATTTGCGAATGCCAGCGATGAATGGGTTTGAGGCTATTGAATATATTAAATCTACACCTCAAGGTCAAAATACAGCGATTATTGCCCTTTCTGCTTCTGGAACTTTAGAACAGTCGGAATTTTCTTTCTTGAAGGCTAACTGTTCTCATCTTCTCTCAAAACCAGCTAAAGAAGATATTTTACTTGACTCCATCGCTGAATGTCTTGGTGTTAAATATATCTATGCTTCTAGTAATATTGCTGCTGCTCCTGCCACCTCTGTTTCAGCAGTATCTAGTTTATCTAGTGATGCCTTAAGTTTTATGAGTGCTGAGTTTCGCTCTCAACTTCATAAAGCGGCTATTCTTTGTAGCTCTGAGGATGTCATATCTCTATTAGAGCAAATTCCACAGGAGCACCAGCAAGTAAAAGAAACTTTGATGGAATTAGCTGTTAATTATCGGTTTGATCTTATTATTGAATTGATGGAAGATGGTAGGTTTTAGGTGGTAGGTGGTAGGTTTTAGGTTTTAGGTGGTAGGTTTTAGGTGGTAGGTGGTAGGTTGTAGGTTGTAGGTTGTAGGTTGTAGGTTGTAGGTTGTAGGTTTTAGGTTTTAGGTGGTAGGTGGTAGGTGGTAGGTGGTAGGTTGTAGGTTGTAGGTTGTAGGTTTTAGGTTTTAGGTGGTAGGTTTTAGGTTTTAGGTTTTAGGTTTTAGGTTTTAGGTTTTAGGTTTTAGGTGGTAGGTTTTAGGTGGTAGGTTTTAGGTTTTAGGTTTTAGGTTTTAGGTGGTAGGTTTTAGGTGGTAGGTTTTAGGTTTTAGGTTTTAGGTTTTAGG
>JBARXI010000638.1:0-6251 GCA_049647275.1 Microcoleaceae cyanobacterium
CTGTTCAAACTTAAACCCCAAAACTTTTACTCCAGAAGAAAAAATGGAAATTTATCACCAAAAGACACTTTCCCTATTATCGAATTTTTTCATATAGCAATCCTAAATTATTTGTCAAACATCAAAACATAGATAAAAAATCTGAGACTATTATCCCTGTTACCTGACGGAGCTGTTACCTAATTGCCAGATATTTTTTCACATCTCAAAAAGAATTTATATAATGCCAATTTGAATAAATAATATTACAAATTCAAGAGGAAAAAGTAGGAAATTACCGAACTGCTAAAAATTCAAAAGGAATCAAACTGAGATTTCATGCCCTAATCACACCCTCAAAAGCAAAAATCAAAGCTTACTAGACAAAAAACAGATCATAAACATCTAACATATCTAAAATAAATGATATAAGGCAGTGCCGAGCGCATTTATAACTCAGTAACTCCTAGCAACAGTCTAAGAATATTATCGTCAACTTTTTTCCAATTTATATTATAGCACTACGTAAATAGGGCGCGGACATTTATAAATGCTCTTTGCGGAGCATTTGGGCACAGAAAATTCACTCAGAAGTAATTTCTGACTTCTGAGTTCTGACTTGCGCGTAGCGCTATATATTATGTTCAGATAATTAGTTATAAAAAACTTTACCAATAGATAATTAACAATTGACAATTAATCGGTTAATCGGTCGGGTAAAAAGTCTCTTCTTTTAAGAGAAAAAAGTCAACAATTTTCTCCTTGGTATCAATCCTATTCCTTTAAGACAGAGGGAATTATCAATTATTCATTATCAATTATCAATTATTAAACTGATTCTTCTCCTATTCTCTGTTCCCTATTAAGAATTCCCTATTTATTAGTATTATAATTATTCACCAGAACATAATCTTACTTAACAACACAACCAGATTAAATCATCTCTATGCCAACAAATATCAATATTAGACCAGCAACTTCACAAGAAGACGCGATAATTGCAGAGCATTTTTATCAATTGTGGCAAGATATTGGTGTACCTGCCGACTCTATCGAATCGAACTGGTTAGAAATCTCCATAGACTTTATCAAGAACGCCCGCTCAAACTTATATTATCAAGCCTTTTTTGCCGAGATAGACAATACAATAATAGGTTCAGTTAGCTGCCAACTTTTTGCTGGTTTATATCCCCATATCCTCAAACCTGAATATCGAAAATATGGCTATATTTGGGGTGTTTATGTAGAATCAAATTACCGCCGTCAAGGAATTGCAAAAAAACTGATGGGAGAAGCGACCGCCCACCTAAAATCCATTGGTTGTACCAGAGCTATTCTTCATGCTTCATCCCTAGGCAAATTCCTGTATTCTCGCCTCGGCTTTGATGAAAATAATGAAATGCGGTTAGACTTGTATTAGTTCCATCAGGTGTAAAAAATGAATAATAATCCAGAAAAACGATCTTTTACTGATTTCACCCTCAGCGGAGAATCTGCAGCCACCCCACAGGATAGAGAAACCCTCAAAAAATTAGAGCAAGTAAAAGCTAAACTTGCCAATAATGACTCTCAAGAACAAAGAATTGCTGCGATTAAAGAAGCACTAAAATTTGGTAAAGAAGGCATAAAACTTGTTGGCAACATCATCAAAACAGAAACTGGTGTAGTACAATGGACAGCATATAATTTACTCTGGGAAAAAGCCACAGAAACACAGAAACAAATCTTACTAAAATATCCTCGGTTTGTTGCTTTACCAGAATTAGTTAATCAAGGAATGAAAAAACGTTTAGGACGTGGATTTATTACAGATATAATTCCTTTAAAAAATAATTTAATACTTGTTTGTAGTGCTGGTGGTGTCACCTTATTTCAGATAGGTTTGAGTCCAACTATATTATGGGAAATCGACTGCCCTACTAAGTGTAGCGCCATTAATTATGATAGTAACCTGTTAGCTATAGGTGCAGATCCAAATATATATTTATGGAATTTACGCACAGGTCAACTATTAGCAGAGCTAAAAGGACATATTTCTCTAATTAACAATGTTGCTTTTTCCCCAGATGGCAAAATATTAGCATCTGGGAGTTGGGATGAAACTGTACGCTTGTGGGATGTGACTACAGGAAAACAAATACAAGTTATCCAAGGAGATATGAAACGAGTCGAAGCCGTTACTTTTTCCCCAGATGGCAAAATATTAGCATCTGGAAATTGGGATGAAACTGTGCGCTTGTGGGATGTGACTACAGGAAAACAGTTAAAACTATTATTGGGGCACGAGGGGCGAGTGACAACAGTTGGCTTTTCTCCAGATGGCAAAATATTAGCATCAGGGAGTTGGGATGAAACTGTACGCTTGTGGGATATTGTCACTGGTAGACTATTGCGAATTTTACAAGGGCATAATTGTAAAGTATATGATGTGGCTTTCTCTCCAGATAGCAGTAAATTAGCATCCGCAGGCGATGAAAATAATCTGCGCTTATGGGATGTGACTACAGGAACACAGTTACAACTAATTACTGGGCATACACATTTTGTTAACAGCGTCGCTTTTTCCACAGATGGCAATTTATTAATATCAGGTAGTGGAGATGAAACTGTGCGTTTGTGGAATATTGTCACTGGGGAGTTAGTACACTTGATTCAGGGATTTATGAATCGGGTTGAAAGTATTGCTTTCTCTGCGGACAGCAAAACCTTAGCATCAGGTAGTTGGGATAGAATGATTCGGCTATGGGATACTGCTAAAGGTGAACAAATACGCATTCTCACAGGCCATGAAAGTTTAGTAGGTAGCTTGGCTTTTTCTCCAGATGGTAAGTTACTTGCCTCAGCAAGCGATGATACTACCGTGCGTTTGTGGAATGTTACTACCGGAAAACAAACGCGAATCTTAATTGGGCATACAGATGTAGTTAAAAGTGTGGCTTTTTCTGCCAGTGGCAAGTTACTAGCATCCGGTAGTCGTCAAGAAACATTAATATTATGGGATGTACTTACTGGCAAGAAGTTAGCAGATATGACAGGACATAATGATTTAGTCTGGAGTGTTGCTTTTTCCAAAGATGGTAAAATGTTGGCTTCTGGAAGTACAGATAAAACAGTCCGTTTATGGAATACTAGCAATGGTAAACCTCTGCAAATTTTATCAGGACATACAACGTATGTAAAAACAGTTGCCTTTTCCCCAGATAGCAAATTATTAGCATCTGCAGGCGGGGAAAAAACTATACGCTTATGGAATATTGCTACTGGAAAAATGAGCCGATTGTTATTAGGACATAAGAGTATAATTAATCGAGTTGCTTTTTCCCCAGATGGCAAAATGTTAGCATCTGGAAGTGACGATCAAACTGTTCGTTTATGGGATGTTACTACTGGTAAATGTCTGAGAATTTTACTCGGACATACTAATCTTGTTAACAGTATTGCCTTTTCTCCAAACGGCAACTTTTTAGCATCTAGTAGTCGCTACGGTGTAGTTCGTTTGTGGCAGATTAATCAATAAAATCCACTAGGATGAGTTTAATCATAGATATAATATATCGGGATTTATGCAAAGAAACTATAACGTTAGAGATATATATTGTTTAGCACTAAAAAACTCGTAACTCCTGTAGATATTAAACCTTCTTCCTTTCTTAAGTAAAATGCCGAAGAAACAAAAATTTCCTTACTTAGTTGGTTCCAAATGGACAGCCACTCAAAAAACCTGGGGATGGCGACATTTCCAAGTAGTAAATCGGAAAAATCAAGGTCAATGGGTATTTGCTGAAATGATAGCATCTTGTGACCCAACTGTCAGATTTTGGCTCAATGCTAAACAATTAAAAGACCGCTCCCTGTGGCATCCCGGCTGGCAATCTACACAAGAATTAGAACCAGTAGAAGAATAAATTTTAGTCGTCCTGCAGCCGTAATGGTGAGGATATATATTTTTTAATTTCTCCCCTACTACCCTGCTCCCAGACTTCCCAGACTCCCACTCCCCAGACTCCTCCCCGTACTGTACCATTACTATTAGTAGTCCTTTTCATTAATTCTGATGGGTCAGTAAATTCCCAAATTATTAAAAATCAATCATTCTGGTAATTTACAACCCTTTATAAATAATGAAATGTACTACTATGCACAACCACCTAATTTTTTTTTGATGGGGGGCAGATTCATCTTTATTGTTAAATCTGCTCCGATCGATGACCGATACTAACTAATATCATGTCCGATTATAGACTTATGATTTAAATAGTAGGGGAGCAGG
This sequence comes from Microcoleaceae cyanobacterium, assembly GCA_049647275.1. Classification (GTDB taxonomy): domain Bacteria; phylum Cyanobacteriota; class Cyanobacteriia; order Cyanobacteriales; family Microcoleaceae; genus JASJEE01. The sequence goes on from JBARXI010000638.1 coordinate 4,250, forward strand.
GAAGTAAGGAGTAGGGGAGCAAGAAGAAAGAAAGTTTTCAGCAACTGGTGCGGGTGAAACTACCAAATAATAACTAATCAACCGGACTTGATATAATTAAGACCAAATCTTAAACACTTTGGTACATATCCTAACATATTAGCTATGAACTGTAGAGTTTCGGGTGAGCCTGAAAAAAACAGTAAAAAACAACTTATAACTTACTTTTGCAGTTTTAAAATCTCAGATCCCATAGTTAGGAGTAAGGAGGTAAGCAGTGCAACAATTAATAATTTTCATGTCGGCGACAGCCGTTTGCGTAGCATGACCTAGGAAAGCAATTAACAATTAATAATTCATTATTACCTCTCCTGAAAACGGATAAGATTGGCCAAAATGTTTTTTTTTCTTTATCTCTTGGTCGATTGGATATGGCGAGTTATCCTTGCCATCCAACCCTTCGGGAAGCTCCGCTAACGACCGCTTTTCTTCTTAAAAGGAGAGGCAGGGCTATTTCATTCTAAACTTTGCCATGTTATGTCTTGACGAAAAGAGGTTATTAATAGCTCCCGATAATTTATCTTTCCCTATCTGAAAGTAAGTCAATTCATTGCTAAAATCTAGAATTAAATGACCCAGAAGGAGAGGTTTTAGATATTAATTATTCGACAAATAAAATTAATTACCTATTTGCAAAAATTGAAATCTTTTTACTGTAATAGTTACAGAGAATTAGAATAGATCGTCAATTCTGTATAGGTGCTTAATTCATCAATTACCAATACTATTTAATCACTACTTCGGTAATTAATCATAGCATTAGTTTGGTAAAAAAGTATAAATTTATTGATGCAGTTTATTCTTATTTATTACTTCTTAACCATGAATTACGAACATTTAAAAAAAGCCATCGAATTATTAACAAATGCTACTCAAGACTTACAAGATATTCTAAATACTACTCCGGCAAACCAAACCAATAATCAAACAGTAGAAGCAACCAAAGAAACCATCAAAAAAGCAATCTCTGAAATATCAGCCTCTGTAAATCCTCCCCAGATAAATCATATTCCAGATGAACTTTTAGCCAAAGCCGAAAAACTCGGTATTCCCTTAGATGATATTGAAGTAATAGTCGCTATTTCCGAACATCATCCTAGTCAATTAATAGGGGTATTAGCAGAAATTGATAATCGAGCAGAAAACATTAGACGTAGACGAGAATATTTTATTTTAAGACTCCCAGAAATGCCCATTGAAAAATTAGGATCTAGATTGCCAGTTGTTAAAGCTACTGATTTTAACTGGCCGCAAGAACCAGTCTCCAAAGAATATCTAGAGACAGTTAAAGCTAAATATAATATTGATAAATTAATGAAAAATAGACCCTATTCTAGAACATCTATTTTTGAAAAGATTGAAGCTGCCAAAGTAAATATAGCAATATCTAAAGACGGAATCAAAGAATCAGATTTCGATGAAGAAATACCATTTTAAACAAAGCAGGAAAAAAACTAGAGCAATGTATTCATGTATCATTAATCATTATTACAGCACTTTTGAAGATAGTGAAATACAGATTAAAATTAAACTGTATTCTCAGTTTCGGTGTTCCCTTTTTCCTCAAAAATATGTACCTGATGAACTGGAAAAATGCTGTAAGTAGGGTTTGCTGAAAAAGTCTTTTTGTAAAAGGGTAGGAGTAGGGGTAATATCATGTTTGCGGAGCATTCGGTCCGAAATTACCCCGACTTTTCTCAGAAGAAGGGCCGCGCGGCGGGAAAAGCGCAACATGGAAAGCTTCCGCATTCCGGAGGAAAATGCCCGTACAGAACTTAGGAGAGAGCGAGGATTTTATCGTGGGAATTATCTAGGGGTTCCATGGAATGTCTACATTAGACATCTCCAAAATAGAAAATAAGGTAAAATTATCAGGATGAATTACATATATTTAGGTGGAAATGAATCAACTTTTACAATATATTTATAATTTTCCACTCATCAGCGAAAAGAATTATTGGTA
>JBARXI010000639.1:0-8104 GCA_049647275.1 Microcoleaceae cyanobacterium
GTTATCTCTGGTAAAGTTTGACTATTTTCCTGCCAAAATTCCAGGAGTTGTTGGGCAACACTGATAGGATAAAAATAGTGGAAAAAATGACCCCCTTCAGCACATTCCCAGAATCTATCTCCAGGTTTTAAAAATGAGCGCCATCCTTCTAATAAATTAGGATCGACAATAAAATCATCATGGCAACCACATATCATTAAAGGTACATCAACTCCTCTAGGAATCATGCTTTGCCGTTTTAATAACGAGTGAGGCGATAGAGAAAAATCTAAGTCTTTCTCCAATATTCTCACTAGATTTTTAGTGTTTTTTTTATCTTGCTCGCCAAATAAACTTTTCACCATCTGAGTCAAAATTATTTGGCGACTACAAGGTAGTATATGGCGATGTACATAATAATGTGCTTGCCAATCAATAGTTGGGTAAATACCTACAGATATTAGGGTTAAAGATTTTACTTTTTGGGGATATTTACGAGCATATAGTAATCCTATTAATCCACTTGTGCTATGACCAATTAGGTGAATAGGTCTATCAATAGATTTGAGATAGTCGTGGAGCAGGGTAACTGCTGTATTGAGAATACAGGGTTCATCTTGAGTTTGGAAATAATCCCATTCAGCGATCGATACCTTTTTGGATAGGTAACGAATTAGTCGTTGATTGAAAACTTTTAGACTAGAACTCGTATTTAGCCACAGTACATCTGGAATCTTCAACATTAGCTTTTACTCTCTTAAATTTATCAAGATACTAATTAGGAAATAGTAGCTTGAGGTACAAAATAATCTTGAATAAGGAAGAAGGTTAAATTGAGGAGTGGGGTTTGAAAATTCCATGAATTAAACTTTGTGTTACTTTTCATGGAATTGCGCTCGAAAATTTTTGCTTTTTTTATACCTAGCTGACTTATTCACAGCAGTATAAATTTGGATGTCTTACTAATAATATCTGGGAGTGTAGCTGATTTTGATAACTGAATTTAGTTGGTTTAAACTCCACTGATTCTTTTAATTAAGTCAGACTAAATTCCCAAATATTTTCTAACTTAGGCAACCCATTTCTTGATGCGTTCTTGCGTAAGTTCAGCCTGATTATCTTCATCAATAGCTAAACCTACAAATTTACCATTTTTGACGGCTTTAGATTCGTTATAATCATAGCTATCTGTAGACCAATCTCCAATAATAGTAGCACTTAAACTAGAGATTTTTTCCTCTAAAATACCCATTGCATCTTGAAAGTTATCGGGATATCCTTCTTGGTCGCCTGTGCGAAAATTAAGTAACTTTTTTGCCATTGAAATTAATATTATCTAGTTCTTCAAAGAAACCTTCCCAATCAGTTTGTAGTTCACCAATATTCCAGGTGGGGCTAGCAATTATTAAATTTTGATAGCCATCAAAATCTTCAACATTTGCCTCGGACATATCATGGATAGTAACAATTTCATCACCACCAAATTCTGACAGAATCATTTCTACTGCTGATTCTGTTTTACCTGTTGTACTGCCTAAAAAAAAACCAATTTTTGACATTTTTTCACTCCTTGGTGATAGTTAATTTTATTTGTTTCTAGATGGTAGTAATTTTTAGTTAAATAACCAAAATTAGTATGAGTCTAATTCATCAAAATAACCAGACCAGTCAGTTTGTAGTCGAGCTATATTGTTGGTCGAATCGGTCGTTTTTTCTGGCAAAGTCTATTCACTTTCTAAGTCTTTGAGAAATGTTTTTTGATGATTTTTCTGGTTAAGTTGTTCATTTTGTTCGGATTTTGTTTTGGAAATTTCCATTTCATTCGGTTTCCTCTGGCTTATTTATTTGTGAAATAGCTAGATTTCATCTCTAGAAATTTTTGACTTGAGCCGAATTTTAGGTGCAGCTTTAGTTATTACTAATTTGGCTCAGTCAGATGTCTTTATAAGTGTTTTTTGATTTAGTGAAAGACAGCAGATTTTAGAAGTTGTGGGGGCGGTTTCTGAAATCTTTACTTAAGTATTGATGTGAATGATGTGAGGGGTAAACTGCCCATTCTCAGATTGATAGTTAATTGAGACATTCAGTATATTTTGCATGGTAATAAATAATAATTTTTCTCAATAAATTCTGAAGTTCTGATGTAGTAATCATTTGAGTTTGATATTTAAAGTCCAAAAGGTAAATTTATTGTAGAAGTTAATGAGAAAGTTTTCTATTAATATTTACGCATAACCTGACTCAACTTGTCAAGCCTAAAAATAAAATTTATTCTCAAAGCTAAACTACAAAGCAATCTCATCATTTTTTTCAGCCTTAAACCAACAACTAATTTTTGCTGGCAATAGCTGAAAACATTAGTCTCAACTAGCGATCGACACTTCAGTATTCACCTATAGCGCTAAAGTTTCGAGAGTTTTATCCCCCATGGCGGAGGAGAGGGTTCGTTTGACATCTCCAGAGGTTGAAACACTCACAGATTCTGTAAGTCTGCCCTTCAGACTCCTAGACTCTTCAACATAGATCGAAATCTAGCTGTGACCTTACTTTTTCAGGATTTACGCACGTGCAACGTCATTGCGTTTTGCTGGCGCACAACTGCGCTCTTCGCGGAGCGACATTAAAAGCGCCAGCGAGAGCGATACCAACCGATAGGGTTTGCGGAGCAGTCCGGAACGGATAGCAATCTCAAGCCTAGATTTTCCGTTTCTCATGCGGCTGTACATAACGGACGATAAAATAGGGATAAGTATTTACAACTTGTCCGCTTTCATCAATACCTAAGCCTAAATTTGCTAAGTGTGCAAGTAAAATTAAACCCTGTTCTCCCATGGCTAATTCAGGAGAATTTTGATAAATTTCAAACAGGGTAAATGCTCCTGCACAAAAAGTAATTAGGGCTGCTTGACCTACATGAGCTGCGATGAATAAAGCAGATAGTTTCGTGAAGCGAGCATTACACGCCCACTAATCGTATTTAGCTTCTCGATTGTCATAACTTTGCATGAAGTTTTATTTCCTTAAATAATGCTCTTACTGGCAATATGCTTCTAATAGTTACTACTTGCTTTTCTATGCAGATTTAGTAACTATCTTATCTGAAACATGATTGTATAATTTTATCACAAAAGCACTATGAGCTTTTTTTTTAAAATTAATTAAGAACAGATTAATCTCATTATTTCCATAAAAATTGCAATTCTTAATGTATTAAAAACTATAGCACTAATTAGTAGCTAAAAAAGTATGAGGTACTAATTCTAATAATTAAGGGTGTAAAATAGGATAAATAATAAGCTTAAATTAGAATTGATTTATTGTTAAGTAGTGATTGTTTGATGATAATTCTCTATTTGTAATCACAGAAAACTAGTTGACAATATTAACAATAAAAATGCCTGAAAATATATTCTAATTTTTTGTTATGTCTAGCTGTCAGCTAATGACAGTGAGAATGCGATCGCCAAAATCACAATCAACCTCATCTCAGCATTAACCTTTCTGTATGACAGAACTAGGTGAAATATCTCTCCCTGGTCACTAAATTGTGCTATCATTAATCTCATCAAAATACATATCTTTGGCCACTAATAATCTGGCTATACCACTGAGTAAAATCAACTGGAAGCCAAACATAGTGTTCATTTTTTTGTCTTTTTGTCAATGGTGTTAGGAGTAATCGTGACCTACCTACACCGACACCGATGTTTTGAGCCTAGGCTTCCGGTTTCATCTGTAGTTGCCTCTAAAAGCCGAAACTTTTATTGGCCTGAAACCGCGCTCCTGCACAGTAAGGGCAATTTCTGTTTGTCATGCTCCGCAAACATTAATTCTCCCTCCGTTCTTCTGTGTTATCTGTTCTTCTCTTCATTTCTACAAGAAATCTATACAAGATGCCCAGAAGATAATTAGGTTTTTACGGGCCAGAATGCTTTTTCTAATTGATGGACTGGATGTCCATTGCTTGTCCACAAAAGAATAGTTTTTCTTCTGGTGCAAAGCATTTAATGACTATTGCGGTTATCATGGCCTTTCACCTCTTGATAGACTTGCATTTTGCAATCTTATTGATATAAATCTTCAATAAATATTTGAAATTGTCAAGTACTTTTTAAGATTTTTTTGATTAAATTTGATTTTCGCTACTTACTTTATTCCTTAAAACTCTCTGTGGATAAAGAATACAAGGGTTATAAAATATAATTGAGTACTGTTTGAGCCGTAAAACTTAAATATCATCAAACTTTCTTGACAAAAAAAATCATTAAGTTGATAATAATTTTAGTTTACGGTGTTCTTCTCTCTGGTAGGACAAAGTGTTCTGTAGTTTGGAGTCCCTTAATACTGCCGATAAAACTTTTACAGGTTAAGTCAAAAGGCAGTTAGGGACTCTTTTTTATTTTTCTATTTTCAGGACTTACGCAAAATATAAAATCATACACCATCTGTAGGGGTCAACGGCCGTTGACCCCTAGAAGATATGGTAGTTTTGCGTAAGTCCTGATTTTAAAATTTGTAACTTACTTTAAAAAACTTAAATTTTTCTTATAACTGTTGCTAAAATGTTGCAACAGGGCTATACTTATTTCAGTAACTACTTCTCCAGCAAAAAAATTTGACAGAGAGGTGGGGTGTATCTCTCTGCCACTTAAATTATTTTATTCTCTTCTCAAGGGAAGTTGATCAAGCGAAAACAGGAAAATTTCAATCCTGAAATCTGCAATAGTACTAACCAAAAGAAGAGACTTGGCTGGTTTAAATGATTTCTACTTACTTATTCACAAACACGAAGTTCAGGTGTTGCATCTACCTACTACTTCTATTATGTCGCTCATTTCATTTCTTCTGAGAAAGTTAAGTTGATAGTTATGGAGCGTTATTTTAGTTCAAAACTACCAATGTATCATTAGCTAGGAAATGATCTAGGTGATATGCACGCTCTTCTGTTTTGAGTAAGATTTGTTCGTACAGATACCGAGTAGCGCGATCGCCTAAGCTTTCAGCTTGTCCAGCCAAACGACGAAGTACTTTGATTACTTCTTGTTCTGCTGCTAGGTCGTGTTCAATCATAGCGCGACAGCTAAAGCTTCCATCTTCTTCAGGAGTAAAGCAGCACATCTCAGCCAACTTGCTAAAGCTGGCTACAGGAATGCCACCTAAACCATTCAAACGTTCAGCTAAATCGTGAACATGACCTTCAGCTTCTCCATAACTTTCTTGGAAAAATTGATGTACAGAGTAAAACTCAGCTCCCTCAACCACAAAATGATGTTTTTGATATTGGAGATATAGGGCTTGAAAACTGGCCAAAGCTGCATTCATGCCTTCACATACTGGTTGGGTGACCTCTTTTTCCAATCCAATTGGATTGTTGCTAACTTCACCAAGTGCCTGTACTACAGTTTGAGTGGTCATATAATTTATTCTCCTTTCAATTAACTTAGTTTATTTCTAGTGCATATAGCGTGTTTATTGCTAACAGTTCTAAGTCTACCACAGTTAATAGGGGAGTCAACCAGAGCGAAGATAGCAGATAAAAGATATTATGATTTAGCAAATTTTTTTGCTCCAACTATTGAGAATAGTTAGCAGGTAGTGTATACTGAAAAGTAAAGACTCACTGGTAGAAATATAGGGAACTGCCTGGGAGCTTAGAGGAAAAATTAGTGCCAATAGGTTGCAATTGTAAAAAAATGAGTACATTCGATCTAAGACCAGAGGGCCGTAAAATCCTAGACGTAAGTTGGGTAGACCGATGGGAAGTCTATAAACGCTTACAAGAGTTAGATATTTATTGTTGGTGTGAAGTTGAGCAACCATTATGGGTGCAGCTAAAAAACGCAGATGAAGCCACCCAACTAGAAAGTGTATTAAAACAATACACAGCTAATCGTCACGAATTGGTGCAATTGTTACAACGCTGTTGGCAGTATAGCTAATATGCTGATTAATATCATGAATTACTGAGGGGCAAAAGTAATGCATTTATCTGTAGAGATACAGAACTTTTAGCAGTAAGTAATTAAGCCTGGCCAAACCCACAAAAACAACCACTAGCAAAAACAACCAACAATGTCTAAATCCAACAAGCAAATCACAAAATTCAGCCTAGAGGGGCAAATCCAAGAACTTACTATCAAAGACGGTGACAAGCTCAAATATATTGATGTTGCCACACCAGCAGGGAATAATTATATCGTCAAAATTGCCAAACATTTACGAGCAAGTTTTTCATCAGTATTAATACCAGGTTTAGAGGTAAAAATCACAGGAGAAAGAAAGGTCTACCTGAAAACGGGCGAAGAAAAATTAGAAGCACAAAGCATTATACCAGATGTTATCCAAAGTACAACAGTACCATGTCAAAATCAAACTTTGGGATTAATTGAGAATTTATCTAGCCAACTGATAGAACTAAACTTACCAGTTGTGGTAGAAAAGACTGAACATATTTGTAGTAAATCTCAACAGACAACTGAAACTAATTCTAAATGTGCAGCTAAAAAAGCTCAGATTTTGGTGTGCCAAAAATCAGATTGCCAAAAACGGGGTGCAGGCAAAGTCTGTAAAAAATTATCAGAAGTATTAAACGATCGCGGCTTAGAAGAGCACGTTACGATTAAGAAAACTGGATGCCTGAAGAAGTGTAAAGCTGGCCCTAATCTAGTAATTATGCCAAATAAAGCCCGCTACAGTCGGATTAAATCTGCAGAAATTCCCGATGTTATTGAAAAACATTTTACTTTGTAACACGAACACAATTACCTCCTTTTTTCAAGTAAGTTTCTCTGATTCCAATCCCCTCAAGGGGATTGGAAATTTGCTGCTGTATATTTGTAAGAGAGAATCAATATAATGTAGGGTGGAAAAGAAAAAGTTATTTTATTCCTACCGATTTAATTTCAGGGAAACTACTAAATTAACAATCAAAAGGAAGCTCAAAAAGTGTCACAAACAAAACCAACTATTTTAGTTACTGGAGGAGCAGGATATATTGGCTCCCATGCAGTGCAAACCCTACAAACTGCAGGTTATGAAGTAGTAATTCTAGATAATCTCGTCTATGGACATCAGGACATAGTAGAAAATGTCCTGAAAGTAGAGATGATTATTGGAGATACGAGCGATCGCCTCCTATTAGACAAAATTTTTGCCACCCACAATATTACAGCAGTCATGCACTTTGCTGCATATATTTTTGTCGGCGAGTCAGTCAAAGACCCCCAAAAATATTACCATAATAATGTACTCGGCACGCTCACATTATTAGAAGCAATGTTGGCAGCATCGGTGAAAAAGTTTGTCTTCTCCTCAACTGCTGCTATTTACGGGGAACCACAGACAAGTCCTATCCCTGAAGACCACCCCAAAAATCCGATTAATCCTTATGGGGCGAGTAAATTAATGGTAGAGCAAATACTTTCGGACTTTGAGGTTGCTTATGATTTTAAGTCTGTTTGTTTTCGCTACTTTAACGCAGCAGGGGCACATCCTAATGGCTTAACTGGAGAAGATCATAATCCAGAAACTCATCTAATTCCACTGGTATTATTGGCAGCATTAGGCAAGCGAGATGCTATATCAATTTTTGGTACAGATTATTCTACCCACGATGGGACTTGTATTCGGGATTATATTCATGTCTGTGATTTAGCGGATGCTCATGTTTTGGGGCTAGAATATTTATTGAATGGTGGTAAAAGTGAAGTATTTAATTTAGGTAATGGCAATGGGTTTTCTGTCAGAGAAGTGATAGAAACGGTTAAGAATGTAACTGGGAAAAATTTTAAAGTAGTAGAATGCGAAAGGCGTCCAGGAGATGCTCCTGTTTTGGTAGGAAGTAGCGACAAAGTAAGGAGAGTGTTAGGTTGGTCTCCGAAATATCCAGAGGTTAAAGAAATTGTTACCCACGCTTGGCAATGGCATCAACAACGACATAGGAAATAGAAGTCAAAAGTTAAAAGCGCGAAGCGTTGCGAGCTTTAGCGCTGCAATCTAAAAGTTAAAAGTCAGAAATATTGATAATCTTTGTTTTGCAAAAGGTATAATTTATTGTTCCCTTGAACACTTATTTATTAGTTAGTAGGAGTAGGGGAGAAATTGAAATACATCCGATTTCTTTCTC
>JBARXI010000640.1:0-6942 GCA_049647275.1 Microcoleaceae cyanobacterium
GCAAATAAACAATTTGTCTCTGGGATTAATACAGAATTAGATAGCTTGACTGAGACAGGAAATTCTTCGATAGTAGTTTTGGCAAAAAAGGGAGAAACTAAACCAGAAATTTTAGTTAAACAATTTGTCTCTGGGATTAATACAGAAACAAATATTGCTGGTGAAACCGAAAAGTCGGTGGCGGTAGTTTTGGCAAAAGGGGGAGAAACCAAACCCGAAGTTTTAGCAAATAAACAATTTGTCTCTGGGATTAATACAGAATTAGATAGCTTGACTGAGACAGGAAATTCTTCGATAGTAGTTTTGGCAAAAAAGGGAGAAACTAAACCAGAAGTTTTAGCGAAAAAACAGTTTGCCACGGTTAATAATATCCAAGAAAATATTGCTCCAGCCACAGAAAATTCTCCGGCGGTAGTTTTGGCAAAAGGGGGAGAAACCAAACGGGAAGTTTTAGCCAATAAACAATTTGCTTCTGTTAATAATATCCAAGAAAATGTTTCTGGTGAAACCGAAAAGTCGGAATTATTTGTTTTGGCAAAAAGGGGAGAAAGCAAACCGGAAGTTTTAGCCAATAAACAATTTGCTTCTGTTAATAATATCCAAGAAAATATTGCTCCAGTTACAGGAAATGCTGAATCATTAATTTTGGCAACAGGAGAAGAAACCAAACCAGAAATTTTAGCTAATAAACAATTTAATACCATCATTTCTGAAAAAAAAGAAATAGTCATAAATCAAAAGAAATTCACATCAACATTAGACCAATCAAATAACCTAGCCCAAATGTCATCACCAGAAGGCGAAGTTCCCGAAGAGTCAGAAGAACAATTCACCCCCCCATCGACACAACCAACACAACCAACACAACCAACCACAGGAGGAGCAGAACCCCTAGTGCTAGTCGCCGAAGTTGTGGTTATTGGGGTACAAGGAGAACTCGAAGACGAAGTTTACCAAGTCATTAGCACTCAACCAGGACGTACAACCACCCGCTCCCAACTACAACAAGACATCAACGCCATCTTTGCCACTGGTTTTTTCCAAAATGTTAAGGCAGTACCAGAAGACACTCCCCTAGGTGTACGAGTTACTTTTGAAGTCGAACCTAACCCTGTATTGCGTTCTGTAGAAGTACAAGGTTCAGAGGAATTACCCGATCGCGTCGTACAGGATATATTTGGTAACCAATACGGTGACATTCTCAACTTAAAAGTTTTTGAACAAAGTGTAGAACAGCTCAATAAATGGTATCAAGACAACGGTTATGTTTTGGCACAGGTAATAGGTGCGCCCCAAGTTAGTGAAGATGGGAAAGTAATTCTAGAAGTAGCAGAAGGAGAAATTGAAGATATTCAAGTGCGCTTCGTCAATGCAGAGGGAGAAACAACAGATGAAGAAGGTAATCCCATTGAAGGTCGTACCCGCGAGTATATTATTACCAGGGAAATCGAACTGAAACCAGGAGATGTGTTTCAGCGACAGACAGCAGAAAAAGATATTAGAAGGGTATTTGGCTTAGGAATTTTTGAGGATGTCAGACTCGGTTTAGAACCTTCACCAGACAACCCTAACAAAGCAGTTATAGTTGTGAATGTGGTTGAGAAAAGTACCGGCTCTCTAGCATTTGGTGGTGGTATTAGTTCTGCCAGTGGTTTATTTGGTACGGTAAGTTATCAACAGCAAAACGTGGGAGGTAATAACCAAAAGTTGGGAGGTGAATTTCAGGTTGGTGAACGATTATTATTAGCAGATTTGAGCTTTACCGACCCCTGGGTTGGTGGAGACGACCACCGCTTATCTTACACAGTTAATGTGTTCAGACGGCGAGCAATTTCTGTGATTTTTGATGAAGGGGAACGTGACGTTGATTTGCCTGATGGTGACAACCCAAGAGTTATCCGTACAGGTGGTGGGGTGAGTTTCACTCGTCCGTTTATTCCAAATCCATTTGTCGAACCCCAATGGACTGCATCTCTGGGAGCAAAGTATGAACGGGTGGAAATTCAGGATAGCGACGGAGATATCGAACCTAGAGATGAGTTGGGCAATAAGTTGACGGCTGATGATTCTGGAGAAGATGACCTATTGACTATTCAGTTTGGTGTTGTTAACGATCGACGTAATAATCCTCGAACACCCACATCTGGCAGTTTGCTCCGGTTTGGTACAGAACAGTCGATTCCTGTCGGGTCTGGAGAAATCGCCTTTAACCGCGTGCGAGCTAACTACAGTTTATATTTTCCCATAGACCTCACAAATTTTGCTGAGGGGCCTGAAGCTCTTGCTTTTAACGTGCAAGCTGGTCATATTCTTGGAGATTTGCCTCCTTATGAAGCTTTCCCTCTAGGTGGTACGAGTACTGTTAGGGGATATGATGAGGGAGAGTTGGCAGCAGGTAGAACTTTTTTGTTAGGTACAGTTGAGTATCGTTTTCCTCTCTTTAATTTTCTTGGTGGGGCGTTGTTTATTGATGCTGCTTCGGTGTTTGATAGTCAGAGCAGTGTTATTGGTAATCCTGGTGGTGTGCGGGAGAAACCAGGAGATGGTATTGGTTATGGGGCAGGAATTCGGGTGCAGTCACCTTTGGGTCCGATTAGAATTGATTATGCTGTTAATGATGAGGGTGATACTCGTTTTCACTTTGGTATTGGTGAGAAGTTTTAACGTTAGTTAAATGGAAAACACTCAGTCAGTAGTCAGTAGGGTGTGTTAGGCGCTTAATCTCAGTTTGGTTGTGATCCCAAAAATAAAATTGCGCCGTAACGCACCATCTGTTTAGAGAGGGGTCCATAAGTCAGTAGGGTGTGTTAGGCGCTTAATCTCAGTTTGGTTGTGATCCCAAAAATAAAATTGCGCCGTAATATCATGTCTCATTAAACAACTGTAATAAACAATCTTTCCCCAACCTCGTAGGGACGTTGGATGCAACGTCCCTACATTGCGGTTAATTAATGTTACTTGATATAACGCACCATCTGTTTAGTCGGTCCATTAGAGTGTGTTAGATGGTTATAACATCAGCTTTTAAAAACATTTAACAATCTCTTGCAGGGTACCATTCTATATATTTCAGTCTAGTAACCGACACAACTAAAATGGTGCGTTACGACGGATTCCTAAATACCTTTCACAGCTTAAATTTTAGCCGTAATGGCGCACCCTACAATAATAAGCTGGAGCTTGAGAAAATGAAGGATCGGGTGGTGGTACGGCGATCGCTATGATATTTTCAAAGCATAAGAATAAAAGGAGAAAATTAAATGACTTCTCCACCTCTACTTCGACGAGAAATAGGTGTGTTTAGCGCTACCCTCATGGGTTTAGGCTCAATTTTCGGTACTGGAGTATTTGTCAGTATTGGTATTGCTGCTAGTATTGCGGGTCCATCGGTAATTATTGCGGTGGCAATAGGTGCTGTTGTTGCTATCTGCAATGCTTTTAACAGCGCCCAGTTAGCAGCGAGTCATCCTGTGAGTGGCGGTACTTATGAATATGGTTATAAATATTTGAATCATTGGTTTGGTTTTATTGCGGGGTGGATGTTTCTGTTGGCGAAAAGTGCTTCTGCTGCAACTGCTGCTTTGGGTTTTGCTGGTTATTTGTTGAATGCTTTTGGTGTGAATAATCAAATTTGGTTGGTGTTGACTGCTTTAACTGCTGTGGTTGTATTAACTATAGTTGTGTTAAGCGGAATTCGTCGTTCTAATTTTACTAACATTATTATTGTTTCGATAACGTTATTTTCTCTGGTTATATTTATCTTGGCAGGGGTGCCTCAAGTAGTATCGTCTGCTGGAGAAAATTTAATGCCTTTTTTTCCTGCGGATAAACCTATAGCGTCTTTATTTGAAGCTGCTGCTTTAATGTTTGTTGCTTATACTGGTTATGGTCGTATTGCAACTTTGGGGGAGGAGGTAAAGGAGCCACGACGTACTATTCCGAGAGCGATCGCTCTAACTATGGTTGTTACCTGTCTGTTATATATGTCGATCGCTGTGGTTACTGTGGTAGTTGGTCAAGAAGTGATTAATAAATTGTCTACAGCAGATGTTAGTTTAGCTGCTCCTCTGGAAGTTATTGCCAGAGTAGGAGGTTTAGGTGTTCCTGTGATTCCGAAGTTAATTGCTATTGGTGCTGTGACGGCAATGTTGGGAGTTTTGTTAAATCTGATTTTGGGTTTGTCCAGGGTTTTGTTGGCAATGGGGCGTCGGCGAGATGTACCGAGAGTTTTTGCTAAGTTGAATAGTGAGCAAACTACGCCTTATATTGCTGTGATAGTGGTGGGAGTGGCGATCGCTTTTTTAGTTTTAATTGGCGATGTGAAAACTACTTGGTCTTTTAGTGCTTTTAATGTTCTGATTTATTATGCTATTACTAATTTTGCTGCTCTCCAACTTTCTCCTGAAGAAAGACTTTATCCTAAGTGGTTAGGTTGGGTAGGTTTAGCTGCTTGTTTGTTTTTAGCTTTTTGGGTAGAGCAGCAAATTTGGTTAGTCGGTTTAGGGTTAATTCTTGTTGGTTTAATTTGGCATAGTTTAATTCATAGATTAATTAACGAATAGCTTTAAATTTCCCTGATTAACATCTGCTTGCAAATTGATAATCTCTTGTAAATTATTAATTTCTTGAATCAATCCTATTTTCGTATTTTTCCACTCGTTCATAATTAACCCCCACTTTCACAATTAATCAAACAAATTTTCTATTTTCAGACCGTCAAAATCTTGAAAATCAGAAACATTATTAGTCACTAAGACCAAGTTATTAGTAAAAGCAATAGAAGCAACTTGACCATCAGCAAAAGCCGGACTTTTACCCAATGCACGATAACCTTGCTCTTTCCTGTCCGTGATATTGTGCGGATTTTAAATCATAATTAAATAAAGGTAACTTTGCTCAAATCACATTATTTATATAATCTTCCAAATCTTGGCGTTTTTTAGACTCAGGAAGTCGAAAACATCCATACAATAATTCATGGATAACCACAGTAGCGGTTGCTATTTCCAGTTTACATAACCTTAGTTTTTCCATCACTTTCTGATTAGGTTGAGGGCGTTTAACTTCAGATAAAACATTTGTATCTAATAAATATTTCAGTGTCATAAATCAACCATTCTCCCCGGTGACAAAAAAATCAGGTCTCGCCCTTTTAAGGGGATGAAAAAAAAAACTTCAGTTATTTCAAGCGTCTGGGTTTCCTACGGAATGCTGTGCAAATAGCTGTCGTTACTGATAACTGATAACTGTTAACGAAGTTCCTCCGGAGGAGGCTAACTGAAATGACTTATCCCGTAAATTTTCAAAAGAATCATCATCAATACTTTCTAAATCTACCCTTGCCCTAAAATCTTGTAAAGCTGACCAAAAATCACCTACCTTTTTAATTTCTACTAAAACTTCTTGATTATCTGGAAAATCTACCTCCTCCAATAACTCAATAATTTTACCTTTTTTGATTCCTTTGACAAACATAAATTTACTCCATTTCTCTTGAAAATTACTTATAAAATCTTGCTCGGCAACAATAATTTAGGCTTCTATAGTTATTTTAAGTTTTCTTAGTTCGCTTTTTTTATTTCTGCTTCCTTTTTATTTTGAAAATAATAAAAGCTTACAGAATTTGGAATAATAATTTCTCCGCCCTCCAACTTTTGCGAATTGCTACTCAAATAATTCAGCAATACTTGTAATTGGTCAGGAGAAAAATATGTCGTATTAGCACCAACTATAAAATCTAGTAAATGTTTACCTGACCGAGAATCTTTCTGAAAACATTTTGTAATATTTACTGGAGAGTCTATAATTTCTTGATGAAAAGAAATATTTTGTTCAGAAAGGACTTGATATAAATCTTCACTATAAAACCTTTGTCTTTGATAAAGTCGCTGATTTAGATAGTAATAAGGTTCGCTTATTTCTCTTTTTAAATTTATTGCAACAATTGCTATCCCTTCTTCCCCAATAAGTTCATAAACTTTCTCAACAGAGGATTCAATTTCTGAAAAGTAGTAAAATGAATGAATTAACAGGATGATGTCAAAAGTTTGTGATGATTCAAATTTTTCAAATTCAACCGGATGAATTTAAAACCAAAATTTATCTGGTTTAGATCCGCTAAGTTCCTGACACCATTCTTGTATTTTTACACACTCTACTTTGTTTGGATATACTCCAACAAAATGAATAGATTTGTTCAACTCAATCAGCTTTGTCAAAAAAGGTTTCTCAAAAATTCCACTGCCACAACCTATACTCAAGATACTGTAAGTTTCTTGTGAATACTTATGTTTTTCTATTGCCTGAAATGTAGCTTCAAGCATCATCTGTTGTTCATTATGCTGACTGCGATAAGCAATTAGTCCCTCCATATATTCTTGCTCATTAGGTTTGACGAGCTTGAGTTTTGGGTCTGAAAAAAAGTTAGCGATCGCAGCTTTTTGTCAACTTTTCACAATTATTTTTTTCCTTTTATTACTGATTTAATTTACAATTTTTCCTTAGTCTTTTGAAATAACCAGTCTGGAATTACCTGTTCTTTTTCATACACATAATTATATTTTTTATCTATTTGTTCCCAGTCAATTGCCATATCTGATAAAACTTGTTCAGCAAACATATTTAAGACTTTGCCAGATAAACCTTTTTCTAGACATTTTTTCATCATCAAACAACTTTCATCAATTTCACCAATACATTCAAAGGGAGTATGGGTTGATAAACCTATCATTGCTTTAAAAATCGGCACTAAATCTTCATCATCAAATAAATTTGCCTGAAAAACCTCATCAACAATATCCTGCTGACAAAAAGTCATTAAACCTAGCCAAACATAGGCACATTTCGGGAATTTTTTACACCAAGGTTTTTGAATATTACAGGAATGAATTTTAGGAATAACTTCAGGATATTTACTCAAGTTTTGAAAAATACGAAGGTCAT
>JBARXI010000641.1:0-4830 GCA_049647275.1 Microcoleaceae cyanobacterium
TTTTTGGTAAGGGAGGAGTCACCGAGTCACCGAGTAGGGGTAATTTCCTACGGAATGCTCCGCTTTCCATGAATTACCCCTACAGGAGGAACGGGAATTATAGAGGAGGTAGGAGTCGAAATTATCCTTTGGTTTTTCTGCTGTTGTCTGCCTAAAATGCTAACATGCATGAGCTTGACAAAGGGAAAAGCTGCTACTTTTTGAGACTAAAAAAGCATCAAACCTTTATATATCAATGCTTTGCTGATTATTCAGCAAGCCCTAAGTAATAGTAAAATTCCTGAAAATACTATAATAATCTAGGAGTCTAACATCCTCTAATACTGAAATTTGTGAAGAGTGGTAATGAGTAATGGGCAACAAGCCGACACAGTTTGAAATTTTTGACGAGCGCTGAACTTGCCAAGTAGTAAGTATACTAATAGCAATTAATATTACTATTCAGAACTGAAATTTGCTAGTACGAATTTGGGCGCTCAACAGCGAACCCGAGGTCGATCGTAATTCTCGGTAGTTGAATAATCAGTACTTAAAATTTTTGAGAATTAACTTAAGAAGTATGAATCAATGAAAATATCCTAATTCAATTGAAAAAATTAAATGCTTCAACGAAATTCTGGAATTCAGAGTAAAAAGTACTCCAGATGGGATTGCTCTTATTTGTGAAGGAAAAAAGTTAACCTACAAAGAACTTAATCACAAAGTCAATCAACTGGCAAATTATCTAAATAAACAAGCAGTTTTACCAGAAGTAAGAGTAAATATCTATGCTGAAAGAAGCTTAGATATAGTCAAATATTCGATTTTCCTAAACTTTTTCAGTATGGATTTTTACCACAATCAAAATAGGATTGCTATAGCTATTTTACCGATTATTAAACCCATTTACTTAATATGTCTTGAATAACGAGGCCGACATGGAGTTCCCAAACAAACCTGGCCTGCAGGCATATCTTCAAAAACACTACTCCTAGCTCCAATAACAGCATTAGCTCCAATATCAACACCTGGACTGATAAAACAATCTGCAGCTATCCACGCACCGTTACCAATAGTAATACTCCCTGTCTTCAAAGCAAATGTTGGGTCTTGTATATCGTGGGTGCCAGTACAGAGATAACTTTTCTGAGAAATAACGCAATGTTGACCTATTTCTATCCGGTCAAGACTGTATAGAACTACGTCATCTCCTATCCAGCTATAATCGCCGATCGCTATTTTCCAAGGATAAGTAAATCTGGCAGTGGGGCGGATAATAACTCCTTTACCTACATGGGCACCAAATAATCGTAATATTAGTCGTCTCAAACCATACAAAGGTTGAGGGGTCAAGGGAAAAGTAACTGCTTGTACAAACCACCAAAATAGTACAAACCACCCTGGTTTACCTCGGTCATATCCAGATTGATTGTATTTGCGAAGATCGACCCAAGATTCTATTTGTTGATTATTTTCCATGGGGGATTAATTTTTTTTAGGCTTGACTCTAATTTAATAATTTTATACTATTTAGATATATAGACTAGGTAAATAGTTATTTTTATAGACTTAATATTCAGGGCATGGTAAAGAATCGGAAATTAGCTAAGTCGATTAGTGATGCAGGGTGGTCAACCCGATCGCCATTGGTTAGAATACTTCGCCTATCTGAAAATGTTGCAAGAGGACTCCCGTTATAATCTTCGATTTAGCGGGAGATGAATTGCGACTTAAAAATTAATTTAGCGGTAGCGAATTCTTATTTTTAGGTAGCTTTAGCAGGTTTTTACAATAGTCTTGAATTACTTCCGACATTGATACTTGCATTACTCTTGCATAATATTCTAGTCTAGACTTTTCATCATCCGTTAATCTTACCATTAAATTATTTCTTCTAACTATTGGCAAGTTACTAAATCTACAATAAAATATCAGAGTAATAAATTGTCAATGATTACTTTTACTTACCAGTACAAACTTAAGCCCAACAAGCAACAGGAAGCTAATATTAATCATATTCTTGATGTCTGTAAAAGCGTGTATAACTATGGCTTAAGAGAGCGTAAAGACTGGCTAAATTGAAGAAAGTCACCAATTAATAGTTGTTCAATTGTTTCTGAATATATTATCCCTGCTGATACTCCTTACCCTAATTATAATTATCAAGCTAAAAACGTGGGCAATAGCTAAGAATACTAACCCTAGATTAAAGTCAGTTAATGCTCAAGCTTTACAACAAACTTTAAAAACCTTAGATAGAGCTTTTTCTGAGATGAAATCTCTGAGCAAAGGCTTCCCTAGATTCAAGAAAAAGTTGAGAAGTTTTATCTTTCCTGCAATGCTCAAGAATTGCTTAGGCAATAATAGAGTTAAACTACCTCAACTAGGTTGGATAAAAATTAGACAAAGTAGACAATATCCAGATGGTTTTCAAGCTAAACAAGCTAGGATAGTTAAAAAAGCAACTGGTTATTATTTGATGATTACTTTTACTTCATCAGAGTCAGCTCCAGATAATCCAGTAGGTAAAAAGTCATTAGGAATAGATGCAGGTATAGAAAGTTTTGTAGCCACTTCAACTGGAAAATTAATCAAGTCTCCTAAGTTTTTATTAAGTAAACTGCGGTAGGGGCGAATGGCCATTTGCTAACGTAGAGCTTCCGCTTTACATGTTGCGGAGCAAAACGCCCCCTATAATTGCTGCAAAGAAGGCTTAAGAAGAAAAAAATAGGTTCAAATAATTGGTTAAAAATTCAGAATACAATAGCTAGATTACATGAAAAAATAGCTAATACTAGACGAGATTGGCATTTCAAACTAGCACATCAACTTTGCGATTTAACAGATAATATTTTTGTTGAAGATATTAACTTTAAGTCTTGGTCTAGAGGCATTATCAGAAAACAGTCTTTAGATTCTGGCATAGGTCAATTTATCAATGAAATACTTCCTTATATCTGCTGGAAAAGAGGCAAGTATTATGCCAAAGTTGATAAGAATTATACCTCTCAAGAATGTCCTAAATGTGGGCAGAGAAACAAGAAAAAACTCTCACAGAGAAATCACAATTGTAGCAACTGCGGATATCAAATAAATCGTGATATAGCTGCTGCAAAAGTCATCAGAAATAGAGGTTTAATAGCCGTGGGGCACGCGGTTAAAGAGAAAGCTTGTGGAGATGGTCTGGCGGGGGTACAGCTCAACCTGTTTGATTTGTTACCTAGTTAAGAATCTGTAAAACAAGAATCTCTCATTATAATCAAAGATTATAACGGTGAGAGTGTCAAATATAGATAAATGAATTTTTAATCCTCGGTTTTTCTGTCTGACTATTCGAGGGGAAAGCTCGGAATAATTTTATCTATTTCTGTCAGAATTTTTCTGGTTTCTCTCAGAGCAAGAATGATTTTTTGATAGTGGTTAATCTCTTCATCCGATAATTCCCGGTTAGCTTTTTTTCTGTCTTTAAGCCATTTATCTAAAACTTGATAACTGCCGATTTTAAATTCCCATACTTTTTGACTGACTCCTGTGAAATAACAATTTTTGTTAATCCATATTTTTTCGTTTCTCTCGTCATATCTTATTTCTTTGACTAGATTTTTGCCATCCCCTTGATAATCAATAGTGTTTTTTTCTTCTGGATGGAAAACTGATAAATTTTTGAGTAAATGTAGATTAACTAATGCTTCGCCTTTAGTTGTTAATTGTTGGAATAATTGATTATTGCTTGTGAGGGGAAGACGCGGAAAGTCTATCTTTAAAAATTCGGCGTATCTTTCTTGATAAGTGGAGGAATGAAATATGGCATAAGCATAATAAAATATATTTTCTGGTGTGGGGATATATCCTAATTTTTCTTGGATGGCAGTTAAAAATTTTGGGGATAAGTTGGCTGTTTTTTCCTCAAATAAATTTGTTTGCCCGTTTTCTATGTCTGGGTAGATGTAGAGAGGTAATAAGTATAAACTTGCATTTGCAGTTTCTAAAGCATGAAAATCTACTACTTGATTACTAACAAATACATGATTGTAATCAATTTTAACCTGTTTATTGATAATTAATCCTATATTTTCTGATTTAACCATATTTATCATTACTTCGTTTCTCGGAAGTTCCACCACGTCTTGATGATGATAATAGAATCTTGAATCAAAAGGACGATATAAACAAGTAGTTAAGTAAGTTTGCCAATTTAGGTTATTAGCTAATGACTTTCTTTTTATAGTAATTTTCCAATCACGAGTATCTTTAAGGTTATATCTATTAGATAGTTGTTCATCAGTTATTGTTAAATCTCGAAAATCTTGGATTCGCTTGATAAGTACATCTCTATCAAAATCTATAACAAAATTATCTCTGTGAGTTTTAACTCCTGTAGAATTAACAGGAAAAATATCTATAACACTCCACCCTTGATTATATTCTTCACTCAAATCAAAGTCTTTAGGAGAAAAGAAGAAATTAGGTTGAGAAGGTTGTAACTTTATCCAGTCAATATCATCAAAATTAACTGCCTCTAAAAATTTATATTTATTCTCTCTTTTTCCCCATAAATCAAAATAAAAAACATCCGCAGGCAATTTCACACCATCTCTCTTTTTATAAACCACAGAAAAAGCATCAGGTTCACTTTTTTCTCTCACCGCAATTAAAATTGCCACACCTTGTTGAATATCAAAAACATTTTCATCAACTTCTCCATCGGGTGTCGTTTCTTTTAAGAGCGGTGCGACCCCGCGACGACGACAGTCGCAAGCGGTCAGACCCCGCGACGACGTCGCAAGGGAATGCTGACCAAGAGAGGGAATGCGCACCAAGAGAGAGAATTACCATGTAAATCCATAATAT
>JBARXI010000642.1:0-4609 GCA_049647275.1 Microcoleaceae cyanobacterium
ACCTAAAACCTACCACCTACCACCTAAAACCTACCACCTAAAACCTAAAACCTACAACCTACAACCTAAAACCTACCACCTACCACCTAAAACCTACCACCTAAAACCTAAAACCTACAACCTACAACCTACAACCTACAACCTAAAACCTACCACCTACCACCTAAAACCTAAAACCTACAACCTACAACCTACAACCTATCACCTACCACCTACCACCTACAACCTTCCTCCTAATTCAACAAACGAATTTGCGCCAAGACAAAAATCGCAGGGATAACGCGACCGTAATTTGTAGCGATCGCTCTCCAACCCAAATCGGCTAAAAACCAAGTCCATAACATGGGGCCCAAAAATCCCAAAGCTGTCCGTGCTGCACCGTAACGGGCTGCACTAACTGCCATACCTCGATTAGCCATTTGCATAGTTATGTGACTTTGAAACTGAGCTGCTGCTGTTGCCCCACCTCTAACTAATGCTGCTTTTGCCACTTCATATTTAGCAAAATGAATCGCAAACTGACGGGCTAACTGTTTCAGTAAAATCGGTTTCAAAATCGAACTGACCGCCAAAGCACTGCCACCCTTAAATAGTAAACTTAATGGATTTTTTTGGATTGATATTGGTAATGGTTTAGGCAAATTTGACTCAGCCAGCGATCTCTGTATATTTAACGTTAAGACTTCTTGCTCTGATTTTGGTAAACGTTTCCAAGCCCCACCTAAAACATGGAGAAACACCTCAGCTTCTAAATCTGTCGTTGAAAGCTTTTGAGAATAGGGAATTTTCAGATAACTACAAACCCTAATCAAAGCTTGCCGATAAGTTACTTGTTGAGTGCGCCCTCGTAATACCGTCATGCCATCTGCTGCCAGATAACGAAATCTCTGGTCTAGCGCATCTAGCCAGGCATCGCGATCGCGACTTTGTATATCTATTGCCAGAGGAGTCTGGAAATAATCTAAAGGATTGATTCCGCGACCAAACAAAAGTTCTGTTAACTGTTGTAACTCCTCTTCTGTTGCTAATTCTAATGCTGCTCTTAGTTCATCCAACTTACTTTTCCTCGCCCATAAAGCATAACTTTTTATTTTACTCTAGTTTGAGAGGCAAATTACCAAATTTAAGGTTGAGTGCCGAATTATTATAACATGGCTATTTATTGTTATCTGGAAAATTATTATGGCAACCCAACAATTTGATATTACTGTTATTGGTGCTGGTATGGCTGGTTTGGTCTGCGCTCAACAATTGCAGCAGGCTGGTTATTCGGTGCTGGTATTGGAAAAGTCTAGGGGAGTGGGGGGGAGGATAGCAACTCGCCGAGTATCGGGCACTCGTGCGGATCATGGGGTACGGTATCTCGAACCTACAGGTAAATTTTTGCCACAATTAATTAATTTTTTAGAAAGTAAAAAAAATGGCCCCGCTTCGGAGGAAATACTCCAACTTTGGACTGATAAGATTTATGAACTAACTCAACCCAAGGGGCAGTTATTTCCCATTGCCAAACGCTGTTATATTGCGCCCCACGGAATGAACTCGGTGGGTAAATTTCTTGCCGAAGGTTTAGATATTTGGTTTAGTCGGCGAGTGCAAACTATGGAGCCGACGGCAGAAAAAAATTGGTGTTTGACACTGGAAATTACAAATGATGTATCCCCCCCATCCCCCCTTCGGAAGGGGGGAGACCTAGGGGAGATAGTGAAGTCAAAAGCTGTGGTTTTAGCTATTCCTGCTCCCCAAGCTTTAATGATTTTAGAAAAACCTGTTGCCGAAATACCGTCAGAATTTATCCAACGTTGGGGTTTTGTCGAATATGATCCTTGTATTACAGTGATGGCAGGATATTCTCAAGGGCTACAGGAAAGTTTACCGCAATGGCAGGCGATCGCTTTTCCGAATGATGACTATCTTGCCTGGGTAGGTATTGACAGCAGCAAACGCCCTCATCCGACTCAACCTGTATTTGTGATTCAAAGCAGTGCCAAGTTTGCCACCACTCACCTGGATACAACAGACTTACAACCAGTCGGGCGACAATTACTTGAGCATACAGCACAACAGTTAATGCCGTGGTTAAATGCTCCAGAATGGTTACAAGTGCATCGATGGCGTTATGCTTTTTGTCGTCAACCTTTGGCTGTTTCTTGTTTGACTACAGAATTGCCTTTGCCATTAGTGGGTGCAGGTGACTGGTGTGGCGGAAATAATATTGAGGGTGCTTTTGCTTCTGGGTTGGCAGCAGCAAATTGGGTTAATAGTCAGTTGCAACAGTTGCCGTTGCCTGGGGAAAATTTTTTGAGTGACATTTACAAGAGTTACGCAAAGCATTTATAAATTAAATTGCCTTTTTTTTACCCCGAAACAATTGTCATTGCCAGGGGACTTGACAGTTAAATAAAAATTAACTATACTTATTTAAACTTAGACATATATAGCGATATTGTAGCGGTATGAGTAATTTATTAAGTATACAAGAGGCTGCCGATTTATTGGGAGTGAGTACAAACACGCTTCGTAGATGGGAAACAGAGGGCAAGATTATTTCTGAACGCACAGTTGGTGGGCATCGCCGTTATCAAGTAAGTGACTTACTTAACCATAAAAGTGATGCGAGTCTTACTATTGCTTATGCCAGAGTCAGTAGTCGCGACCAGAAAACAGACCTAGAACGCCAAATTATGATGTTAGAAGTTTATTGTATAAACCATGGTTGGAGCTACGAAATAATTTCTGACTTAGGCTCTGGTATGAATTACCGAAAAAAAGGCAAAATTTAAGCTACTTAAGTTAATAACTACTTATCAAGTTGAACGTTTGGTATTATCCCATAAGGATAGATTACTAAGGTTTGGTGCTGAATTAATATTCTCGCTTTGTGAACAATTTGGAGTAGAAGTAGTCATAATTAATCGTTTCCTACGGAATGCTACGCAAACGGAAGACTCAACTTTTGAAGAAGATTTAGCTAATGATGTGTTGGAAATAATTACAGTATTTTCAGCTAGATTATATGGTTCGAGGAGCCACAAAAACAAGCAAATTGTTCAAGAACTAAAAAATGTTGCATCGAAGCTTTAAAACTAAGTTAAAACTTAACAATCAGCAAAAAACAATACTTGCTAAACACGCAGGTGTTGCTCGTCATGCTTATAACTGGGGGTTAGCAACTTGTATTAGTGAATACGAACAAACCAAGAAACGTCCCAGTACAATTACTTTGCACAAACGTTTAGTAGCTGAAGTCAAATTAATTAATCCCTGGTATTATGAGGTATCTAAATGTGCCCATCAACAAGCCTTAAGAGATTTAGAGAGGGCATTTAAAAACTTTCTAACTATTCCTCAACGTGGATTTCCGGCCTTTAAGAAAAAAGGCAGAAAAGACTGTTTTTATTTAGAAGGTAGTATTAATATTTTCCAAGGAAACTACATACAATTACCCAGAATAGGAGTAGTAAAAACTTATGAAATCTTACCTTCTGTGCCAGTAAAAAATGTGAGAATATCGAAACGTGCAGATAGTTGGTACATAAGTTTTAAGTACGATTTTGAACCCTATGCAACAGAAAAAGAGCGAAAAACTATTGGGGTAGATATTGGCATAAATACTTTAGCGACTTGTTCCGATGGAACTAAATTTGCTAATGTCAAAGCCTACAGTCAAGCCAAAAAACAATTAGTTCGTCATCAACGTGCAGTCAGTAAAAAAGTTATTGGTTCTAAAAACAGACTCAAAGCAGTAAAAAAACTTTCCATAGTTCACAAAAAAGTCGCTGATATCAGAGCAGATGCACTTCATCAACTCACGACCTGGTTAGCTAAAAACCACAGCACCATAGTAATTGAGGATTTGAATGTTAGTGGAATGCTCAAAAACCATAAACCGCGCAGCGTTGCGAGCGATAGCGTTTGCGTAGCATTCCGTCAGGAAAGCAATCACAAGTGCGATAGCAGATTGTGGTTTTTATGAGTTTAAGCGTCAGCTTATATACAAGTGTGAATGGTATGGCAGTGAATTAGTCATAGCTGATAGATTTTATCCTAGTTCTAAGTTATGTTCAAACTGTGGACATCAACAAAAGATGCCGTTACATTTGAGAACTTATGAATGTAATAACTGTGGCTTCTGTGCAGACAGAGACTTTAATGCTGCTGTCAACCTGGAAAACTATGTGTATCAGTAGGTGGAGTTCCCACCGATTTCAAGCCTGTGGAGAGAATAAGGTGACAGACTGCGGTCGGTGATTCTCAATGAAACAGGAAGCTAACTCTAAAGCTCAAATCTCGTTTGGGTAAGTTTAGGTAAGTTTAGTAGAACGGGAGGATAATTGAAATAGCCTTGTGCTTGACGAGTAACTCCCCGAAGCAATCTCTGGTGGTGATGTTAGTTAGGAGATTGCTTCGGGGCTTCCGGCGTGTGAGTATTAACGTTATGCTAAAACTCCCCCTCGCAATGACACATTCAATATCACAATTTAATATAGCAATCAGGAATCAGTTGTGAGAATTGAGGTGTTCCTTAAAAGTATAGAATATGGCAATTATTATATTCATATAATACGTTTTTTCTTCTTCTCTGTTCCCTGTTCCCAGCTCCGGTGTT
>JBARXI010000643.1:0-18917 GCA_049647275.1 Microcoleaceae cyanobacterium
AATCTAAGATTAACTAGCCTGCAACCGAAATAACAAAAACCGCGTTCCTACCTCTCCATTAAAATTATTATCATTAACAACAAGAAGGCTTTGAGAACCGTCTGGCAAACGCGGCCCCAAACTCATACCCTCTAAATTTCCAGCCGTAATACCAATATCCTCAAAATCAAGCAATAATTTTTTCCTCATTGGTTGTACCTTCTGTAAGTCGCCACTCAAACTCGCTATTCTCGAAGTATCGGTAGCATCTCCTGTAAACACCTGAAAAATCCGATCGCTATAACCAGAGTCTCCGACAGAACGTTCCAAACTCAGAAAATAACCACCTTTACCCAACGCTACCAACTCAGTCAAACCATTTCTGACCCCTGCTTCTGACATCGACTCCAATGGATACAGATTTTCCGACACCAGAAACGAACTCTGATCGGCAATTACATAATGCAACATTCGTAACTTCACATCCCCATCTCGATCGCGGTCTTGCTCTAGAGGAGATTCAACTGCTGTAAACAACCGAAACGGATCGAAACCACCAGGACTGAAACTTTCTGGATCAAGGGTCAAGGTATCAAAACCTAACCCGCTCTGCACTCCCCGCAACTGTTCGCTATCACTTTCATCGGGAAGGTATTGTTCTGGTAGGGGCAATTTTCTAAGTAATTTTCCTGTTTTCAGCTCAAACTCTCCCACAAATGGCAAGACATTTTTATCTATTTTGCCAGCGCTAGCAATAAAGACTGTTTCTCTGGGAGACAAGCTAATACCTTCGGCAAAAATAGCATCTTCGGGAAAAAGTTCACCATCTTCATTTTTGAGGAAAGTCTGTTTTTCAACAGAAATCTCTTTAATACTTATAATTTCTGAGTCTGCTGTATTCAAATCAAATTTTAAATGATAAAACCGAGCAGGTGCATATTCACCAGAGTCATCAGAAACAGCTAAGAAATGAAATCCCGATGTATCGCTGCTGAGACTATTGATATCGTAAATGATTGCCGAAATACCTCCAACAGGTTTATTTTCAAAAGTGCTATTTGTCAGTTGATACTCACCCAGAAAATCTAAAGACAAATCTAAGAATATCCGATCCTGCGATCTCATCCGACTGTCGCCACAGGAAGTTAAGAAAATCAAAATGATAATTGCGACGGTTAATAGGCGAAATAGGCGATCGCGCAGCGCGGTGTTAGTCATATCGCGCCACCTTCTAGTGCTAAAATTAGTAAACATCTATACCTCTGTCAATTAACTTCTCCTATTTTAAACCCCGCCCTTAAGATCGGGGTCTTAAATGGATATATATGTGTCATAATTCCGATGTTGCTATAATTTGAAATTGCTAAGTTGACTCCATCAGCAGTAATTACGCCTCAGTTATACTTAAATTGAACTATAATCTATACCTTGTAGTTTAACCGTTGACGGTCTAGTTAAAATGCAAAACTCCATTGCTCAAATCCTAAGAATTCAAGGTATGGCCTTCACTGGTAGCCTTTTTTTCCTTTACTTGTCTACCCCATGTTGGGCAAAAACTGCTGAATTTTCTACCCGTACAAATTCTATAGATAGATATATTGTTCAACGTCAAACAGACACAGAGGAGGAATTGCAAGCTCCGAATCAATTTTCCCCTAACCCTCTAGAAAGCACTCAACCCGATCCATTATTGCCATCACCTCCGGAAACTGGAACTGTCAGTGGTGAAAAACGAGAACAACTTGCTCGCGAACTTGACATACTTAACGCTGAAGCGACAGCATTGCTAGCAGCAGGAGAAACTATCAAGGCTTTTGATACATGGAACCGGGAACTCCGTTTGCGACGTTATCTTGGTAAAGCAGAAGAGTTAGCAGCTTTAGAAAGAGTGGTGGAAATAGCATGGAATAATAGTCAGAAATTGCAAGTACAATGGATTACAAAACGACTGGAAAAACTAGAGCCACAAATTGAATCCGAACAACCTGTTAATATGGAATTGCTGCAAGGACTTGGTTCAACATTTCGTGCAGCACGGGCAAAAGACCAAGCTATTCAAGCATACCAAAAAGTTGTTGCTCAGGCAAGAGAAAGGCAGGATGTAACTACGCTTAAGCAAGGGTTGACAGCAATAGGTGATATTTATTTGAATTGGTTGGATTATGATAATGCAGCGATCGCTTATGAAGAATTATTAGAAATTCAGCAGCAGAGTGATTTAGAAACATCTGCTAATCAGGAAATAACAAATCCTCCTGTAACCGCCTCTTCTAGCAAAGCAGATACTCTCCGGCAATTAGCTTTTATTTACAATCAAGCGGGGAAATCTCTACAAGCAATTACAGCTAAAGAAAGATTAGTAGATTTTTATCAAAATTTGCAAAGTTCAGCAGAAATTCCCGAAATAAAAATTTCAATTGCTTCAGATTATGAGGAACTTGGTAGACTCAATCTTGCTAGTCAATACTATCAGGAAGCTTATAGTATTGCTCAGTCAATTCAACAGTTTTATAGTGCTAGTGATGCTTTAGGAAATTTGGCAAAACTTTATGTTTCTCAGGATCAAAAACAGGCTGCAATTGAGATATATAAGGTGCAGTTACTGATGGATCAACAATTTGTTAATGTGTATGGGATGATGGAAACTTACGACCGCATGGGGCAAGTTTATTCACAATTACAAGCTTATCCTTTGGCTATGTCATCTTTTCAAAAAGGTTTGGAACTTGCTAGACAATTGGGGGGATATCGAGAAGGTTATTTTTTGGAAAAACTGAATAAATTAAATCGGAGAGTTAATTAAGTAATATCATTTTTAAAAAAGAATGTTACAAATAATAAGTGTGCTTAAAAGACAGGTACATGAAAAGTATCTTTGACAAAAAAGATGATAATTTACAACCTAAAAAATGATATTGAAGCCATTCATTCTGACTGCTGTAGTGACACATAATAAATAACCTATTTATTTGTAGCAAACATCGATAGCGCTTGGTATAAATAAGTGTAATTAAATATAATTATCTCCGAAGGGTTTTTGCGCTTCCCATAGCTTTCCTATGGGAATGCTACCGCAAACGATTTTTTCCGTGTCTCCGCAGGAGGAGCTACGCTAATGTCATACTTTACGATAGCAAATGGAACGGAGTGTTGAATTTGCGATTGGCGTTTGCGGAGCATTCTGGAGCGAAAGCAATCTCAAATTCCTATTCCATTTTACCAATTACTTAGGGCAACCTACTGTAATTAGTTTTTAAGTTTTGAATTTTGATTAATAAGTAAAACGGTTTTAGCCTAATACCAAGCGTGGAAAAATAATGTGTTCAAATAATTTGAGCAATTAAAAGACTTTATAAGAGATATCCCTTGGACTGAAAAGATAAATTCCGACCTAATGAACGGTATCAAAGCTATAAATTGCTGAGTCGGTGACTTCTAAGAAATAACCTATTTATTTGTAGCAAATATTTATCGCACTTGGTATAACATATATATTTAGACAAAGTATTTTAAGACATTAATTTGGAAAAGAGCTTAAATTTTATCTAATTTTAATATTAATTAATTTGAAATTAATCAATATTAGCTATCTAGGAAAATCTCTAAATATCGATATAATAAATATACATTCAACTCACAAATGATTACCTCGACATCAAGATAAAAAAGCTTGTATTATCTGAAGTAGATAGTCAATCATAAATTAAGCTGTTGCTAATGAGTCAATTAACTAACTTAACATCATTTCAACCTATTTCACGACGAACTATACTCAAATTACTAACTATTGGAACCGCCACTGGGTTACTAGGGTATACTCGATTCTCAAAACCTCAACCGACAATTTTCCAACAAGATAGTTTGGATTTACCACGATATTTAAACAAATCTAAAAGTGTGGTAATAGTTGGTGCTGGGTTAGCAGGATTAGCTTGTGCTTATGAACTTAGCCTGCGAGGTTTTACGGTTAATTTATTAGAAAAATCTCCTCAAATGGGAGGAAAAGTTGCTAGTTGGTCTGTTCAGGTGGGGGAAGAAAATTTTATGATGGAACATGGTTTTCATGGTTTTTTTCCTCAATATTACAATCTGAATAGTTTAGTAGAAGAACTGAATATCGGCGATAATTTTAAGTCATTAGAATTTTATTCTGTGGTCTTTAGAGAAGACAAATACGACCCAGAAGTATTTCGTCCTAGTAGTTCTGCTTTTCCTTGGAATATAGTAGATTTAGCAATTTCTTCTCCCAATAGATTAAAATGGGGAATTAATTTAGCCAAGCCTAAACATTGGCAAGTATTTCGAGCAATTGGTGGCTTCCAAGCAGAAAAAAGTTATCAAATACTAGACAATTTATCAGTAGCTGAATGGGTGAAAAATGATTTTCCTCAAGGGTTGTATGATTTGTATTTTTTACCTTTTGCTAAATCAAGTTTAAATGCTCCAGATAGGTTGAGTGTAGCTGAATTAATGCAGTTTTTCCACTTCTATTTTTTTGGTAATCCAGAAGGTTTAGCATTTAATGGGACAAGAGAAGATATGGGTACGAGTTTGGTGCAACCTATTGCTAAAGAAATTGAAAGTAAGGGTGGGAAAATTTTTACTGATATTGGGATTAGTAAGATTAATTGGAACGAAGGTAGGATTGATTCCATTAGTTATCAGCAAGGAGATGTTGAAAGTAAAATTCCTTTTTGGGTAGAAAGAAATTTGGCAATAAATCAACAGCAACTTGATTATTTTGGGGCAAGCGATAGCCTATTTGCTACTGCACCTGGTTCAGATGAAGCTATTTCTCTGACTTGTACTCATCAAGGTTGTACTGTTGCACTGGCAGATGATGGAAAATTTCACTGTCCTTGTCATGGTGCAGTTTATGATAGTAAAGGAAAAGTATTAGCAGGTCCGGCGAAGCGAAATTTATCACGCTACAAAATCACTCAACATCAGGAAAATAAAGTGCAATTAGTTGCTGCAGCACCAAGAAATAATTCAGAAATTATCCCTACAGAAATTCAGGCAGACTATTATATTTTTGCCACTGATGTTCCGGGAATTCAAACTTTATTTAATGTGATGGTTGGAGATGTAAATAAACAGGTACAAAATCAAGTAGAAAAACTAAAGATTGCCGATCCATTTGCTGTCTGTCGTTTTTGGTTTGACCAAGATTTTGATTGGAAACATAGCAATTTTGCTTCCCTATCTGGCTATGAATTAACTGATAGTATCACTCTGTATCATAGAATTCAAGAACAATTTATCAAATGGCATGAAAAAACAGGTGGAAGCGTGGTAGAGTTACATTCTTATTGTTACAAAGAAAAACAGTTTCCCACTCAAGAAATTTTACTTACAACTTTTGAGCAGGAATTATATGAAGTTGTGCCAAAATTAAAAAATGCTAATATTTTGCATCGGGAATTAGTCAACCAGAAAAACTTTTCGGGCTATCCACCAGGCAGTTATGCAGAACGTCCAGAAACTAACAGTGGTGTATCTAATTTAATGTTTGCTGGCGATTGGGTGAAGATGCCTTTTCCCTGTGGTTTAATGGAAAGAGCTGTTAGTAGTGGGTTATTGGCAGCTAATGAAATTATTGAGCGAGAGGGTTTACAAAGGCGGAAGTTATTATCAGTAAATCCAGAGGGTATTCTCAAGATTTGATACTTTAATATCCGGTTTTAAAGATTTAAAATCGGATATATATAAATCCTATTTAAAGTCGTGAGTTTTTCGTGGTGGTAGGTAGTAGATAGAATTTTCAAATATAGCATTTCGTAGTAAACGTGAGGTAAAAATAGATCCGCCTAAATCTCCTTTAAAAAGGGAGACTTAAGATTTAAGACTGTACCTCAGTTACTTAGTCTAGGTTGAGTTTAAGAATCGTTAGCGCAGCTTATCCGCAGGATAAACCCAACAAAAATAGGACTTACCCAGGAAATTCACCTGTAGCGTTGCAACGCACCTTACACCTAACGTCTAATAAATAATTTTGCCTACACTTGTGAAAAAGTAATACTATCCTTGAAAGCTGGAAAAAATAACGTTCAAAAGAACAGACATTACCGAATAATTAATAATTATCAATTAAATAATTAAGGTTTAAAGCCTCTGCTTGGCTGCGCCACGGGACGAATTAAAACTGACAAGGAAATTATGAAGGATTTACCTGACAAAATTGAACATAAACAGTATTGTAATTTGACTAAGGAACAGGCTTCTCTCTATAAAACCACTGTTAAAGATGTGATTGAACAGTTGGAAAATACTGAGGGAATTCAACGCAAGGGATTGATGTTATTAACCTTGATGAAACTCAAACAATTTTGTCATCATCCATGCCAATTTTTACAGGATAAGAGTGATTTTACGCCGGAACGTTCCCAGACGTTTTAATTTCTGGGCGAGATGAGTGAGGAAGTTATTTCTGAGGGAGATAGTTTGTTTATTTTTACTCAACTTACTGAAATTGGTAAAGCATTACAATCTTATTTAAAAAAGTATTTTTATGACAATTATTATTACTTGCACGGAGGCACAGTTCGACAGAAACGGGAACGGATGATTACGGAATTTCAAGACTCGGAAACAGAGCCTACAGAGCCTTCTGTATTTATTTTGTCTTGAAAAGCCGGAGGTGTGGGAATTACTTTAACTAAGGCAAATCATGTTTCTCATTTTGACCGTTGGTGGAATCCGGTAGTGGAAGACCAAGCTACTGACCCAGCTTTTAGAATTGGTCAAAAGAAGAATATTTTTGTTCATAAATTTGTGGCATTGGGTACTTTAGAGGAGGGTATTGACCAGATAATTTAGGATAAGAAAAAGGTGGAAAATGCGATTGTAGGTTCTGATGAATCTTGGCTGACAGAGTTGGATAATGAAAGTTTCAAAAAATTGATTGTTTTGAATAAACAGATGGTGATATAAATTAATATAGCGGTTTTCACAAAGGTAGACTACAAAACTTCTGCCCTCTGCCTTCTGCCTTTAAACCAAGATTTCTGTATTCTATGAATCATGAAAACTGCTATATAATTTGTATAAGTCCTGAAAATAAATTATTTTAATTCTATAATTTCATTTGCTTCCTTCCAGTAATTATCAAATTCCTGTTTAAAATAATTAAATAGGCTAATATCATCTTTTTTATCCAATAATATGCTAGGACCAGAACGAGACTGAGAACGAAAAGAAACTAATAAAGCAAATAGTTTACCATCAATTGATTCTGGATCGGAAATGGAAAGATTAATAGAAGGTACGTATTTTATTTCTCGTATTTCTAAAAGATGTATTTGAGACTGATTTATTTTTTATTTTAAGGTTTTTAAGTGACTAATAGAATTGTTTATCTCACTAACTATATCATTTGTATTTCTCATCTTATAACCTCTCAAAGCCATTGAATTAATTGTTTCTTGATTTCTAGCACACAAAATAATGCGTACTTTACAATTTCTCCTGATAGCTCCTTGAATCTCCAGCTCAAAAGATTTTAATGTACTTCCAGAGCGAACAAGCATACAAATCTCTTCTTGTGCATTACGAATAGATTTAAAAATATAATTATAAAAAAAAGCTTTATCCCTCTGGGCCAAAATATCATTTTGTTTTATAGTTAAACTTTCCAACAGTTTCGATACTTTTTGAGTATTTTTTCTATCAATCAAAATTCCTAATGCCAAGAAAGTTAGCACCGTGGAAATAGCTGTAAAAACATAATCTGATGAGACATCAAAGATTCCTATAAATGAACAAATTAATCCTAGAACTAAAGCCAAATATCCATCTATATTTTCGCCTTTTTTTATGTCATGTAAAATGTCTTTTATGATTTTCATTTCAGAAACTGTACTATTGATATATTAAATATTGGATATATTGCAATATGCTTCAGACAAGACCAAAATTCCTATGGTGCTGAATTAGCCGCTCATTTAGGATTAGTATAGCAGCTTTCAAGAGTGAATTAGTAATAATTTATGTCAATCTGAACTGTTTTTAGATATTATAGCAACAAAGGAATTCTTCAAAAAAACGAGGAGTTAATATGGCAAATTTTAGCAAAACTTGGTGGGGAAAAAGTTTTATAGGGGCACTATAAAACTTCACTGATTCAAATCGTTTGGGACGAGGACGTTCTTACACCCGCAATGGTAAAATTAAAGAGTATCGGATTAATAATGGTGAAATTATTGCCAAGATTAGGGGTTCGGTTAATCCCTACTTTGATGTTTACAAAGAACCTCTCTAGAATATTACTATTAAAATTAAAATTACTATTAAAATTAAACCAATTGCAACCGCTGACTGGTCAAAGGCGATCGCTTTTCTGGGTTCAAAAGCAAGTTTCGTATCTAATATCAAGTCTCATTAACTAAACGTAATAAAAATGCTATCCGTGTGTCTCAAAAGAATCTCGAAAATTTCCTCCTACTCCCTACTCTCTGACAGCTTTTATTGTGGGTATTTAGAGAGACATGATATAACCTATTGCTTGGGAAAGTTTCTGACAATATTCAAGAAGCTTTTGCTCACCTAAAGTTGCATTTACTCCCCCACAGTCGTAAAGATTTTGAGACTAATTATTCTTGTCCAAATTGGGAAGATACCTTTAGCTGTAAATACCAGTTGTTGGTTTAATAGGAATTTCAATAATAAACTCTGTACCTTTTCCCACTTCAGAAATACAGGTTAATTTACCACCATGTTTTTCTACTACAATTGAGTAGCTAATTGATAATCCCAATCCTGTACCACTACCTACTGCTTTGGTTGTAAAAAATGGGTCAAATATTTTAGATAATGTTTCAGAATTAATACCACTACCATTATCACTAACTTTAATTTTTACAGTGTTTAACTCTGTCACTTGAGTAGAAATTATAATAGTTGGTTTACGGTCAAATTCTTGTTGTTTATTTCGCAGAGGTTTTAAAACATCAATGGCATTAGTAAGTAGATTCATAAATACCTGATTCATTTGGGAAACATAACAAATAACTTCTGGCAATTTACCATAGTTTTTGACTATCTCAATTTCACGTCTATCTGCTTTTTCTTTAATTCGAGTATCTAAAATTAGTAGTGTACTATCAATACCTTCGTGGGGATTAACAGGTTTCATTTCTGCTTCATCTAGGCGGGAGAAGTTTCGTAGGGATATGACAATATCTCGAATGCGTTCTGTACCTACTTTCATCGAATTCAAAAGTTTTTGTAAATCTTCCACCAGAAAATCTAACTCGATCGCTTCAATTTCCTCTTGAATTTCTGGTACAGGATCTGGATAGTTTTCCTGATATAAATCAATCAAATTTAGTAAGTCAGAAACATATTCCCTGGCTGGAGAAAGATTGCCATAAATAAAGCCCACAGGATTATTAATTTCATGGGCAACTCCTGCTACTAACTGCCCTAAACTCGACATTTTCTCACTTTGAATTAGCTGAGATTGAGTCCGCTGTAGTTGCTGTAGAGTTTGCTCTATTCGCAGATTTTTTTCATTCAATTCTTGAGTTCTTTCTTGTACTTTCTGTTCTACAGATGTGTACAAAATTGCATTTTCTAAGGAAACTGCTGCTTGAGATGATAAAAGTTTTAATATTTCCAAACGTTCGGGAGTAAATGCACCAGCAATTAAATTATTTTCTAAGTATAAAATTCCTATAAGTTTACCACCATTCATAATAGGAGTAGACAAGACAGATTTAAGTTTTGTTTTAGCAATATAAGAGTCAGCAGTGAATTTATCGTTGGTAAAAGCATTGCTTAAAACAACATCTTGGCGAGTTCGCTCCACATAGTTAATGACTGTTAGTGGCAAGTATTTGCATTCCTGAATTTGAGACTTTTGAACTACTACTTCTGGAGAATCTATAGTTGCTTTGGCTACATTGATTAGTTTACTTTCTGTGAGTAATAGAAGAACGCCTTTTTCTGCCCCGGCATTTTCCATGAGAATTTGCATCAATTTAGAGAGCAATTTCTCCAATACAATCTCACGAGAAATTGCTTGAGATGCCTTAATAACTGTGGCTAAATCTAATGACTCACTATTCTTGCCAGTAGAATTAGAAAATGCTGTAGTTTGAGGATCGATTATATTACTTATATTAGTTTGAACTTTTAATAAATCTTGCAATTCTGGATGTTGAGTCTCTAATTCTTTTACTTTCTGGGTAGCACCCCAATTTTGATAACTATAGTAAGCTTCATGTAAATGAACTTTTGCATACTTAGGTTTATTTTGACTAAACCAGTAATTAGCTGCTAATTCATTGCCTAAAGCTTCATATTGGATAAATTCATTTTTACGAGCGGAGTTTATGGCGCGATCGTATAAATTTATCGCTTCTGTATTTTCCCCAGAAATTTTTGCCATTTCTGCTGCTATTAATAAATACTTATGTTCAAAATTTTCTTCGCATTTATCTGCCCAATTTTTCATTTGTTGTTGGTTTGTTTCTAGTTGCTGCCAATATTCTTTTTGCTTGGCTTCAGAAACATTAGGATAAAGGGCAGCTAAAATTAGAGAATAGTAAAAATTAAATTCTGTAGTAGGTAAAATTCCTGTAATAAATGATATTTGCTTTTGAGCTTCTAAGATAGTATCAAGTGCTTTATCTAAATTGCCATACAGATATAAAACATAGGATTTATGAATCAGATAAATACAGAGAGAATAAAAATTTTGATGTTCCCGACAATTATCTAGATACTCTGCTTCACCATCTTTATCAATTTCAAAAACAAATTCTTCAGATTTATCGGTAATATTAGCCATTTTTTTTTCTTCCATGTTTAAATTTCCTAGAATCATCTTAATCCCTATCAATGTGTCATTTGAAAGTTGATTTTTTGTTTTTTGACTAAATTGTAAGTATCTTGTAACTTCTGCCAGTATTTCTGTAATGTTTTTCCCCTGAAATAGGGAGTTGAGTGCTGTATTATGTAAAATATAACCTGCATATTCTAAGTCTCCAGATTCTAAAGCTGCTTGATACCCTTCATTATTAATTACATTTGATTCTTTAATATGCTGAAACCAAAAACTTAAGGCATTAGCAAATGCTGCATAAGCTTTAGATTTAAGTCTAGAGTTTTCCCACTTATCAGTTAGCTTGAGTGCGAGTAGACCAAACTGATATGCCGCTCGATCATCTCCAACAGAAGAATTAAGCAGCATCCCATAGTTAGCATAACAAAGACATGACTCAGCAGCAGAACCATATTTCAGAGAAATATTAACTCCTTTTAACACACTAACTATCCATAATTCTGGGTTAATTAAATAGGCTGGTGTTAATAAATTTGTTAACAATTCTAAGCCAACTTTATATTTAGAGATTTTCATCTCTTCTTCGTCAATTAAATCAGAAATTTCTTTGTCGCCTAAATTTTCTTTTGCACTAGCAAATTCTTGACTAATTACTCTCTGTAAATCTGTTTCTGGAAGTTCTATATCTAGTAATGATAGAGCCTTTTTCCCTGCTGCAATAGCCTCTTTGTATTTACCCCTTAAAGTATATTGCACAACCAATAGTTGATAGACCTCTGTTTTCTCAATAACGGATTTTGACTTCTCTAAAATGAATGTAATTAATGCTTCACTTTCTGAGAAGTTACTGTTTAAATATTCAGCTACTGCTCCTGCTTTATGTAAGGCAAATGTTAATTCATAGTATTCCCTCCAGCAATCCTCATTTAATAGAGATAAACCTGCTTTGATATATTCTTGAGCAGCTACATAAGCAGTTGCATCTTTAGCTTTTTTGCCTGCTTCTAGGTTGAGTCTTGCTAATTCAATTTTTTCTGATTCATCTGTAATTAAAGATATTCCTACATTCAGATGATCGACCAAATCAAAAACTCGTTCAACTCGATATTCAAAGGGAGTATTTTCTAAAAATAAACGTCCTATTCTCAGATGTACAGCTTGTTTTTGAGATTCGTCTATTAAAGTATAAGCAGCTTGTTGTACTCGGTCATGTAAAAATTTATAATTAAGGATTAAAAATGGATATAAGTTCAATTCTACCTCTTTTGCTTCTACCTCGGAAGCAGGCAGAATTAATCCTTCTTGAATTGCTGGTAATAAATCTTGAAAAGTTGCATAAGATTCCTTTTCATAGATTAAAGATAGGGTATTCAAATCAAATCGGTTACCAACACAAGCAACTAAACTTAAAACTTTCTGAGTTAATTTAGGCAATCTTTGCAATTTTTCAATCATTAACTCGACTACATTATCAGTAATATCAAGTGCTGTAATTTTTTCCATATCCCACTGCCATCGAATCCAATCGCAATCAAATTGCAGTAAATTTTCTTGATACAAAGTTTTCATAAATTCATTCACAAAAAAGGGATTTCCTCCGGTTTTACTTTCTACCAATTCTACTAATGGTTGTACTGAAACTCTATTATTGTGCAATGTTTCAGCAATTAATTGGGTAATATCTTCAAACTTTAAAGGAGTCAAGTCAATCTGATTAATCATAGAATAATTAATATCTTCCCCTTGAGAACGAATAGTGTTTAAAGTCATCTCTAAAGGATGAGTGAGATTAACTTCATTATCTCTATAAGCCCCAATCAAAAACAGATACTTTGTCTCTTCATCTGTCATCATTAACTTGATTAACTTGAGTGTAGCCGAGTCTGCCCATTGTAAATCATCAAGAAATATCACTAGCGGATGTTCTGGTTGGCAAAACAAATTAATGAAGTTGTGAAAGACAATATTAAAGCGATTTTGAGCTTCATTAGGACCTAATTCTTGGATTTTTGGTTGAGGCCCAACAATCAATTCTAATTCGGGAATTACATCAATAATAATCTGTCCATTACTACCAAAAGCAGCTAAAAGTTTATTTCGCCATTCATTTAATTTCGCCTGACTTTCACTTAAAATAATTTGTACTAACTCAGAAAAAGCACTCACAATTGCAGAGTAGGGAATACTCCGTTGAAATTGGTCAAATTTTCCCCAAATAAAATAGCCACCTTGACGAATAATAGGTTGAGAAATTGCTTGTACTAAAGCTGATTTACCAATACCAGAATAACCAGCTATTAGCATCATCTCTTTTTTTCCGTTACTAACACGCTCAAATGCTCCCATCAGTGCCTCAATCTCTGACTGCCTTCCATATAACTTTGCTGGCATTTGAAATTTATCAGAAATATCTTGACGACCCAGAGGAAAATCTTCAATTGTTCCAGTCATTTTTAATTGATTCAAACATTCATCTAAATCAGCAATCAAACCCCATGCACTTTGGTATCTTTCTGTAGCAGTTTTTGCTAATAATTTGAGGACAATCTTTGAAATAACTTGAGGAATTTTTGAATTAATTTCATGGGGTGGTTGAGGCTGTTTAGCAATGTGAGCATGAACTAATTCCATCACATCTGTAGTTCTAAAAGGAAGCTGTTGAGTTAATAGTTCATAAAAAGTTATACCAAGGGAATAAAAGTCTGTGCGATAATCTATCGAAGAATTCATCCTACCAGTTTGTTCTGGGGAGATGTAGGCAAAATTTCCCTCTAAAAAATTTTGATTTTCAACTTGATGATGTTCGCGAGTCATTCCAGCAGAAATACTAAAGTCTATTATTTTTAGTTCTCCTGTAGTCGGATTAAAAATTATATTAGACGGATTGATATCTTTGTGAATAATATTATTACTATGAATTCCTCCTAAACTTTCAGCAATTTTAATTGCTACATTTAAAAAGCCCAAGATAGTAAATTTTGGGGATGCAATTAATGTCTTTAAAGATTCACCACCAAAATCTTCTAAAACCATCACTATACTGCTACGATATTTTTCCAATTTATAAGCTTTAATAACTCCAGGAATATTTAAAGACCGGATAATTTCATATTCTCTTGTATACCTATTCTTCTCTTTTTCAAAAGGATAATCTGCTTGACTCAACTTGAGGACAACAGGCTGGTCATCCTCTTCTCGCTTACCTCGATAAACTAAAGAATTAGCACCCTCATAAATTTTGGCAAGAATTTGATAGCCTGGAATATTAATCATTGTGAAATTTTCCTGTAAAACTATTACAATTTGTGATTAATTATTATTAATAAAATAGCGATCGCGATGTCTTCCCCTAAAATTAACTATTACCATGATATCCGTAAGTTGGGAATTAACCAAAATCACTGGTATGTTGTTGCTCGCAGTATAGAAGTTAAATCCCAGCCTTTGAGCGTTACCCTCTGGCATCAACCCATCGTCCTTTATCGGGATCGACATGGAAAAGTCCACGCCCTCGAAGACCTTTGTCCTCATCGTCTGGTTAAACTAAGTTCTGGTCGTGCGATCGGTAGCGAATTAGAGTGTAAATATCATGGATGGCGATTTAAGTCAAGTGGTGAATGCTCAAAGGTGCCTTATTTAGCAAACAACCAAAAATTGCCTAGTTGTAAAATTCGTGTTTTTCCAGTACAAGAACTAGACGGTTTTATCTGGCTATTTCCCGGAGATAAATCACCAGAAAAAGTTACTTCTCCCTTAACAATTCCTGAGTGGGAACATCTCAACTATATTGCCACAGTATCAGTCATAAAATGTCGCGCCCACTATTCTTATTTAGTTGAAAATTTAATGGATATGCACCACGGACATTTACATCAAAACTGGCAAGCATGGGCAGGAGCAGAATTAATAAACCTATCAGAAAATGACCAAAGAGTAGACGCTTATTATCAAGCTCAAAGCTACTACAAAATTGATAAAATCTGGTCAATATCTCAATTATTATTTCCTAGTTTGCGACAACTCCATCCCGAACCATTAAATGTTAGTTATATTTATCCAAATTGGGTATCTAACCTCGGTAAAGACTTTAAAATTTACTGTCTTTTATCACCTATTAATGAAATAGAAACTCAAGCTTATCTGATTCACTTTACATCACTTCATGCCTTTTGGCGCTTACATAAACTGCCAGAATGGTTGAGACGATTTGTCAAAAAAAGTTTATTTGGTTCAGCTCAAAAACTACTTGATGGGTTAGTGGAGCAAGACGTAGAGATGATTCACCAAGAACAACAAGCTTATCTGAAAAATCCTCAGGGACGTGGCTATGAATTAAATAGAGCATTGGCAAGTACGCAAAAGTTAATCAGAAACCAAGCTTTCAAATGAATCATAAATATATGCTGAAAATAATAGAATATCTGTGTAAGAGCGGATAAGATACTTCACAAGGTATAAAACTTATCATACATAAGTTATCGCCAAATTCAAGTTAAGCCAGAACTCCCTGAATTAAATTAGGTAGGTCATTTCAGTTATCAGTTAACAGTACCTCCTACTTAAGTAGGAGGCAAGAAAATACTGAACTTTCTTTTTTATCCCCTTAAAAGGGGAGGCTTGAGACCTGATTTTTTGGTCAAAAAAACTTTCCCCTGTTTAAATCTCCCAGATTCATCAAGGAAGTATAACTTTTGCTTTTGAGCAAGGCAAAGCGGTTGACAACAGCCAACTTAAAATATTGGTAAGGGGTCTCCCATTGTATATCTGTAATTATCGGCGGTTAATTGAAAACCACCTAGTCAAAGCCAAGCTACCGTTTGGGTTGATTTTTAAAGTTGTCAATAATATATTTTTGATATCAAAAGTAGTTGTTATAGGCATCTGTAACAGTACATTGACAACAACTACCAAGTATGGAATTCAATTCTGCAATTAGGTGCATTAAACCTCTAAAAAGGTAAAACTCCCTCTAGGAGCTAGGTGAGCAACATAATTTCTGATACAAGACGGCGGTGGGTCTCATCGTTGCTGTCTGTGGAGGCTTAGACGTTGGTCAGCCTTTGAAGCAGAAAGCCCTATCCGTGAGGTTGGGAAGTCCTCGTTATAACCCTTGCGGTTAACGCGGGATAACGTCACTATCTCTCACATTATGGATAGATGGAGCTAGTTCAACATGGGTAATACCGTTGGCATAATGTTTGGGTTTTTAGGTGGAACCATTTTCGCCAGTGATGGGGGATACAAAGTTTTACAACATCCTAACCCAAACCGAGAATATCAAAGACTTTCAGAAGCCAAATGGTTTTTGGCCTTAAGGTGGTGTGAAGAATTTTCAACTCCTGCAGGCATTCTTAACTATCAAGGTCAACTTTCTTTTTACAATCAAGCAACATTAAGAATTGGAGAACACAATTTCTTGCCCCTCGATCGTAGGCAAGAGGTTTTTAATCAATGTTTATCTCTTCGGGCGGGTGCAACAGTAAATTACTCAATTTTGGCGGAGGATAGCAGATATTTTAGAACTTTAGAAGTGATGGGAATTGACATCGACACCAGATATGGCAGAGTCGCTATCATCCGCTCCTTTTAATTTTCAGAACAAGTCAAGCGCTCATTCATAAATAATTAACCGGACATGACATAAAAGCTAAAGTTATAACCTACATTCCGCATTTCATTTTGTATCATCAAGTAACGATAGTTAATAGCATTAGATTATCAGGGCTACAGTCATCATAAGTACACATAAAGACTACATTCATTATTGACTTGATTATTGAGAATCAAGTCTGCGATTAACTTGCTTCGTTGAAAAAGTCTTGTGGTGGGTTTGTGGTGCGGAATATGGGTTATATCATGTTCCCCTTCCGGGGGAGCTACGCTAACGTTTGAATTTATAATATTTGTGGAAGGAAGGCAGATAGTAAAAGGCAGCGATGCTCAAGAGAAAGAAAAATATTAGAAGGTACAAAGTTTTTTATCACTAATTATCCCCACTCGATATTACAATAGACATAGGCGTGGAAAATAAATAAATCTTTTAATTAGATTGGCTAAGGAAAGAAAAAGTCACCCGAAAAAATCCTTTGTCGTACCTTCGCGCGTAAAAATATC
The DNA here is from genome assembly GCA_049647275.1 of Microcoleaceae cyanobacterium. Classification (GTDB taxonomy): domain Bacteria; phylum Cyanobacteriota; class Cyanobacteriia; order Cyanobacteriales; family Microcoleaceae; genus JASJEE01. Next base: position 16,880 of record JBARXI010000643.1, read on the forward strand.
TTACCTGTTGCCTCACAGGAGTGCGCGTTCCCTCTCTTGGTCGGCTACCAGGTGCGTCTGTCCCCGACGCGGGGTCGCACCGCTGTTGCCTACTGCAAAAAATCTATATCTTTGTTCAGAGAGGTCTAATAGATAAAAAAACTCGGTCTCTGGCATAGGCAAATAATTTGATATCTATTATTCCTAGCAGAGCAACCGAATTTTTTGCTGCTATTTTTAAAAGTATTTCAGCTCTAAATAGCACTCAAATAAAAACTAATTTCAGTACTAGTGTAGTGAGGCGTCCAACCTTCAATTGAAACAAAATAGCGCACTGCCTTAACTCGCTTTTCAGGTGTTAAATAAAACCAATGTTCTGTATTAGCTGGTACGTTAATATATTCCTCTGATTTTACTGTTAATTCCACTTGGCTACCATCAGGACGCACAAAGCCAAAAATACCTTCACCTGCCACAATATAACGCACTTCATCATCCTCATGGATATGGCATTTATCAAACTTTGATAGCATAGTATCAAGATTAGGAATATCTGGATGTATCACTACTAAATCACGAGATTGATAACCGGAAGTTTCTTTAAGTTCCTCAAAATAGTTATCTAAAGCTTGTAATAACTGCTCTTTTTCTTCATCATTCAGTGCATCTTTTGCTAAGAGATTATGAACTGCTGGGTCTTCTCCCACAGGCCAATGATTCAACTGAATATTCAGGGGAGCTAATTCGCGAGTAATATCACTTAGTTGAGTGTAAATTGTACCGTCTTCTAATCGTAGTATAGCCATATTTTTTTACCTGTTAATTTGTTAATTCAAGATAGTTTCTGATTAGTCAAAATCACTTGTATTTTAGCAGATTATCAAAATTATCAATACTCAATAGTAAAAAAATAATTTTGTTTAACTATTTAATAGAGGTGATTGTTTATAGCATTTTGCTAAAGCACTGAGGGCAAAAAGCTATAACTACTTGGCTTTAAGTAGGTCGGCATAAATAAACGCATAATGTGGGCAATGCGCGCAGTCAGCTAAAACCTTTAGACAAAGACACTTATAGGTATTGCCCACCCTACAACTGAGGGCAAAAAGCGATAACTACTTGGCTTCACAAACTCCTTTTTGTCGTTTTCCATCAGGCATAGTCACATTACACATATTATTTTTTTTATTTCTGCATTACTGAGGTTAGCTCCCCGAAAATGTACACCAGTCATATTAATATCTACTAGACGAGTTGCTATTAATTTGGCATTGGTTAAGTTAGCATAAAATAGATTGGATTTAACCAGGTCAGAATTAGTTAAATTTGCACTTTCAAGGTTAGCATAGCTCAAATTTGCATACCTAAGATTAGTCTCATTTAAATCAGCATTAGTTAAATTAGCTTTCACTAAAAAAGCATGATTAAGTTTAGCATTCTTCAGATTAGTGTTTTTTAAATTTGCACTGATTAAATCACTATATAATGTTGTGGTCAATTGAGTCTCCCGATAAGTATGTGCATTCAAGTTAGCATTACTAATATTAGCGCCTTCCAAATTAGCACCTCATAGTGCAATTCCTTTGAGATTAGCATGAGTCAAATTAGCATTTTTGAGACGAGCAGCATAGAGACGAGTTCGGTGCTTTTTATGACACCCTAAATCCGCATAACTAAGGTTAGTGTTTTCGATATTTCCCACAGATATATTGCTGCCTTTTAGATTAGCATAACTAAGATTTGCAACTCTAGAATTAATATTTTTCATATCTATATCTTTGACTTTTCCCGAATAGAAATAGGTATTCTCAAGGTTAGCTTTAACTAAGTTCGTTAATTCTAAGTTAGCCTTTTCTAAGTTAGCTTCTGTCAAATTCGCTTTCCCTCATGCTGCGGATATTTTATTTTTATCAACAACTGCACCGAAGATTCCTATATAGCAATCCTATTTCAGTTATAAATTTTTGGTGGTGGTAGGTGGTAGGTGTTAGGTATTAGGTGGTAGGTAGAAGACAAAATAAATACATCTAAATTTTTCACAAATCATTTAGGATTGCTA
>JBARXI010000644.1:0-3901 GCA_049647275.1 Microcoleaceae cyanobacterium
GCATTTAGTAATATCCGCCCCCTTTGCTTCGACTGCTATAGCAGTACGTTTTTTGGCGTTTGACAATAAATTTTGGTTGTAAGGGAGTAGGGGTGGTTCGCGTTTGCGACAGCATTCCGGAGGAAACCACCCGTACAGGAGTAGGGAGTAGAGAAATGTCCGCGCCCTATTTGCGTAGTGCTATATAACGGAAAAACAAAAAGATTTATCAGACAATAACCCTTCCCGAATAATTAAGGTTTAAACCCTCTTTCTATTTGAATAAATCAAGTCGAAAAATTCTTTTCGTCAATCCTATCCGTTTTCAGGAGAGGTAATTATTAATTGTTGAACTTTATTCCAGATAATTAGTTAAAATTCGAGCTACACTTATTACTAAATTTCAAACTACCTTATATCAGATCCTATTTCAGCAATTATACAATTTCAAATCAACTAATATTAACTTAGGGTCATTTCATTCTAGATTTTAGCAATGAATTTACTTACTTTCAGATAGCGAAAGATAAATTGTCTAGAGCTATTAATAACCTATTTTCGTAAATACATAATATGGCACAGTTTAGAATGAAATAGCCCTGATATTAACTCCACATTCCTACAATTTGTGGTATTTGTTCAGAAGTTAGCAAAGGCTCGGTAGACGGCAGAGGAATCGAACTCACCCCAGTTTGACTTAACTCTGTTTTAGAAACATTATCTTCAGTTTCTGTAGCAAATTCCAAACGTAGTTTAACTCTACCTTTTCTCCAGTAATCTCCAGGTCTTAATAATTGACATTCCAACCCATCCTCAAATAAATTTTCCGATTCTAACCTAGCCAGAATCATCGTTATATACTCATTAACTTTAAATGTACATTGAAACATTAAAAGACTTACACTCGTATACAACACATCATCATTATTCAACAAAATAACTTCCGTATCCATTTCACTTATCCTTGACTTATCCTGACTTGATTAGCGTACAAAACGAACCTTCATAAATATACCCAAATTAAGAGTTATATCCTAATTTTAAATTCGTCTTGTACACCATTAACTTCTAACTAAAAAAACCAACCATAAGAATGCAAACCTTTACCCAAAAGATTCACCCCTAAATAACATACCCAGACTACAGCAAATCCAGTCGCCGCCAAAATAGCAGGTCGTCGCCCCTGCCATCCTTTCGTAATGCGGGCGTGGAGATAAGCCGCAAATACCAACCAAGTAATTAAGGCCCAAGTTTCTTTCGGGTCCCAACTCCAATAAGACCCCCAAGCCTCATTCGCCCAAACTGCTCCAGCAATAATGCCAATAGTTAACAGTGGGAAGCCCAAGCCAATGATACGATAACTAATATTATCAAGGGTTTGGGCGATACTCAAACGTTGAGGAGAAAGAGTTACTTCTTTCTCAACAAGTTGAGTCGGTTTGGTGGCGACCATCTCCAAGACTGCCGTTTGACCGTGGCCATTTCCAATCAATGGCCCAGGGGCTTCATGGTTATTATTAATTTCGTTGAGCCTAGCTCCTTGTGTTTGAAGTTCCAAGTTTTCCGAGTGCTTCACAGAATGATTATTTCTATGGGAGAGAGTGCCAAAAGAGCTGCCACTCAGTTCAACTTTTTGGCCACTGGTGACGACGAGAAAAGCGATCGCCAATAACGACCCCACCATCAAAGTGGCATAGCTCAACATCATCACACTGACGTGCATCATCAACCAATTAGATTTTAGAGCAGGCACCAAGGGTTCGGATAACCGCATAGTGGAAGGCAAAGTTAGGGCAGCAAAAGCCGTAATACCCATAGCCAAGGGAGAGGTAAAAACCCCCACCAGACGACTCCCACTCATATTTTCCGCAATGAGATGAATAGTAGTCAGGCCCCAAGTCAAGAAAAATAGGGATTCGTAGAGGTTGCTAATGGGAAAATAGCCAGCTTCTAGCCAACGAGCTCCTAGTAATGTAGCAATGCAGAGATTAGCGATCGCCATTCCAGTAGAACCCAAAACCGAGAGATAGGGGATACGAGGAAATGCCGCACCTACCCAATAAATGAGCATGGTGGCAAATAAGATAGCAAACGAGATATTGTCCAATGAGTTTTGGAGTCTCACTAGATCCATTAAATTTTCTCCTATAATTTATTTCAGGTGACTTTTTTTATCCTAGCGATTATTGCCAAAGCTAAGAAAATATTTTAGTATAGCTATATTTTAGAGAAGCATCGGATATTAATCTGCCAGAGAATCACCCAACTGGATGAGCTAGATGCAGGATGTGGTTTTCTCAGAGTTAGGAGATGATGAAATTGTAGAGCACCAAGGATATTGAATCATGCCTAATCTAAACTCCTACACAGTCAACAATGTAAACCAAGAAGTTTATGCTCAGATTTCCGAATCAATTTATTTACTGGATACCGCAAAGCAAGCATCAGAAGATGCTACTGCTAATCATTCAATTCAAACAGCGATTGAAAAATTAATTCAGTTAAGAAATCGTATTGGATCTGGGGACTTAGGTAATTTTCAAAGTCTGTAGTTATCGGTTTAGGAATATTGTGTTTCACCAGAGGTAGTTCTAGTTATCTAAACTGTATTTTTCCGTAAGTACTAATCTGATTTTGTTCTGGAAATTTTCTGGAACTGTAGGTAGTAGAAAATGCTAAAAACTATAACATTGATTATGACAAGAATTAAAACTATTTAAATTCTAAATTATACCATTGGGAAAAAAAAATGCCACAAGTTAAGTAGCTAGGCGTAATTAAGTGTCAGTATGTCCGAAGCGACTCGAACGAAGTGGAAGGTTTGCTCCGCATTCGGTAAGGGGAGCAATCTCAAGAGTTTTGACTAATTTGCATTTTGTTACATAGTTGGGTTTATTCGCGCTTACCTACTTAAATCCCAGCAATTAATCTCTCCGATGCATCAGCATCCTGAGTACCAAAAACCTCATCAATAATCAACATTTGCAAAGCAGTACCCGAACCCTTTGCTAACAACTTTGATCCAGTCAAACGAATCGCAAAATTAACTCGAAAAGCTTCCCCACAAGAATAAGTTTAATCAGTTCTCGTGCCCTGAATATCCGCAATTAAAATATCCAGCATATCTATCAATTTCGACAACTTTTTACTCCCATTACCCAGACAAAAAACTCATCTGATCTTCATTTCTTCCAACTTCTTACTTCTTCTTTTTTCCTGATTAAAATCACCTATGTCACTTGTTCACTTAAAAAAAATCTGTACTAACTCTTCACCTATGATAAATGCTTGAAGATGGTCAAACAAATAAGTAGCCAGGCGTAATTAATGGTGAGTATGTCCGAAGCGACTCGAACGGAGTGGAATGTTTGCTCCGCATTGCGCACCGAAAGCAATCTCAATTGTTGAGGTTACATAAACATTTTGTTACATAGTGAAGTTTATTCCCCCCCCACCTACTTAATCACCTTGCCTTATTAGGATTAGGTGCGTTTTTACTCAGTCCATTAGTTGCTCCTACTGTGACAAAAGTGGTTAAAGATGTGATTAAAAGTGGTCTTTCTGTCTATGAACAGAGTCAGACAACTTTTGCCGGAATAGGTGAAGAGTTTGCCAATAATTTGGCAGAATTTCAAACTAATCGAGGAGATTGAAATTATTAGGTTAGGGGTGAGTTGAGTAATTAGATAAAACTCGCCTCTATAAAACTAAAATTGCTTCTATAGAAGTCTACCCTCAACTTCAGAAGTTGAGAAAATTATCGTTTTAGCTCAAAAAATCATTCTGTGAAGCACCACAAAAAATCGGCGACGCAAAATTTTTCTCCCTTGCAATCCCCAAATAATTGTGATACAATTTAACTAGTGGGAGTCGTTCGCCTATACGCATGACTTTTTATTCAACAAAAAAAGCAAATTTTCTC
>JBARXI010000645.1:0-11838 GCA_049647275.1 Microcoleaceae cyanobacterium
GGTAATCCCGTAAACCATAGCGTTTAGTCATGTTAGAGAAGCTCTGATTTTTTTTGATTCTGCACGCTTAACCATAAGCATACTATACTCTCAATGTCAAAATTTTAATTGATGACACGCCCTAGACAAAGGGAAGACTTTAACTTGCATTACTGCTCATAAATTAGTCAAGAAAAATGACTTAATTGCAGTTTTAGACGCGGAGTGGCGTGCCGAAGGCAGATTTGAACATTAAAGGTTTAGCTAGAAAGATTAAACTATCTAAATCAATTTATGATGTGGCTTGGGGGACTTTCATTGACAAACTTGCAGCAGTAGCGGTAAAACGCGATTGTCATGTTATTAAAGTAAGTCTTAATAATACCTCACAAAATTGCAGTAAATGTGGTCATAAAGTACCTAAAACTCGATCGCTCAGAACACATTCTTGTCATAAATGCGGAACAGTTTTAGATAGGGATGAAAATGCTGCAATCAACATCTTAAATAAAGTGTTAAAGTAGGTTGGTCCGATCTTGTTTGCTTTCTGCTTGTGGAGGCTTAGACGTTAGTCAGCAAAGCAAGAAACTTCGGAAACTTGGGTACAGTTATCCTTGTTTTGAAGCTCCCGTTATAATCTCTGATTTAACGGGACTAAGCTCAGATTGTGGATCTCGGAAGTATAGCTCAACGATCGCGCCTACTTATTTTTTTATTACCACAAAATGTTAATTTAGTCAAATAGAACAAATTATGGGTTTGAACAAATAGTTGTACATTGAGGCGATCGCTCACCACCTAGTTACTACTTTTTAGGCATCTCAGAAACGAAAATACAAGGTTTCAGCCTATTAATTCCTAACTCTTTTTAAAAGTAGTTAGAACATTGGCAGCATCTCATTGTTTTTTAGTGTACCAAATCTCTGAAAAAACGCAAGTTCGTAGAAATATAAAGCAAAATTTGTACCGAATTTGATGACTCATATTTAAAATTTAAAACAGAGATTGTATTTTGTACAAGTTTTATTTATAAACATTTTCTTAGGCACTCTTAATTTAAAATCTCTAATATTTTCATAAAATTTTGTTGGTTTTAGATCGAGATATTTTTTTCAAATACATAAAATTATCATTGTTACCTTAAATTTCATACTAATTTATTTTAAGCCTGTTTTGTCAGGCTTTTCTTGTAGACAACTGTTTTGAGGAAGGTTTAATCATGCCAAAAAGTTTGAGGCGCTCGCTCGAACAATTGCAGCGTTTCGCTGGGCAGGATGAGAAACGGAAAAAGCGGAATTTTGCCTCAGCAATCGCCTAGATTGGTATGCGCTATATATAATGTCTTTGTCTAAGTCTTGACTACTTTAGAACTACCAAACTTGATTCTCCACTCGTCCAAACCTAGAATAATTAAAAGTCTCCAACAATGGGTCAGCCCGACCGTTCCAAATTAAATCAGCTATTAAAATAGCCGTGACTGGTGCTAATAAAATACCATTCCGATAATGCCCAGTTGCTAATGTTAAATTGTCATAATTACTTGTTCCTAAAACTGGCATCTCATCAGGTGTAGCAGGACGAAAACCCCACCAAATTTCTAATATTTTATAGTCTTTTAAAACTGGATATAATCGAATTGCATTTGCCAGTAATTCTTGAATTCCTGCTGCTGTATTTCCTGAACTAAATCCTACATTTTCACTCGTAGCACCAATAACTATTCTGCCATCTTTGCGCGGCACAATGTAACTTTCTGTTCCAAATAAAACTTGTTGTAAAGGTAACTTTTCTGTACCTACATCTGAGGGAATTTTTAATGATAACATTTGCCCTTTTTTGGGAAAGACTGGAATTGGTAATAATTCCTTTGACCATGCCCCTGTGGCTAATACATAATGTTCTGCTTCTAACTCACCTATTGATGTTTTGATGCTTTGAATTTTATCTGCTTTGCAAATTATTTCTGTTACAACTCCTTCGATAATATCAATTTTCAACTCTTTAGCTGCTGCAATAGTTGACCGATAAAAATCACGATTATCTACTTGCCCATCTTCAGGATACAACCAACCACCAATTACTTCTTGGCTTAATCCTGGTTGATATTGATGAATAGCTTCTTGATTCAACCATTGAGAATTTAAGTTTGGTGAGGAAGAGTTTTTTCGATCTTCTATGGTATAAACTGGAGCTAAAATTCCACAACGCCAGTAACCAGCTTCTAAACCACTAATTGATTCTAATTTATTCACCCATTCGGGATATAATTCACGACTTTTTAAACATAAGTCTAACATTTTACCAGGGGGAATTGCCTCGGCTTGGGGTGCTAACATTCCCGCAGCAGCATTTGTCGCAGCTTGCTGAAAATCACGACTAATAACTGTAACTTTTGCTCCGCGTAATTTTAGTTCTATTGCTAATGATAGACCGATAATACCGCCACCCAGAATTAGGATATTGTTTGATTGATTCATATTAGACATCTCCGAAAAATATATAGACTTTTTGTAAGAGTAGGGAACAGGTAACAGACAATATTTTTTTAGGAAAAACGTACTGAAAATGATTTTGTAAGGAACTTTTCCAACTCTAGCTTATACTAAATAAAGGGCAAGTTTATTTTCTGGAGATATCTATTGAAATAAGCCAGATAGAGACCACACAGATTTTTAACACGGATGGGCACGACAAGGATTTTTTATACGGATGTACTGATGATTCTTAGGATAAGAAAGATTTTTTGAGTTAGAGTTAATTTATAAAGATCTAAATAGAATTTAATGTTGTCATTGGAAGGCTATAATCAAATAAGTTAATCTCCTGGAGGGAGCATCAATTCAGCCGACGCAATCTCGCAATTTGATTGCTAGACCAAAGATTGCTACGGGCAGTAATAATTGATTCGAGCAACGAAAATAATTGTTTTCTCAACCCCTTTTTTATGACAGCAATAGGCATAAGATTTAGTTGATGAATCAGCTCTTAGTACACTGGTTTTATTCAAAGATAAATAACTCTTTTTCCATATCTTCAGGACTTACGCACGCGTATCTATAAATTGTGTTTTTTGTAGGGGCAATTTCGGTAAGTTCATATCTTTATGATATTGTTCGTATGCCAGATATTTTTAGTGATTTTCCTCAAAATATATTTTAGCCTTCGGGAGTCCAGACAATATCAGAACCTTGCCCCCAAAAACCGTTATATTTAGTTACTTTTATCTCCCCCAAAACTTTCACTTGACAAGATAAACGTTTATGAGAATTAGGAGAATGGGGAGGCACAGAAAGTCTAGCTTTTTCTCGCCATTCAGGTTGAGAAATTTCTCCTTCTATTACCACCGCACAAGTGCCACAAGTACCAATACCACGACAATTAATAACTGAAGCATTGCCATTATAAACATCGACACCATTTTTCAGTAATACCTGACGCAGATTTGCACCAATATCGCAAGTTATATTTTTACCTTGAGCCTGAATCTTAACCATAACAAATTATTTCCTTATATTGACCTAAATTAGTTATCTATGTTAGCAGTTAAAAGTAAAAAGATAAAGTCAAAAATCACCAAAGAAAAGTAAAATAAATCGTAAAGTTTAAAATAAATTGAAAAATCCTGTAACCTTTGACAATTATATGACAATTATAGTTAAAACTAGGTTGTATCATAAACTCAACTAAAACCTAAAACCTAAAACCTAAAACCTAAAACCTATCACCTGAGACGATGAACAAACTCTGGATTTACGACACAACTCTGCGCGACGGTGCCCAACGAGAAGGATTATCCCTATCCCTGGAAGACAAACTACGCATCGCCTACCAACTCGACAGTTTAGGAATTCCATTTATCGAAGGCGGTTGGCCAGGAGCTAATCCCAAAGATGTACAATTTTTCTGGCAACTCAAAGAGCAACCTTTGACTCAAGCAGAAGTGGTAGCATTTTGTTCCACCCGTCGTCCTGGAAAACAGGCAGCATCAGACCCCACTCTCCAACCAATTTTATCCGCAGGTACTCGGTGGGTGACAATTTTCGGCAAATCTTGGGATCTGCACGTTACTGAGAGTCTGAAAACTACTCTCGAAGAAAATTTGGCGATGATTTCAGATACAATTTCCTATCTGCGCAGTCAAGGTCGTCAGGTTATCTACGATGCCGAACATTGGTTTGATGGTTACAAACATAATCCCGATTATGCTTTGCAAACTTTAGCTGCTGCAAATAATGCTGGAGCAGAATGGTTAGTTCTTTGTGACACTAACGGCGGTACTCTTCCCCACGAAGTTACTCAGATAGTGGCAGATGTTTCTCAGGCTTTACCCACTGCAAAATTAGGCATTCACACTCATAATGATTCGGGTGTTGCCGTGGCTAATGCTTTATCTGCGGTGATGGAAGGAGCGAGGATGGTGCAGGGTACTATTAATGGTTATGGCGAACGTTGCGGTAATGCTAATCTTTGTACTTTGATTCCTAATTTTCAAGTCAAGTTGGGTTATGATTGTATTCAGCCAAAACAACTGGAAAAATTGACTCAGACAAGTCGTTCCATTAGTGAAATAGTGAATCTTGCTCCTGACGACCATGCGCCGTTTGTGGGTTTGTCGGCTTTTGCTCATAAGGGTGGTATTCATGTGTCGGCGGTGGAGCGTAACCCACTCACTTATGAACATATTCCACCGCAAGAAGTGGGCAATAGTCGTCGCATTGTGATTTCTGACCAAGCGGGTTTGAGTAATGTGTTGGCAAAGGCAAAAAGTTTTGGTATCGAACTCGATCGCCAAAACCCTACTTGTCGGCAAATTCTGGATAAGTTGAAAGAGTTGGAAAATCAGGGTTATCAATTTGAGGGGGCGGAGGCTAGTTTTGAGTTATTGATGCGAAGTGCTTTGGAGCAAAGGCAGCATTTTTTTGAGATTAAGGGTTTCCAGGTGCATTTGGATAAGGGAAGCGCAAAAGTTAGTAATTCTTTGGCAACGGTGAAGGTGACTGTTGATGGTAAGGATATTTTGGAAGTTGCAGAGGGAAATGGTCCGGTTTCAGCTTTGGATGCTGCTTTGCGGAAGGCTTTGGGTAATTGTTATCCGGCGATCGCTAATTTTTATTTGACTGATTATAAGGTGAGAATTTTGGATGGTGGGGCTGGTACTTCTGCTAAAACTAGGGTGTTAATTGAGTCGAGTAATGGTCAGCAACGGTGGGCGACTGTGGGAGTTTCTACTAATATTTTGGATGCTTCTTATCAGGCGGTTGTTGAGGGTTTGGAGTATGGTTTGATGTTGGAAATTCAGTCTGAAGAAACTGTATTAGGTGTGGTTTTGTAAGTAGTAAGGGTTTTGACTTTGGCTGATTTATTACTCCAAAAAATAGGGTGTGTTAACGAAGTGTAACGCACCTAAATCCGAAATCAACGGTGCGTTACGGCGCAGCTCATATCTTACAGACAAACCGTAATTTTTAGTCAGCGCCTAACGCACCCTACTGGATTGACCACTTTAGTTTAGCAAAAAAAATTAACCAATCAGAATTTAGAAAATTGCCAAACAATTTTAACTCCTGAAACCCTTAAAAATTATACTTCTACTTTCAAAAAGTACCATCTCTTAATTGAATTTCAAAAGGGTTACAAAAGCCAAATTAATAGATAGAACGAAAAGTTTATATGGCATCAATAGTCTCAACGCTGCAAAAAAAACTGTAAAGTTATAGAAATGAGGTATATATTTATGATAAATTACTTATGAATTGAAAACTTCCTCTGCCTGATGTTGTAGTTAATGTAGCTCACACAGAATAGAGTTATAAAATAGCCTCAAATATATACAGGTAGAAATTTTTACCTCAAATCGGTAACCACTGATATTTTAATTCAATTCCCTTACCTATTCCTTTTCCTTACTATAATGAATAACCATACAGAAAATCATTACAAAAACATCGCCAATATTTACGATAATCTCTGGTCATACTCTCCTGAATATATTCAATTCACAACTAAAAAAATTATCGAACATTTACACCTAACTCCCACAGATATTTTAGTAGATATTGGCTGTGGTACGGGAATTTATAGCAAGGAAATTCTCAATCAAATTCAGTTGCAGCAACCGATTATTTGTGTTGACCCTTCTGCTGAAATGCTGACAAAAATTCCGGCAAATAATGGCTTAAAACCTATAGCAATGGATGGGATAGAATTCTCTAAAAAACCAGGAAATTATAACCGAATTTTCTTAAAAGAAGCTATCCATCATATAGAGGAAAAATCTCTATTTTTTCATAATTTGTGGCAAAGATTAACTCCAGGAGGAATTTTCCTATTATTACTCTTACCACCCACGATTGATTATCCTTTATTTGAAAAGGCGTTGCAGTTGTATGAAAAAACTCAACCCCACTATCAAGAGATGGTAAATTTACTGCAAAAAGTAGGTTTTGTTGTTGATGTTAATATTGTGGAATATCCTTTAGAATTACCAAAAAATCAGTATTTTCAAATGGTGGAAAATCGTTATATGTCTTTGCTTTCTCGATTTGATGATATAGAGTTAGCAGCAGGGTTAAAAGAAATGGAAGTAAAATATCAGGATGAGTCTCTGTTAAAATTTAGCGATCGCATGGTTTTTATTACGGCAATTAAATCAGAGTAAAAGTTAAATAAGTGATATTAATACCATTTCACAAAAGTCAAAAATCAAACAAATAAATTTGGTTGAAAACTTTAACCGACAATAATTTCATACTTATTTCTATTCTATCATTACCGAAAAATTAAGGTTTAAAGCCTCTCCTTGGCAGCGCCACGAGCTGTCGCTCTACAAGGAGGAAAGATAAAAAAATCCTTTTAATCAATCCTCTTTCTTTTAAGAAGAAGTAATTATTAATTATTAATTGTTAATTATTAATTGTTGAACATACCTCTCTACCTTCCTACGGGTCTATTTTTCAAAATATTAAACTTATGGAACTTTGAAATAGCCCTACCAGTCCTATATCTCTAAACTCGTCAACTATCTATATGTCGAGCAGTACATCATAAAAGTATCGCCGATATAAATCACAACTAGGCATGACTAAATTACCTTCCATTTGTACAACCAAACCCATACTTTTTAACTTAAATGCCAGTGCTTGTTCTAACTCTACAGGGGTAACAGCCCGCAATACCTGTTCAAAAGCTGTTTTGAGTTCTGGATATTGTTGGAGATTTTGTAAATGGTGATGTAAATGGTCACTATAAATACCTGTATCTGTGGCGGCTGTTTTAATCAAATTTTCCAGGGTAGCATCATGACACTTAATATTATAAAAGGTAATATTTATTAGATAAGGATGACCTCCTAGTAATCGCATTAATTTATTTTGTTCTTTCGGTAATAGTTCTATCTGATAACGTTGTGCTAATTCTTGCATTTGCTCTAAGCTAAATGGGGATAAATCTATAGCGATGCCCATATTAAATGGTGATTTATTAATATTCATTGAAACATAAACTTCTGTAGATTTTACCAAAATTATCCTGAGTTTTTGCCAGAGTTTAACTTCCTTGGCTTCTCCATACCAAGAATGTAACATTGACAGAAAATCATTAGCTATTTCTGGAGACTGAAAAATATTCTCTACTGCATCTAATGCTAAAACTATTGGACTTTTGATTTGAGATAAAATGTAGTCTTGAAAATAAAAAGTGCAGCTTTCTATGCTACCTATATCTTGGTCCCAATATTCATTTAACTTTGGTTCTAGCTGTAATTTTCTAGTGACATTAGCACATAACCATCTTAAAAATTTATTGATATCTTTAATGACTGTACTATCTACTCTTTCTAAACTTAATCGTACTGTCTGATATTTTTGCTTTGCAGCATAGGCGATAATTCTCATCATCAAAGAAGTTTTTCCCATTTGCATGGGTGCCTTTATTCGGAGGAATGCTCCAGGTTTATGAATTTCTAGATAGCAAATTAATTGTTCTGCACGTTCTATGTAATAAGGAGAACCCATAGGAATTCTACCATCAAGTAATTTACAATCAATAATATCTAAATTTTTGATTGGATTTATATTAATTAAACCTGTTTTTACAGTTGTTTTTTTGGTTGTTTGATAAATAAGTAGTTGTCTTTCTAATACTGAGAGGCAGTTAGTTTTGCTAATTTTTTCTTTGAGAAGACTACTTAGTAACTTCCATAATTTAGGAGCTACGTTTTGGCTAATATAATCTCTGGAGTAATCTGATTTAAAGGCAATTTCAGTATAGGTTTTTCCAGACAAAGATTCTCGCAAGACTTCCCTTTCAATGTCTGACAAAGATTTGCCGGTCTTAACTCTTACCAACTGTTCAATAAATAATGATATTGATTCGATGTCTGTCATGCTAACTCTGCCCCTACACTTCACGAGGGCATAGAGTGATTTTCCTAAAAATTATCAAGTTTTCACAATTGAGATCATAACATACTATTGCTCTTCCTTTCCTAGAGATAACTCTGTTTTGATAATTTATTTGTTGGTCTACAATTTGTTGATAGTGATTAATTTTCTGATATTTTGTTGATACTAATTAATTTCATAGCATTTCTTAAATAGATGAGGTACACAAATTTTGGATTTTATGGAAGAGGGAAAAAATAATGTATCTCATCAAGAATGATAACTGCTATATAATTCCTAAATAAGATATTGAATAAAAAAAGTTTCCAAATCTTTGAAAACTTTGATTGTGATAAATTTTTCTTAGATTGGAAGTTTTTTCACCCAAATTTTTCAAGCAAATATTATCTTTAGATGGAACCGGAAGCTACCCAAACCTTTGATGTAAAAGATTTTGAGAAAGATGGTTCTTGAGCAATATTTGCTACTTTTGCTACAACTTTTACTTCTTGTATATTTCTAAAATAGCCTGTTCTCCTAGTTTTAACTATATTTTTTTTCCAAAGACTTTCACAGTTATTAGAAGTTGATTTATTCATGGTTTTTACTGTAGATAGATTATCTTTCATTTCTAAAATATCGATTCTTTATCTTATACAATTATGGCAATTATCCCTCGGGATGAAAATATATAAAAGTTGATATCTTTAATTTTTCAAGATACTCTATCTCTTCATTAAATCTTTAAACAAAATCTGAGTAAATTTACATACTCTTTACATAGTATGATTGACTTGAGGAATAAAATAAGTAAGGAATTATAAGAACATAGATATGTATATTTGTCAATAACTAAAAATTGATTAATTTTAACACCTTTAGGCAGATAACATCGGAGTTTAGGTTAAAGTGCATAAAAGTGTTAATTAGTCAATATATAAAAATTAACTAATTAAGGCGATCGCCTATAAGCTATAAGTTTATTTTCTGCTTATTCTGCCTTTTCATAGGAAGGGTAGATTTGTTGCTTATCGAAGATTAAATCAGCTGACCTTTACAATAGGGGGCATTTGTACAATTTGTTCAGTTTAATTAACTGATTTTTAGAGATTTAGCAAACCCTAGATAATTTCAAAATTTGTTGAAGAAGGAGTCAGTCATCAGGTAGGGGAACCCTCGGATTGACTCCTGTAAGGTGGGGTATTAAACCCATAAGTAAAAAGATAATTGTACATATTATCCTTCTCCTACTACGAGAGGACAGTTTAATCATTATTATTAAATTAAGGTTGCTTTAACAACATTTAAAATATTCTCTTTCCTAGTAGGGAATAGGGTTAGGCGGTTAAGTCTGATGATTTACGATCGAGACATGAAACAGCTTTGTATCTTGACATATCTTGATTTAATTCTTAATTTTGTTTTTTTTCTTGACAAGATTACGATTTTTTAATATTAGTAATTCCGGAATTATCAGTTAATTAATATGTGGCAAACTCATCAGAAAAAATTAACATCAACCATTGAAACCAGGAAACTAAAAAATCTATTAATTCTCTTATTTCCTGCAACTATCTGGCTATTAGTTTTCTTCATAATTCCCTTAGTAATTGTTCTTATTTATAGCTTTCTAGAACGAGGTACTTATGGTGGTGTTATTTGGCAATTTAGCTTAGATAACTATCAGCGACTAACCAAAGGAATATACTGGTCAATATTTGGGCGTTCTATATTGATGGCGTTTATTACTACTATTATTTGTCTATTAATTAGCTATCCTTTAGCTTTTTTTATTGCCACCCGTAGACCTCCTTGGCGTAATATTTTGTTGATGCTAGTAATTATTCCTTTTTGGACTAACTTTTTAGTGCGTACTTATGCTTGGATTATCTTACTTCGTACTGAAGGAGTATTTAATACTATCTTACAAAGTTTGCACCTAACAAATGAACCTTTGACTCTTTTGTTTACCCCCTTTGCTGTTACTATTGGTTTGGTTTACGGCTATTTACCATTTATGATTTTACCTTTATATGCCACTATTGAACGTTTTGATTTTTTTTTGTTAGAAGCTGCTCAAGATTTAGGAGCTAATGATTTACGAACTTTTTTGCGTGTAATTATACCTTTAACAACGCGAGGAATAATTGCTGGTTGTTTACTTGTTTTTATTCCTGCTTTTGGCGCTTTTATTACTCCTGATATTTTGGGTGGTGCGAAAACTATGATGGTGGGAAATCTGATTCAAAATCAATTTATTGAAGCTAGAAATTGGCCGTTTGGTTCGGCATTATCAATTTTACTGATGGTAATTGTATTAATTCCAGTGATTATTTACTTTCGCATTTCTGAAGAAAGAAAAATATAATTTAAAAATCCAGAATGAAACAAGTTGATTTACTCATTCGTTACCTGGGAAAATTTGGATTATGGCTAAATGCAGCTCTAGGTTTTGCCTTTCTATATCTACCTATTTTTATATTAGTAATTTACTCTTTTAATGATTCTCGCTTTAATGCTGTTTGGCGAGGGTTTACTCTAGATTGGTATCGGAATTTATTAGCAGGAGCAACTAATAGTACCGTTACTGATGTGATGATTTGGGATGCTCTGAAAAATAGTCTTTTAGTTGCTACAATTTCGACATTACTAGCAACAATTTTTGGTACTACAATCGCTTTAGCATTAGAACGTTTTCGTTTTCCCGGACGTTCTGTATTAGAGGCAATACTTTTTTTGCCGATAATTATTCCAGAAATTACTATCGGTATTTCTTTATTAATTTTCTTTTCTCTGGGTTTTCAGTTAATAGAAAATATTCTAGGTATTCGTTTGGTTTTAGGATTACCCACAGTAATTATTGGTCATGTAGCATTTAGTATATCTTTTGTTGTAATAACTGTAAGAGCGCGAGTTGCTCAACTTGACCCAGCATTAGAAGAAGCTGCTTTAGATTTGGGTGCTAATGAATGGCGAACATTTTGGCGGATTACTTTACCCTTAATTTGGCCGGGAATTTTTAGTGCTGGTTTATTGGCTTTTACCTTGTCGTTGGATGATTTTGTGATTACATTTTTCACTGCCGGGGTGGGTTCAACAACATTACCTTTGTTTGTTTATGGTATGATTAAGTTTTCGGTAACGCCAGCAATTAATGCTATATCTACTTTGATGTTACTAGCTTCTTTAATGTTGGTGATATCTTCTCTATTTATTGATAAATTAGGGAATCAAAGAAAGGTCTAAAATTACTGTAACAAAATCTGAATTGCTTAAGGGCTAGTTGGCGAAAAAAAAGTATCTAGGAATATTTATCTAAATATATGTATCAGTTGTCTTTTTCTTATTTTCATTCTACCCATCGGTTGTAGAAATAATTCCAATAATCAACAATTCAGAATAAATTTACTCTGGTATTCGCGAACCAGACAAGATTTAACTATCCAGAAATTAATTCATGTTTTTCCTGTTGCTACAG
>JBARXI010000646.1:0-2820 GCA_049647275.1 Microcoleaceae cyanobacterium
AAATTTTTCCCTACTTTGGAATTGAGATTGGTAAAAACTTAAATTATTTGCCAAAAAAGCTTCTATTTCTATGAAAATTTTTTCCCTACTTTGGAAGGAAGGCAAAGGAGAATCTAAATCTTTGGGAAAAAAGGATAAATCTTGATTCAAAGCGTCTACTTCTATGGGAAATTTTTCCCTACTTTGGAATTGAGATTGGTAAAAACTTAAATTATTTGCCAAAAAAGCTTCTATTTCTATGAAAATTTTTTCCCTACTTTGGAAGGAAGGCAAAGGAGAATCTAAATCTTTGGGGAAAAAGGATAAATGTTGATTGAAAGGTTCTACTTCTATGGAAAATTTATCCCTACTTTGAAAAGAAGGCAAAGGGGAATCTAAATTATTTCCCAAAAATGATAAGTCTTTATCTAAACCTTCTATTTCTATCAGATTAATGATGCCCTCTCGAATCACAGATAACCGAGATGGGTCTAAATTTTGTGCTTCATAATATTCATCAATTAAAGCTTCTAATTGTTGCAAAGGGCCATAAAGTTCTGCACGGGTCATGGGTGGTGTTAAATGGTCAATAATTACAGCTTGAGACCTGCGTTTAGCTTGAGCACCTTCTCCAGGGTCATTAACAATAAATGGATAAAAATGTGGCAATGCACCAAGAGCTATTTCTGGATAACATTCCTGAGATAAACCAACACTTTTACCAGGCAACCATTCTAAATTTCCATGTTTTCCCACATGAACAATAGCATCTATATTAAATTTTTCTCTGAGCCAATAATAGAAAGCTAAATAATTATGAGTTGGTTCTAAATCTGGAGCATGATAATTTAAACTGGGGTCGATATCGTAACCCCGCGAAGGTTGAATGCCGACAAAAATATTTCCTAGCTGAATGCCTGGAATAGGAAAATTATCAATTTCTTTTGACTCAGAATATTTATTCAATTCCTGAAAATTATTAGATGCAGGTGTGGGGATAATTTGAGAATTAATCTGTACATCCGTCTCAAAAGCTTTGTCGTGCCATCCTTGTTGAAAATCTCTATCTTTCCCCCATCTCTGAATAATTTTTTCTTGTACAATTTCTGGCAAATTAGCAAAATATTGTTGATATTCTGCCAAAGATAAAGACTGGAAAACAGGACGTAATTCACGACTTTCTAAATCATTTGTTACTCCAGAAGTCAGACATTTAATTAACTCATCGCCAGTTTCAGGAATATTTTCCAAATAATAACCAGCTTGTTGTAAAGCTTGAAGAATTTCTACACAACTAGCAGGGGTATCTAACCCCACTCCATTAGCAAGACGACCATCACGGTTAGGATAATTTGCTAATATTAATGCGATGCGACGTTGAGATATTGGAGTTTGTCGTAACTTTATCCAATTAGCTGCTAATTCTGTCACAAATTCTATTCTATTTTTAACAGGAAGATAACTCACAACATCTGTTTCTAAATCTGAATTCCAAGTTTGAACCGCCTTAAAAGAAACCGCCCGACTAATAATATTTCCATCTACTTCTGGCAATGCCACATTCATCGCCAGATCCCGTGGTGAAAGACCTTGAAATTGACTTTCCCACTGCTCAAAATTCCCACCACTAAAAATTACTTGTAAAACTGGGATGTCTAAATTTTTTCCCCGTCTTAACAAGGGAGGAAAAGATAAATTTTCCAATTCTGAATCTTGATTATTCACAACAGAGACAGCAAAACTTGTTGTGTTTAACAATAATTGGATATCCTCAGAATCTTCAGGTTGAAAATATTGTAATATTTCCTCTTGTATTTCTGAATCTCTAGGAGAAGAAACAAATACTGGAACTGGTTCTAAATTTCTTGTTGTTAAAGCTTGGCAAATAGCATCTATTGGAGCAACATTTCCAGAGAGATAATGAGCGCGATAGAATAATATTCCGATTTTTGCCTTAGTCTTTTTTCGTTGTTTTTGCCAAGGATAAATTCCGACTCGTGGCACCGATCTAGGTGGAGTCAGATGATAATTTTTACCCAGACAAATATTACCGACAAACTGTAGACCATTAACAAAATTATCTACTCCAGCTTCTGTTAAATATTGCCACAATTTATTAACGGTGGAAATTGAAATATTAGAATGACTCATTAAATCTGGATCTGGGCGGTCATCTCCAGGAATAACTATTAGTTTTGCCTGATTTTTTTCTATCACTTCTTGCAAAACTTCTAATCCATAAGACCAATAAGAGCGCCCACCTAAAAGTCGGAGAATAATTACTTCAGCTTTGCTTAAAATATCATCAGCATAAGTATCAATAGTTAATTGTTGTTGCAGGTGAAGCAGATTAGCGACTCGCATTTTTGGGAAATCTAAAGGTAGTTTATTAACTGCTGCTGCTAAAGTTTGAATATCTGTATCTGCTGCTGTTAAAAATACAATAGGCGCAGGAGTTTGTTCGATAAAAATTACCCCTTCTGCTTGGGGATTCCAACCACCAGGAGTAGCTGCTATTCGATGCATATTATTTTGTTGTGTAAAAGCAATAGTAATTCTATCATAAACTTAAAAAAAAATGCTTTTAAGATCCGAGATTTATTTATAAGTATTAAAAAAAAGAATTATTTCAAGAAACAAAATCCAATCAATAAACTATATAGCAATCCAAAATTGGTTTTGACAAATTTTAGCTCGGTTAATATTAACTGAAAAATGTTTAAATTCTGACTTATAGAGGTTGGCAATCCGACGGCTCCTTTACTGACTTCTAACAACTACTAAAATACTACGGCTGAAATAAGATTGCTATAGTTTTTCCAACCTCCTGAATTTATTGAT
>JBARXI010000647.1:0-9618 GCA_049647275.1 Microcoleaceae cyanobacterium
CGCCGTGCCAGATCATCTATCTCTAGCCTCTTGATTTTTTGCTCTTTTTCTTCTGGACTCATGGTTGAAGACTACCAGATTTTTTCCCTCATGGGAATATTCCTTTCTTTCCTACCTGGGCAGTTACAAATTATCTACAAATGTACCTTATGCATTGGAGCTTTAGGCCGATTAATCTTTACAAATCATTTCATACTGCTATATAAGCTGGAATAAATTGAGCTTCCAGCTTTCTATAGTATCAACTTATGATAATAAACCTATGTATTCAAATTTTATTTATCAGCATTTTGCCGATACCACTCAATCGTATTTTTCAATCCTTGCTGCAAATCAACTTGAGCAACAAAACCAAACTTTTCCTTTGCTTTTTGTGTATCCAAGCATCGCCTAGGTTGACCATTTGGTCTATCTGTTTCCCAAACTATTTCACCCTTAAAATCCATTAAATCACAAATTAACTCCACTAACTCACGAATCTTAACTTCATAATTAGTTCCCAAATTAATAGGTTCAGATTCATTATAAAGCTGGGTTGCCATTACAATTCCACTAGCAGCATCTGTTGAGTATAAAAATTCACGGCTAGGGCTACCATCACCCCAAACAGGTAATTTTTCATCTCCGCGGAGTTGGGCTTCATGTACTTTCTTAATTAACGCAGGAATCACATGAGAACTTTTAGGATTAAAATTATCTTCTGGCCCATACAAATTTACAGGCAATAAATAGACACCATTAAAACCATATTGTTGACGATAAGCTTCCAGTTGAACTAACAGAGCTTTCTTAGCAATACCATAGGGAGCATTAGTTTCTTCTGGATAACCTATCCAGAGGTCTTCTTCTTTAAAAGGAACAGGAGTAAATTTTGGATAAGCACATATTGTACCCACACAAACAAATTTTTCTACACCTGCTTTATGAGCACAATCAATTAATTGAGCCCCCATCATTAGATTGTCATAAAATAACTCAGCAGGTTTTTCTTTATTTAGACCAATACCACCAACATGAGCCGCGAGGTGAATAACAATATCTTGCTGCTCCACTACTTTTTGGCAAGCTGCCATGGTGCAAAGGTCATAATCGCGCGATCGCGGTATGGTAATCTTATCAGGATTTGCTCCTGCTTGATGAAGCCGATCTACAACTTGACGTCCAAGAAAACCTGCTCCACCTGTAACTAGAATTTTTTTATTTTCTAGTTTTAATGCCGTCATAAAAAATCTCCTTCATTGATAGCCTTCAGGCTTGAGCTAAGGGTATAAAAATTAGAATCAGTCTGGTGAAACAAACAATACAATCAAGTTACTGAGTAGAAATTTGCCAAATCCCCCTATTAAGTAGTCATGCAAAATTAGTTACCTAGTCAATAGACAAAACAACAAACGCTGTAATAACTTAGACTAAAAGAATACAGTTATTTCTGATTATATTGAGAACTGTGTAATTAATTTTGCCTAGGCACTTAATTAAAACCAGGGGAATTTTAGCACTAATTAATTTTTTTTTTCTCTAAAATTTGGCAAGACAATTTTTGATCGATTCAAATATTCAAGTTCTCTTTTACAGGTAGAAAACTTCACCTCTGCTAATAAAATCTTACTTTTTGTCAATTTTCGATAGAAACACCCTCATAAGTTTTTACTTTTAGCAGATTCTTCAAATATCAATTTTTTTGATATTTTCAGTGCTACCGGACTAGGCAAAATTTCTATCAATAAAAAGTTGTATTTATCCCAACAACAGAATCAATTTATAAGTCAGTAAAAATTTTCTAATCAAATCCATTACTCATAATCTTAGATTCTTCCAAAGCTTTAATATCAGCATCCACCATTAAGTGTACCAATTCCTTGAAAGTAACCGATGGTTTCCAACCTAACTTTTCTCGTGCTTTTGTAGAGTCACCAATTAACAAATCAACTTCTGTTGGACGTAAATAACGTTCGTCAAACTCTACATAATCTTCCCATTTTAGATTTACATGGGTAAATGCGATGTCCAAAAAATCTTTAATCGAATGAGTTTCATTAGTAGCAAGCACATAATCATCTGCTTTATCCTGTTGTAGCATCATCCACATACCCCTCACATAATCCTTAGCATATCCCCAATCTCGCTTAGAATCTAAATTACCAAGATAGATTTTTTTCTGCTTACCTGCTACAATTCGGGCTACGGCACGAGTAATTTTACGAGTTACAAAAGTTTCACCTCGACGGGGACTTTCATGGTTAAATAATATGCCATTACAAGCAAATAGCTTGTAGGATTCACGATAATTAAGTGTTTGCCAATGGGCATAAACTTTGGCACAAGCATAAGGGCTACGAGGATAAAAAGGTGTAGTTTCTTTTTGAGGGACTTCTTGAACTTTACCAAACATTTCAGAAGAACCAGCTTGGTAGAAACGAACCTCAATTCCAGTACGATATTGATAGTCTCGAATTGCTTCTAGTAAACGTAGAGTTCCCATTCCTACTGCATCTACAGTATACTCTGGAGAGTCAAAACTCACTCTAACATGGGATTGAGCACCCAAATTATATATTTCTACTGGCTTGACTTCTTCTAAAATTCGACGCAGAGTTGTGCCATCAGTTAAGTCTCCATAATGTAAAAATAAACTGGCATTGGGATTATGAGGATCTTGATATATATGGTCTATCCTACCTGTATTAAAAGTAGAACTTCGTCTGATAATACCATGAACCTCATAGTCTTTTTCTAGTAAAAGTTCACTCAAGTATGAACCGTCTTGGCCTGTAATACCAGTTATTAGTGCTCGCTTCCTTTGAGTCATTGGCAGTAGTTATATATTCTACAAAATGTAATTATAAGGGTTGGGGAATGTCCATAAAAATATTTGTTATGGCTCTCTTGAAAAGCAATAAATAAGTTTTGCTCTACTAGGAGGGTTTTAACTTTCTATTATCCCCAGATTCCTAGATTAACTCAAAAACATCCTAATAACCAATAGCTGTGTAGTTAATTTGTCTCAGCTCAAGGGCAAATAGTTTTGATTCTTCAGAAACTCAAAGTTTTTTTGAGATTTAGTGAAGTATTTGACACCAAAACTATCGCTTTTTATGCCGACCCCTTTCTTCATTTAAAGTTACCTTTACTAAGTCGAAATTCAGCTTTGGAGTTACATTTTCTCCAGAAGCTTTAACGCCACAACAGTGACGCAAAATAGTGACAAATATTCAAAGCTGCATTAATATCTGTATTGTGCAATTTACTAAAGTTAGGAAATTGCCAACTTCTGACTTGTAGAGGCATTGATTTTACTTTTTGACTACAGCAATTTGACCACAGGAATTATAGATTTTCGATGATGGGAAAAATCTCTCAATATGAACAAGTACTTTGCCTTATTCTGTTGCTTTATATTCAGTCAAAGTCTGTTTTCGTATACCCTATGCTGCATCAGCTATTGATTTAGTTATTGCTTCTCTATTGCTAGTAACGCTCCCTCCGTGATTTGTGGTTTTTGCTCATGGGTTTTATGTTTCATTTTCTGTTTACAGCACTTTTTAAGATGGTGAGGTACACTATAAAATTAATATCTTTTACCTGTTCCCTAAAGTTCTAAAATTTTGTACTTCATCAACTCTGAAACTGCTGTAAATTCTCAAACAGAAGATATAGCACTACGCATTAAGGTGTTTGACATTCGTCTGTTGCCTTTGAACCTAGATTTATTGTCCTAACTAAAAAACGTACTGCTATACATTGCCAATCCGATAGCTCCTTTATGATTTTCATTTACTAACTTGCGGAGACCGCGACGCTTCCCTCAAGGCTTCGGTTTACGATCGCCATCTAATCTACAATTAATAATTTTATTATCTACTTTTGCTACTTTGATTTTAGCTTTATTTCTGTTGTACGATTTATCATATATTAATACTTTAATACTACGATGAGAAACTGACACAAATAACTCTTATCAAGAACAAAAATCATTCAACCTTCACATCTCATCAAAAAATCGTATTGATAAATATAAAATTCAAGTATAGAAAAGTTTTTGATAATTGGTATTACCGATTCCTTTCTATTTTATAGAAAACCTTTTTTGAACTAACCTAAGTCGTCTTTGATATTTCCTGTAAAATTTTGGTGGTTTAAATTTTTCACCCTCAAATTTAACAACTAAAGATTCTAATCTTAAGTCAATACCGATAACTTTACCGAATAATTAATAATTAATAATTAAATAATTCAGGTTTAAAGCCGATCTGAATAATGAATAATTGAGTCGCGTATGTCTAGGGAGATAGTCTCCGATCAATTATTAATGCTCTGGCGAGCGATAATTATTAATTGTTAATTGCTGAACTTTTATTAATAGTTGTGGATTATCTACTGGTAATTCAATTAGATAAAAAGGGTTAGAAGCGCAGTAGGAAAATCATATCCACAACCTCTAACCCTGAAATAGCTATGAGCTAATGTTCTATCTCTAAGTTATAAAGACAAAGCTTAGTAAGCACCATTATTCTTAGGAAAAATGACAATACCAATGGTTTTGAACATGATCCATATATCTATCCAAAAATTCCTGAAATTTACATAGTAAAGGTCTATTTGAACTCTTTTAGGATAAGGAATATCATTCCGCCCCGAAACTTGCCATAAACCTGTAATTCCAGGTTTAATCGTCAGAATTTTATCCATGTGATGACCGTATTTTGGTAGTTCTTCCACCACTAATGGTCTAGGCCCTACTACGCTCATATCACCTTTTAAAACATTCCAAAATTGGGGAAATTCATCCAAACTCGTAACTCTCAGAAATCTACCAATCCAAGTAATTCGAGGGTCTTGTTTTAACTTAAAACATTCCTCAAATTCTTGGCGCAGATGAGGATGCGTTTCCATAATTTCTCCTAACATCTCATCTGCATTTTCCACCATAGTTCTAAACTTCAAACAACGAAATCGCTTTCGATTTTTACCGACTCTTTCTTGAACATAAAAAACTGCTCCCGGTGAGCTGAAAACAATCAATAAAACGATAAGCAGGTAAACTGGGGCAAACAATAAAAGAACCAATAGAGAAAACAGGATATCAAATAATCGTTTTGAAAATCCCACATCTAGGCCCTCTAGAAATAGACTTTTTTGTCTAGTTCTGGGGAGGAGAGGCTGAAAACCTCGCCCTGTGAATGCTCGAATTACCTGGCCAGAGACGAATTGGCTATCGGCAGTCATCTTACTCCTTCACTTCACACCACACACAGTCCTGATCATAAAGCCTATAGCGAAATAGGGTGCAAATTTGGTGACGAAAAAGATGACTAATTTTTGAGAATGACAATATGTGAGATGTTTTTGTGCCTAATTTAGCAATTAGAAGTCACATGACCATGACTAAAATGGGACAATTTTAGTAGTTCAGTATAGAAAAATCCTATACTTTGCTAATATAATTTTCTCAACTAACCTTGGATTAAACAGTTACTTCTACAAAATTAGCAGTCCCAATAATTATATTTTCAATGGCCTCCACAGATAAATTAGGATTAGCTTGTTTAACTAAAGCTACTACACCCGTAACGTGGGGTACAGCCATAGAAGTTCCAGCAAAGAAACTATAGAAATTACCTGTTATAGAAAAAGGCACCGGTGCATAAATATCTCCTGTATCTTCAGGAAAACCATTTCCTCCTGGGGCAATCACATAATCTAAAGGTTGATTTCCGGCTTGATTAGAGAAAGAAGAAAACCGTAAATTCCGATCTATTGACCCAACTGCAATTCCTTGATCCGAGGCTAATTTAGCAGGATAATCAGGAGAGCTTAAACTACCATTGCCTGCTGCAGAAACAAATACAACGCCTCTATCGGCAGCATAACGAATGGCTTCAAGTTCGCTGCTGACTAAATTTCTCCCACCAGAACTAAAATTAATCACGTCTGCTCCATTATCAACCGCATAGCGAATGGCTGCTATTCCATCACTAACCTTACCCACTCCTTCCTCATCCAATACTCTCAGAGACATAATTTGGGCATTGGGAGCTACTCCAGTTGTCCCAACTCCATCTCTGCGAGCAGCAACCGTACCTGCAATATGAGTTCCATGACCTTCTTCGTCCATTGGGTCATTATCATCATCAAAGAAGTCCCAGCCTTGAAAATCATCTATATAGCCATTACCATCATCATCAATATTGTTATTCGGAATCTCATTGCTATTGTTCCACATCTGGCCTATTAATTCAGGATGAGTATAGTCCACACCACTATCAATGACAGCTACAACAATACCCTCTCCCTGGAAACCTCGATCCCACACTTCCGGAGCTTTGACCAAATCTAGGCCCCACTGCTGTCCTCCAACATCAGGAACTTCTGGAAAAGGGGCGACTCCAATACCACGGGCCACTGCTGCTGAGGCATCTACTAAACCATATCCAAAAGTAGTATTAAAATCGGGATTTATGGAACTAGCTATTTGCGGAAATTCGTTGATATTAGGTAAAGCATCGCCAAAAATCAAACGACCTCCAGCAAGTTGTGTGTTAGATATTCCTACAACTCTTGCTAATACTGAACTATTTGTTCTGACTTGAATTAATGTATCTCCTGTTGTTAAATCTTCTGTCAATATAATGTCTGTTTCTGTTAAGTTATCTGGTATTTTAATTAGATCGAATTGTGAATTAAAGTCATTAATAATATCTGCTGTATTTAGATTTTTTTGTTGTTCTTCTTTGAGGATAAATATATCATTGCCAGCTCCTCCAGTTAATGTATCTTGACCCAAATCACCTGAAATCAAATCATTGCCATCTTGCCCTAATAAAACATCGTTTCCTTTTCCTCCATAGACTGTATCATCGCCGGATTCTCCAAATAGTTGATCGTTATCTAAATCTCCGAATAGTAGGTCGTTACCTGGGTTACCATAAATAAAATCGTTATTGCGACCCCCACGCAAGGAATCTCCTCCTTCACCACCGGATATATTGTCATTACCTTTATTGCCATTGATTAATTCTGGTTCTGATGAGCCTATGATTATATCATTGCCATCTAGGGCTTGTAGTCCTTCTGGATAAGGAGCTAGTAAGTTGAGAGATAAAGTAAAGTTATTGGTGGTGTCATCCAATAAATAAGAAAGACCGTCGGGACTAGGACCAATCATTACTATTTTTTTACATTAATATTCAATATTCAGTATAGACTCAGTTTTATGGATGTGGCAGTACATAGATATACAGCACTTTGCACGACTAATTGGTACAGTAACAACACTGAGTAAATAATCAGGCTTCATTTTTATCTTTGCTTATTGCTTTGAGCATTGTACCTGATCGTTTTGCAAAGGGCTGTATTTTAAATTTATTGTTTATTTGATTAATTACAGTTATAAAAATCTATATAGCAATTCTGATACTTGTGAGGTACAGTCTATTTGCTCTGTTTTTCTGTGTCAAATAATCTGGAGAGATTGGGTGTACCTCATGAGTTCGAGAAATGCTATAGATAGTAGGCTAATACTTTAACTTTTTCACTAAAAATTAGTTGGATATTTTGAGTTAGAGCACTACGCAAATACCTTAGGATATCTTTGCTGTTCCCTCTTCCCCATTAACTGCTCCCTTTGACTAAAGTATATTGTTCTAACTTTAAGATGTATGTAGTGCTATATTTGGTAACCACTCGGTTAGAGCGCGTTTTTGGAGTAAGGTTGACAATGATATATTGATTAGTCTCCATAGTTTGATGATTTATTCAACTCAGACGTTATAGTTTTGAGATTCACAGCTAGAAACATTTTGTGAGCCTTCAGCTATTCTGGGTCAGAGGAAATTTGTGAGTATAGTACTCTGTTTTTAGCTTAGGACAATAGACTTTAGTGAAAGGGATCTCTTAACTGAGAACAGAAAAATGTCCTAAGGTATTTGCGTAGTGCTATATTTCAATATTTGATCGATTATCTCCAATTAGCTAAGTTGCTGATTTAATTAAATTGTTAATTTCTACTAAATTATGAGTTTGGTCTAGTCAAAAGATAAAAATTAGATATGATTTTTAACCTCTGACTTCCAAATCACTAAATTTATTGAATTATGAAAAAATTAGATATTTAAACATAACGAATTCCCGCATCTTTTATTCTTTGTAATGCTTGATAAATCCGTTCTTCTTCTACTGTTAAAGCTATCCGAAAAAAGCCTTCTCCAGAGGCACCATATCCAGTTCCCGGAGCCACAACAATACCACATTTTTCTAGCAATAAACTGACAAATTCTACAGATGTATAATTTTTTGGTACTCGAACCCAGACATACAAACTTGCTAATGGTGGTTTAAGAGACCAGCCTAAAGACTGTAAACCTTTAACAATAATATCTCGTCGCTTTTGATAAACTGCTACCAAACTTTGCAAGTCTTCTTCAGTAGTAGAAAAAGCAGCGATCGCTCCTTTTTGAATTGCTTTAAATACTCCTGAATCTACATTCGATTTGACTTGACTTAATCCCTGAATACCAACAGTATTTCCTACGATAAAACCAATCCGCCATCCTGTCATATTGTAAGACTTAGATAGACTATGAAACTCAATTGCTACATCTTTTGCACCAGAAACTTCTAATACACTAGGTGGTTTATAACCTTCGTAGGCCATTTCTGAGTAAGCATGGTCATGGCACAGTAATATTTCATACCGCCGACAAAAGTCCACCAATTCCTCAAAAAATTCCAGAGTAGCTGTAGCTCCTGTAGGGTTATTAGGATAGTTAATCCACAATAATTTGGCTTTCTCTGCTACTTCTTGAGGAATATCCTTTAAATTTGGTAAAAATCCATTTTCTGCCTTGAGTTGCATGGGGTAAGGTTGACCACCAGCAAAAATCGTTGCTGTTCGATAAACTGGATAACCAGGATCGGGAATTATAGTGTACTCCCCTGGATCTACAAAGGCCAAAAAAGTATTATGAATTGACTCTTTTGAACCTATTGAAGAAATTATTTCTGTTTCTGGGTCTAGGTTTTGGATGCCAAACCTACGTTTCATCCAAGCTGCTATAGCTTGTCTATATTCTTTAGTACCTTTGTAAGGAGGATAGTGGTGATTTGCAGAGTCTGCGATCGCCTCGTGCATTGCCTCTATTATATGGTTGGGTGTAGGTCTATCTGGGTCTCCTGCCCCCAAGTTTATAATATCAACTCCTTTTTGAAGTAGTTCATTTCGTTTACGGTCAATTTCAGCAAATAGATAAGGCGGTATTTTCTCTAATCTTTTGGCAAACTGCATAGTGATATCTACAGACTCCTGCGCTAGTTAATGCACAATTCCAGAGTTTACCTTGAAAATGAGTCAACCGCTGCGTGTAAGTCAAAAGTCACAATTAAAAAGTTAAAAGTCAAACATTATCAAAAATCTGAATTTATCAAATATGGAAAATTATGATATGTTTTCAGTTAA
Source organism: Microcoleaceae cyanobacterium (assembly GCA_049647275.1). Lineage (GTDB taxonomy): Bacteria > Cyanobacteriota > Cyanobacteriia > Cyanobacteriales > Microcoleaceae > JASJEE01. The sequence continues at coordinate 9,455 of JBARXI010000647.1, forward strand.
TTTTTTCTGCTTCTAAACAATCTAAATAAAGATTTAACTGCTATAGCGTGTCATCAATTAAGGAGGTTGACAAAAGGGATATTGTATGTTATGGGGCGATGGCGCTCGCTATGCCAATAAAATGACTGAGGCTACCAAATAAATTCCTCCCAGAAAGTTTACGG
>JBARXI010000648.1:0-11085 GCA_049647275.1 Microcoleaceae cyanobacterium
GCGCGACAACGCACCGATTCCCTAACATCGCGCTCTAGGGGCTTTCTGCTGCCTCTTACAGAGGAGCTGCGCTAACAATGCACCTGCCTCCAAGGCCGAACCTCTTTGTGGTCTAAAGGCGCGCTCCTAAAGACTTGCCAGCGCCGCCAAAGGGGGTCTCCCCCATGAGAGACTGGCGCTGACACTGCTAGCCCAGCAGCCTTATTTACTCTAGTCTAGCACACTACTTTAAATACCGCAATATTGATTGGTTTTCATCCCGACGCTCCCGATGAGGAGAGCGCGGGTCTTCAACCAAGGTTGAGATAAGGCCAGATAGTGGTTAAAATATTGATAATATCTAGGTATAAAACTGTTGTACAATGCTTGAAGAAAAAATCATTACTACTAGAGAAGCTGCACTTTTACTCGGTTTCTCTACTCAACGTTTGCGGTTTTTGTTAGCTCAAGGTAGAGTCAGAGGTGCTCACAAGCATAATGGCTTCTGGCAAATACCCATTTATGGCTCTCCTGGTCAAGAAATGCCGGTGATTTCTCCCGGAACTAGAGGTCCCAAAGGTATTTGGAGCAAGGAAAGACGCACTGAACCGACTATGATTCATGTCAATCAGCACATAATTAAGCAAAATGCCAAGAAACCTTTACCCAAATTGAAGCCAGTGATTTCGGTGAAGCAGGCTAACCGCAACGACTATGGTTATCAGTTGGAAATTCAAGGTCCTTGTCGAATTGTTTATCGGCCTCACGACCCGGCTAAGTGTGGCGCTCATTTGTGGATAGATACCTATAGTCCTGTGCAATTTGTCGATACGAATTTTCATCCGGTTACTGCGAGGCGAGCTTATAAATATATATAGATCGGGACTTACGCATGCATCCTCTGTCATAGATTAGTTGTGGTGTGGGGTGTTCTGCAACTGAGCGTACAGATAGAGTTACGGAGTTAGTCCTGTAAATAAAATTGAGATTTTTGCCAATATTCTGTCGCGATCGACTAATAGTTAAAGTCGAAAGAATGAACGACAGACAGATAATGCTGTGAAAAATATTGATTCTACTTCCTCAAAAAGCTCAATTTCTTACTTTGCAAAGTATAGTATTTTTGCCTAAATTTTGACTAAGCTTCTATTTCTGCATCAAGTTGTGGCGGTCTTTTTCAATAAATAGCTAGGACCTGATAAATCTAGGATACCAATTCGGATTCTTTGACTTACTAAATTTGCATAACAAGTGTAAGTATTTTTATCAAAATCAAGCAATTTGATAGTTTATCTAGACTGACTTTTCCTCGGTCATGCTACGCCAATAGGCATTTGTTGATAAAATATCTAAGTATTAATAGCAGTTTTTAGGCTAGTGATGTACACTTTAAAATTCCCTTTTTCAAGAGGGATTTAGGGGGATATCTTTCTATGTGACTAGATAACAAATCGCTATAGGAATTTTCCTAAAGTTTAAATTATAGCTATACATAATGTTATAATTGCTAGGCTAAAGTTGACAATATAAAAAAAATGTCAAGATTTTCTCAAATTAATTAAAGTGAATAATAATCCACGTCAATTAGCTTTTATCATTCTCCAAGAAATACATCGAAAACAAGCTTTTGCTGATTTTACCCTAGATAAATATCTGAGAAAAAATGACTTAATTGATGCTAACCGCCGATTAGTTACAGAATTAGTTTATGGATGTGTGAGAAGACAGCGATCGCTAGATGCTATTATCGACCAATTAGCAAAAAAGAAGTCTCACCAACAACACCCAGATTTACGAACAATTCTCCATATTGGTTTATATCAATTATCTTATTTACAACAAATTCCAGAATCAGCAGCAGTTAATACAACAGTTGAGTTAACCAAACAAAATAAATTAGCTAAATTAGCTGGTTTTGTTAATGGTTTTCTCAGAGAATATATCAGGCGCGAATGTACTATAATTCAACCGAAAAATTCAGTACAAAAATTAGGAATACTATATAGTATTCCTGACTGGATAATTGCATATTGGATAGAACAATTAGGTATAACAGAAACCGAAAAATTATGCTCATGGTTCAATGAATCCCCTGCTATTGATTTAAGAATTAATCCGCTCAAAACCTCTATTGAAGAAGTAGAAACTGCAATTCAAAATACTGGCATTTCTGTAAATCGGATTCCACAACTTCCCCAAGCTTTAAGATTAACTGGCGCAGTGGGAGCAATTCAAAAATTACCAGGTTATAACGAAGGTTGGTGGTCAGTTCAAGATAGTAGCGCTCAGTTAGTTACTTATTTATTAAATCCTCAACCAGGAGAAATAATTATTGATGCCTGTGCTGCTCCTGGTGGAAAGACAACTCATATAGCAGAATTGATGGAAGATAATGGCACAATTTTTGCAATTGATAAAGCAGCTTCTCGGCTAAAAAAGTTACAGCAAAATGCCGAGAGGTTACAGTTACAATCTATTTCTATTTTTACAGGCGATACTCGAAAATTTTCCGATTTTATTAATCAAGCCGATCGAGTTTTATTAGATGTACCTTGTTCTGGTTTAGGAACTTTACACCGTCGAGTCGATTCGCGCTGGAGACAAACTTTAGAAAATATTCAAGAGTTGTCAAAACTTCAAGGTGAGTTGTTAGAAACTGCTGCTCAATGGGTAAAACCTGGGGGAATTTTGGTATATGCAACTTGTACAATTCATCCTTTAGAAAATGAGCAAGTTATTGAGGCATTTTTAGCAAATAATTATGAGTGGGAAATTGAACCGCCGACCTTTGATTTTATGGTCTCTCCCAGTGTACAAGGATGGGTAAAAGTTTGGCCTCATAGGGAACAAATGGATGGTTTTTTTATGGTGAAATTGAAGCGAAAGATTATTTAGCAGTTAGCTATTAGCTTTTTTTGTTTCCCCGATACTATAGAACCTATTTGGTATTTATGGGGTGCGATTGCCGTTTTTTCACTCTTTATCTTATTGAAGACCGAGTAGCTAATTTAGGAGATAGACCGAAGCTATAGAAGCAATAGGGGAAAAAGGTTGAACAATAAGGACTACACCTCCCAAACTTCCCACACTCCCCTCTCTGTTTTGCCCGCAAATAAAATAAACGGGACTTACGCACTGACTATAGATATAGGGTTTTGCTCAGTTACGCTACCGCGGTTCACACCCTACTGGAGCGACACAGCTAATTTTGTGCAAAACTTGTAGGGTGTGTTAGACGGCTAAAATTTAGACTATGAAAGGCATTTAACAATCCGTCGTAACGCACGATTTTAGATGTGTCGGTCTACTACCAATAGCGTTCATGGGTAAGTCCTAATAAAATTATTAGATTCATTAATTAGCTCTATTGCTTTTCTATTGCTTTTGCCTGCTTCATAAAACTGATATAAAACGTCACAAAAGCGTGATATTTTAATGTTTACTTCCTGATTCTACTGAGACCGTCGGCGGTATCTCATCCACAGGCATCCACGGTCAAGCCGACCGCATTCTTCACTCTTATACTTGCATTAAGTCCCTGTCTATTGATAAACCGCACTCTGGGCTATCATAAGTTCTGAGATTTAAAGGCATATTTTTGACATGAGCACAGTTAGAACAAGTCTTTGTCGAAGGATAAAATCTCTATCTGTTTATAGTGATTTCACTGATATTTTTATAACATACCTGCTTGCTCACTAAATATTAAGTAATATGAAGTTTTGCATCTCTTCAACTTAAGATGTACAGGACTTACGTAATGAAACTATATGTAGTAAATTAAAACTATAACGTCTTAGTATATGTAGTGTTTAGAACTCATGCGTTGGGTAATTTCTGACGCATTTAGATTTGACCGAAAAAATAGATTGGATACAAGCTCCCGGATTTATCCGTGGAGAGCCCAAAATTTTTTCCTGATTTCAAGCCCATCGATAAATCAAGGGGTTTGACTGTTAGCGTAGCTCCTCCGCAGGAGGCTAACTGATAACTGATAACTGATAACTGAAATGACATTATCTGTCCCCTGTCCCCTGTTCCCTGTCCCCTTTTTCAAAATAGGGATATATAGTTTCAATGCTGAACAGTTCAAATTTAAGATTAGTCCTAATTATTAGATTATTTAGAATTGCTGCATAAACCTAGCCTAATTTATGCCTTTTAAATGCCCATATATCTTGATATATATTGCTCCGAACCACTAATAAAAAGTATTGATTTAGTGCCTCCATCGGCTGTCGTAAGTGCCAGTTTACCAAAATTATCAAATTATAGACATACTCACTAGAGTATTTTGATGACGAGAGTAGGATACCTCAATATCTTGGTCAAAAAAAACTATGCGATCGCGACCTTCTTCTTTTGCTTGATAAAGTGCGTTGTCAGCTTTGGCAATTAATGTTTTTGGAGATTCTGTTTGAGTGGGAATGACACTAGCAATTCCCATACTTAAAGTTATATATTGATTGACTTTGGAGGTGGGATGATTAATCTGTAATTGATAGATTGCTTGACGAATTAATTCTGCTACTTTTGCTGCATTTTTACCAGAGATATTAGGTAATATTATGGCAAATTCTTCTCCTCCGTAACGAGCGACTAAATCTGCTGAACGTTTTACTGTTTTGTTAATAGTTTGAGCAATGTCTCGTAAACAATCATCTCCTGCTAAATGACCGTAGCAGTCGTTGTATTGTTTGAAATAATCTATATCACATAGAATTAAAGTTAAGGGTGATTTTGTTCTTGCTAATCTACGCCATTCTTTTTCTAAACATTCATCAAAATGGCGACGGTTGGCAATACCTGTTAAACCATCTAATTTAGCAATTCTTTGAAGTTGTTGATTGGCAATAATTAGTGCTGTTTCTGCTTTTTGCAAGGCGAAGTTTTGCTTGATTAGTTCAGCTTCTACTTGTTTTTGAGCTGTAATATCTATAATTAAACCTTTAATTGCTAATAGTTCGCCATCTAAATTAAAAATTCCTTGAGCTTTTTCCCACACCCATTTTAGTTCTTTATGTGCTGTAATTATCTGATAAATTAACTGAAATGGTTGATGTTTAATTATGGCTTTTTGTCTTTGATGCTCAATTGCTTTTCTGTCTTGAGGATGAATTAATTGGTTGTAGGTAATTTTGTTTTGAATCAGTTCTTCTGGTTGATAACCGGTTAAAGTATAACAATTGTCACTGACAAATTTCATCGTTAATTTGCAGTCATTATTACTGTGGTATACCATCCCTGGCAAATTTTCTATGACTGTTGAAAGTTTGAATCTATTTTCCTCTAGTTCTGTTTCTATCTGTTCTCTTAAAGCTCTTTCTTGTTCTAATATTTGATTTGTTGATTGAAGTTGTTTGTTGAGAGAATGTAGTTGCAGATGAAATTTCATTTTGGTGACAACATCGTCTATTTGCATAGGTATTATGATTTTATCTACATTTTTTATATTTAATTCTTGCTCCTGAATCAGGGCATTTTGCGAAGCTGTCATTAAAATTATCGGAATATTTTTAACTAGTTCTGAATTTTCCAAATATCGGCAAATTTGCCATTGCTCTTTTTCTAATGCCTGATTAACTAAGATTAAGTCTATTGATATATTTTGCAAGATATTTAAAACTTCTTCTGGATTTTTTGCGGTCACTACTTCATAGTTATTTTGTCTCAATAAAGTTGATAGTAGTTTGATATTGCTATAGTTATTGTCTATGATAAAAATAATCCCTTCGGGGTATGTTTTTAAATTTGTCATTTTTATAAAAATTAGATTGATTGAATTTTGTAAATGTTTTTAGGCTGTGAAATAAAACTCTTTTTAGTTAATTTGATTCTAGGATTTTTAAGTTATCTATAAAATCATATTTTTCAACTATTTATTAATTATCTGAAAATTTTCACTGATTTTTTGATATTAGCCAGACAAAGAGTACATTTTATAGAAAATATAAAAAATATATAGCATTTCTCACTCTTGGTGAGATACACAAGTTTTAGATTTTTGGCAACAGCTCATCTGCTCATCTGGGAATATGGAATAGCGGTGCGACCCCGCGTCGGCGACAGACGCACCTGGTAGCTGACCAAGAGAGGGAATGGGCAGCAAGAGAAGGAATAAGGAATAGAAAAAATACTGTACTTCATAAAGGATGAGTACCGCTATATTTATAAACAGAAAAGTTAAAGGTAAGCTAACACGCATTAAAACTGGATTTTTTGATATCAACAAAATCTTCCCGAACTTTTTTCCTACTAACTATTCTCAGTTGCCTGCTGCCTCATTTGAAAAACCAATTTGAAAAACCAATTTGAAATCATAAAAGCTTATTAGATTATCTACGTTATTTAATGACAAAATAATATGAAATATTAAAATCTTTACTACATACAGCAGATTGCAGGTTAATGTGGTACGAGTAACGGGGTGGTGTCGCCTTACTCCCACACTCCCCACTCCCTAAAATCATAAATATATGTACTTCATCCAGTTGGAAACTGCTGTATCTCCCCCCGCTCACTTTCAAAAAGCGGAAGCCATGGGGTGCTGCACTTTTTATTAAATGGAAGTAACACCAATTGGAAAAAAGTTTGCTACAAATTTTTAGGCTGTTGGTAAGAGTAGGAACAATTTCCTGCGGAATGCGGAGCAAACATGGAAAGCATTAGGGCAGCTCCTCTGGAAGAGGCAGCATAACCTTTGGGCATAATTACGCAGGAAAGGAAATTGCCCCTACTCCTATTATTTTTTCTTTGTAATATTATTCGATCAAATTGGTATTAGTAATGATATGAGATAGAATAATTAATGCTATTTAATATCATTACTTTAGCTATATAAATCCTACTTAAATCGCGAGTTTTTCATGGTTGTTAGTGGTAGTTATAATTCGCAAATAAATAGATATAATAACCGATTGAGGAGTGTTATATTTTTTTTCTGGAAAATCAGAAATGTTTTGCTAAAAGAAACATATAATCAGGCACAAGATTTTTCTGCCTGTATCAATAGTTTGTTGAATTGTGAAATTATTTCTTGAGATTTATCAGACTTATACAATCAGTTTATAGAAAAGAAAAAAAAACCTCTTGCAAAGTTTTAGGATGATAAAATCCCTAACAATTTCAACAGTCTATATTTTCCTTTCCCACCTAATTAAAGGTAAAATACGGACTGTAGAATTAGGCAAGAGGTTTAGTTTGTAGATGCTCCTGATGTACTAACTCCCTAGATATTTCCTACATCCCAAAATTAAGTTGGTTGTAGGACAACTGAACTAACAACAGGTATTGAATTACCTTTGTTAATGATTCAGAGTGTGTCTGTACCTTTATATCATAATACGCTTTTTCTCTAATGCAACTGGGTTATTACAATAGCCCGATTTTATTTGGTACTGTTATAAAAACGAAAAATATTTTGCCAGATAAATCATCAAAAACTGCATCACTACAAATAGTATAGTCGAGTTAAGTATCTTACTTTGAATTTAATACTTGCAACCAGACAATTACTGTAGTACCACGATCGGTAATTATATCTTGGTTTTGTAGAGCATTAGGTAACCATTCAGTTTTTAGGGGAGAATATACCTGAATTTTTCCTTGCATTGTATGTATTAAATCCCTGGCGATCGCTAATCCTAAACCTGTTCCGGGAATATCTGTTTTGGCTTTTTCCCCACGATAATTTCGCTCAAATAAATGTTCTAAATCTTCTGGAGGAATGCCATAACCTGTGTCGCTGATAGCAATTGCTACCATGGATGATGCTAGTTTTTGCATCTTTTGTGTTCTACTTTTAACTAATTTTTGAAAGTTTTTATCTGGTTGGACAGTTACTAATTTAATATAAATCTTTCCCCGTGCAGGAGTATATTTTAAAGCATTATCTATAAGATTACTTAATACTTCTCGCAAAGCTTTGGCATTCCCTTGTACTGTGGGTAAATTATTCGGAATATCTATGTTTAAATCTAACTGATATTCATCAGCCATCGCTTTTGCAGACACCAATAAAGGCTCTAAAACTTGTGGCACTGAAACTAACTCTAAAAAATTAGACCCTGGCAAAAGTGGTACAGGTTTAGATTCTTTAGCAGCTTCTGTCTGAGTGTTAATTAGTTGCTCAATATCGTCATTTTGAATTGTGGTTTGAGGATATTCGGTTTGAGCGGGGATACTCAAAATTTCTTCACTTACATCAACAGTTCGATCGATTTGTTCGAGTAATTCTTTGAGGCGATCGCTTTCTCGTAAGATACTATTTGCTATATCTCTATTTCTATCTTCTAGTTGTAGTCGTTTGAGTAATAACTTGCCAAAAGTTCGTAAAGCAGTTAAGGGACTTTTCAACTGATGCAGTATATTGTGCATCATATTATACTGCTCGGTTTGTAATTCCTGTTGTTGCTGAAATTGCTGTTTTAACCATTGAGACCGCTGGTCTAGGATACAAGCTGTAGCGATAGTATGAGCTATTTGTTGAATTTGACTTTGTTCTTGTTTATTCCAAGGTCGGTCTTCTCGGGCTGTTACCAATAATCCGAGCACTACTCCATCATGGATCAAAGGTAAAACTATTTGCCGTTGTGGCCAAGGATGATTTTTTGTCCATCCTGCATTTGCTTCTGTTGTCCGATCGCTTGTTTCTAATTTAGGAGAAAGAACACTTCTTGTTGATTTTGCTGCCGATAGTTTAGGAGTCGAGTCTAATATTTCTATTTCTGAGGTGGCTTTTAGCACTAAAGCTGATTCCTCATCTTGGGATATTTCTGGGTCAGCAACAATGGGAATTAACTTAGCTTCACCTCCCTCTAATAGTTTTTCTGTCAAGTAAACTACAGTTAAAGATGCCCCCCAAGTGGATACGAGGGCTATCTGTGATTTACAAAGCCTAACAAATTCTGTACTGGTGGGCATTAGCATCGGAGCTATATTGGGACTTTCTACTGGGATAGACCTGGTTTATAATTTAGATTATCTCTTCTGGCCTTCTGATGCTATCTACCAAATAGTGTATATTTTGTATCAAAATATTAAAAACACTTGAGTTTTTCAGCTAAAATTTATATAATCTTATCAAATTTGGTAGCCATAACTACACTCATCGGCTAACACAGGAGGTAAGGAAATTGGCTAGAAGACGTAAGCGCAAAAGCCGTCGTAGGCAAGAAGGACGCAGGATTCTTGAGCAAGTCGCTCAGTTTAGCATTGAAAGTGGTGAAGATAAACCTGTCACTGCAGCTCGCAAATTTATTCACGCCCAAGGTATAGTTCCCCCTGCTTTACTTCTAGTTAGAAGGAACGAGCATACCACGGATCGGTACTTCTGGGCCGAAAAAGGTTTATTTGGAGCTCAATACGTCGAAGAAAATCATTTCTTGTTTCCTAGCTTAAAAGTTTTGATGGAAGTTAAGATACCTGAGAAAACACCTGTACTTACTGGTACTCCAACAAGTTTATCTCAACTAACTTAATACATTGCATACAAAATTTTTTCTGGCTACAAAACCAGTTACTTTTCGCCGTCATCGACTACTATCAAATACTACTTAAAATATGTGAGTGGGTAATGCTGAAGTCACAATCCTAACTCATTTAAGTAGTATTTAACTGCATATTTAGTTGCCTAAGCAACTCATATAACTAGGATTTCCTTGCTCCATCTGCCAATGGACTTGAAATCTTAGTTATTTATTTTTATAGCTTACCAAAAGAAGTTACTTCTATAAATTTTATCTTTATTAATTTGATTTTTGGTATGCTTTCAAGTTCAGAGCTTCTCGTAAAGCTTTTAGTTCATCTCTATGAGCAGTTACAGAGAGTAAACTTTGAGTTTTATTGGCTTCAATAAATACTCCTTCGAGTTTGAGAGAAACTTCTTCTGGACGTTTAGACTTTTGCCAGTAAAAAATTCCTGCCAAGGGTGATGCTAGTACGAGCCAGATCAAATATTGACCATATTCAGGTACTAACATTGATAAAGCCAAGGCCAAACATAAAGCACCTATTGCTGCTAATAGGGTTAAAAAAAACGCCAAGAACAAACTAGGACGAACTACTCCTTGAAATATTAGTTGGTTTTGAGCTTCATTCACCCCCGTAAGTCGGTAGGCCCGATGAACAAAATATTCTTTTAGTTGGCTTAAAAGTGAATCAGCTTCTTGTTCGGCTATCAGTTTCAGGTTCTGGGTACGGTCTTTGACTGATGCCTTGATAAAGAAAACTAGACCAATGGTAGATAAAAGCGTCAGTATAAATGACGATGCCAGAACTGTATTATTCATATAATTTTAGGTTTGAATTGTTTTTTGATCTCTTTTCTTTTACATAAGTTTACACAAAAAAATACACTAGCTGTATTCTTACAAATATCAGCTAGGGCCTATTGTTTATATTTATATTCTCAAAAAATTGGCTCAAAAAACATTATAGATTTAAGCATTTGGCCAATATCACAAAAAAAAATTGCACCCTTACCTACACGATCTGTTTACAGGGTTGATGGCCGATTTTAGGGCCTAATATGACCATGATTAATGTACTCATACCAAAGTCGTGCTAAATCTTCAGCTTGGAAGCGCCACTGGGGAGTAATTTGATACATTCTGCGTGGACGTCCTCTTCCTTCCACTTTTTTCCAGTAACCGATAATTGTGCCTTGCTCTTCAAGAAATTTCAGAGCACTGTAGAGTACAGTGTCAGAAAGTCGGTAAATGGAATAGTCCCTTTCTAATTGGCCAATCAATTCAGTTCCATAGGAGTCTTTATGCAAAAACACAGACAGGATATAGCACACCGCTACTTCTTTGTTGAGATAGACCGGAGGGGGACTTTGAAAAAATTGATAAATGTCCTCAAAAGAAGTCATCTGATTTACCGAAAAGCGACGTTGAAGGCCTCCGTGTTTTAAACGGAGGATGAAAACAAGCGAGTCGTTTAGACTAGACAACTAAAGTTGTCCTGTGCTATTTTTACTAGAAAAGTAAGCAGAAAGCTTAGGGTTAAACTTAAGCCGACTGTGTAGGGGCACAATGAAATTGTCCGACATCAGAATATATCTTTGGTCAGCTAAGAACAGACGAAGCAACAACGATAAATCCG
>JBARXI010000649.1:0-3921 GCA_049647275.1 Microcoleaceae cyanobacterium
GTGCCAGATCATCTATCTCTAGCCTCTTGATTTTTTGCTCTTTTTCTTCTGGACTCATGGTTGAAGACTACCAGATTTTTTCCCTCATGGGAATATTCCTTTCTTTCCTACCTGGGCAGTTACGTATAAAATTCCTAAGAATGTACATTTTGAGCCCAAAATAAGAGTGTAAATCATATCATGTTCGGATAATAGCGCGATAAAAAACTTTCTGTTTCCTATTCTCCTTTTATATTCTTTTTTTCCCTATTGCCTGTTGCCTATTACCATTTATTTATATAGTCGTTTCAGTTTAGACTCAGATGAGTATTTCTTGTCTTGAAAGAGTTTCAGCAAAAAAAAGTGTTTCATTCTTATTTGAAATGACTATAACTATTCAAACGGACATAATATCATACCTATTTCTCCCCCCTTAGTTAGGAAAAAACTCCTTTACACCTCCCAATCTGACTGGGTTACAAGCCAGTTGAAAAGTAGGCAGGTTTTGGGGTGTGGGGTGTTAGGAAAAAGAAAAATATGCTCTATATTCAAGTTTTACTTGGGCAACTTCGGTGAAAAAATCAGCATTAAACACGATTAAATCATTTTTTCGGACAGATAAGATATGGCTCCTAAATTTTCCCTAGCCCCTAACCCCCAAAACCTAATCCCTACCTTAACCAGAGTCAAGTTGTCACCCCCTGAACCTCTTGACTCCTCAAGGTCGCCTTTGAATTGGCGACCCTATCTGACTCGGTGACTCCTCGCAACCGTTATTTATAAATATTCAACCGTTAGCGTAGCTCCCCCGGAGGGGGCACATGATATAACTTCTCCCTTCAGTATTTATAAATAAGAATTCAACCGGAGATGATACTACTCTAAAACTCGCTCCAATAATAATCCCTGAGAATCACTCAAATCAAAAGCTTTAATATCATCCCCCACATCCAAACCAGGGGAAACCACAGCAACCTTCCATTCATCCAAATCTAACTGTAGAATCTCTCCCAAAGAAACCGTCAACGGCTCACCCCCCATATGAACAATCATTGCCACCTGAGTGCGGGAGCCAGAATCTCCCTCTTCTTTAGGTTGGGTGCGTAAACCATAGAAGATAGTACGGTCATCATCATTAATACGGTTAAACCGATCCATATCGGATAAATTCTGTTTTAGCCACTCATTATTAAGACGGAAACGCCGTAATGCCAAATTGTATGCAGTTTGTTCAGACTTTAAACTATCTGTATGAGACCAGACATTGCAAATTTCGTGAGCATCTTCCATAAACGCCTTAGCAAATTCTTTAAGACGACCGACATTCAACTCAGTCAGAATTTGTGACTTACCAGGAATATTCAGCTTTTGCAAACCTGCGGCAGACTTACGCACTTTTGCCTCTTCTTTTACTTCTGCTGTTTCTGAGTCAGCCCCTAAATTCCGTTGGCAAATGCGGGCAACTTCTTCAAGGTCATAATTAGTTTCCTCGATTGCATCACAAAGACCTCGGATAAACTGTCGCAGTTCGCCCACTTGAGCAAATCCCATTTTCTTGAGGCGAGAGAAAGCTTCCGTATCAGAATAAATTTCTGGTAAAATTTGCCAATCTAAAAATCCCCCCGCTTCCTCAGACACAACTTTTACGCCGTAACGGTCGTCAGTATTCCGTAAGAAACCCCAGGGCGCTCGCGCGGTACAGTTAATAAAGTCCATAGGTAGACCTGGAGCAAATCCATAAGTCAACATAGAAATGGCTGAGTTGTCATAAGCATTACTCAAAATCTCTGGATAAGTCTTACCCAGATTCCAGTTAATTGGCAATTCGGTATCTACTTGAGTACCGCGACGGAGAGTATCGTGATTACCGCAACCAGTAATCCAATTTGTCCCTACCTCCATAAGTTCGCCAACACGCTGCCACTTTTTATCCCAGAACTTTTTCACAGAGGGAGTATTATGAGCAAAAATTAACGGACCCCACTGGAATGCTTCGGGTAAAAATTCAATGATATCGCGGTAAGTCGAAATTTCTTCCCATCCTTCCGCTGGCCAAGGTCGCCCATCTTCAAATATAGCAAACAGATGTCGTTTGTAACCGCAAACATCCTGGGGCACAAATGCCATTTCTTTGAGATAAGCATCATCATATTCAACCCGCCCAGACATAGGGTTAAAGTATTTGAAGTCTTGAGCGCCATCAACCCTGATGCCATCAACACCCGTATTATTTTTACGTCGCTGCATTTCCAGCAGTATTGCCCGCACTACTGGGTTTTGGTGGTTAACATCTTGACCGTACATATTCGGCCCCTTGAGAAAACGACCGTTGAGCAGGTCTAATGCTTGGTTGTCAGCGTGACCGTAGACGATATCGTAGATTACTTTTATTGAGCCTGTGGGGAAGTTGTGTAATGTAGCGATAAATTCTACCAATTCATCGGGGCGTAAGGTTTCTAAGACGGAGGGATTAGTGGCAGAAGAAGCAAAGATGACGATATCGTAGCCCCAGTTTTGGGTGTCTGGTTTTTTCAGGGTGATTTTGATGTCGTCTTCTTCGTATTCAATATCTTCTGTTTCTTGATTGATTTCAAAAAGGTCTTCTTCATTGAAGACAAAAAAGCCTTGACCAATACTATGGTCTGCCCGATATTCTACGATGGGTTCAATTGGTAGTAACTGTACTGCTTCGTAGCCGATAAAACATTCTTCTGCCGGGGTTAATTTTTCATTATTAACAAGTTTTTCTCCGATATTTTTATACAGTTGTGTTAACCCGGAAATATAGGCGTTAGGAGAAGCGGTATTAATGTGAAGTTGAAGAATATTTCGAGGTGGTTCTACTTTTTGTATTTTGTCTTCTGAAGTTTCCCACTGAGAAAAATAATCTAAGTCTGCCCGATTTTTTTGCAGGCTATTCATGTCATAAACTTCTGCCGGAGCATACACGCCGTAGGGGAGAGAATTAGCTAAGATATCACCGATAATTCCGACTTCATTTGTATTAATATCCAGGTAACGTAACCAATAGAAAGAACCAAATTGTTCTTGATTTCCTGGGCGAATTCCTGAATAGACTCCCCAGAAATATTCTCCTTGTTTTTCTATTTGGAGAAACTCACGATGAAAAGTTACTTTTTGCAGGGATTCTTTAGGGTTAATTTTGGATTTAGGAGTAATAATTGCTAGGGATATGGTTTTAGGTTGGAACATATCTGCCCCTAGTTCTGGTGCCCAAAAACCAATTTCTGTTAAACCGTCTGGGCGATAGTAAGCGCCTAAACGAGTTGCTATAATTTGAGCTTTGTGGAAGATTGTTAAGTCAGATTTTTGAATTTCTTCAGACCAGTCAATTAGTTTTTTAGTTTCTTCTTCAACGAAGGTTACTGGTGTGGATATTTTCTTTGTTTCTGTTGTCATTTTCTTTGTTTTTGAATAACTACTATTTATCAACTGATGCTGTTGTTTGAGTTGTGATTATTACACATTGACATCCTCCCCATGCTGCTTAAAAAAGACAGCGCGGGATTCCCATCTATTAATAACTCTAAATTCACGCCCATATTTTTTACATTTTCCCTTACCAACAGTTATGACAAATGATAATTCTAGTGCCTTCGTAGAAGTTAATTTTTTTCATTATTATAGAGTATCATTTTTTCCTAGACAAGCTGCAAAAGATTACAGAAAAGCAGAGAATTTCCCATTTGGAAATATAGTTATTTACAGTCAATCATCAAATCAGTCTGAGGACAGATTTCAGTAGAAAATCAAAAGTTAAAACTTCACTTCCTATGATTTAATCTGTCCCAAACAATTAATTGATCGGTCAATATTCCTCAGCCAATTCCTGATTTTTATGATTCAACATTTGCCTGTTCTAATGCTGCCCAAGTTTTCTCTGTATCTAACTTCAAAACCAGCACTCCCAAAGGAGGCAAA
>JBARXI010000650.1:0-5583 GCA_049647275.1 Microcoleaceae cyanobacterium
AGGGATAATTCATGTGTAGGGATAATTCATGTGTAGGGATAATTCATGTGTAGGGATAATTCATCTGTAGGGATAATTCATCTGTAGGGGTAATTCATCTGTAGGGGTAATTCATCTGTAGGGGTAATTCATGAATTACCCCTACTAGTTTTCCAACTCAGAATTTTTAAAAAACTCGGTTTTTTACAACTAACTAGAATTATTCAGCACAAATAACTTGTATCTAAATTTTTGTTCGGCTATAATATTAGTTGAGCAAAGATTAATTTATAGATTTTTTCTGCCAACTTAAAAGTAGATAAAATGAAAAATCAAACTGAAATTATCACTAAAGAAACAGTAAATTTAACTAATTGCGATCGCGAACAAATTCATATTCCTGGTTTGATTCAACCTCATGGAGTACTATTAGTTTTGCAAGAGCCAGAATTTGATATTATTCAAGTTAGTTGTAACACGAAAGAATGGCTAAATATTCTCCCAGAAAATCTACTAAAACAAAATATAAAATGTCTCTTAACATCTCACCAAATAGATAGTATTCGCAACAGTTTGGCGGGAGATTTTGAATATCTGAACCCCCTGAAACTATCTATCAAATGTGGGGATAAAACCAAATTATTTAACAGTATAGTGCATCGCAACGATGGAGTTTTAATTCTAGAAATTGTACCTCGTGAAGTTAATTCAGAACAAGATTTTTTCCGTTTTCATCAACTCACTCGCTACAACATTACCCGAATCCAGAACTCGGCAAACTTAAACGAACTTTGCTCAATTATAGTTAAAGAAATCCGCAAAATTACTGGTTTCGACCGGGTGATGATATATAAGTTTAATTCCGATAATTCAGGAGAAGTTATTGCTGAAGATAAACGAGAAGATTTAGAAACCTATTTAAATTTGCATTATCCAGCTACCGATATTCCCGAACCAGCGCGACGGTTGTATATGATGAACTATCTGCGGATTATTCCAGATATCAACTATCAATCTGTGGAGTTATTTCCTAAACATAATCCTTTGACCGACCAACCCCAAGATTTAAGTTTTTCTGTATTGCGGAGTGTTTCTCCAATTCATATAAAATATCTTCAAAATATGGGAGTGGTGGCTTCAATGTCAATCTCTTTAATAAAGGACGGAAAATTATGGGGATTGATTGCTTGTCATCATCAGTCAGTTAAATATATTCCCTACGATTTACAAACTGTTTGTGAATTTTTGGGGCAAGTAATGTCTATTCATATTGCCAGTAAAGAACAAAATGATAATTTAGATTATCAGGTTCATCTTAAATCAATTCAATCTCTGGTTATACAATCTATTTCTGAATCAGAAAATTTATTAAATGCCTTTGTTAATATAGGCATGAAACTATTAGTAATTGTAGGAGCAACAGGAGCTGCAACTTATCTAGAAGGAGAACTAAAAACTATAGGAAAAACTCCCAAACATGAAGAAATTAAAGCTTTGATTGATTGGGTAAATACTCAAATTAAAACAGATATATATTGCACCGATTCTTTGCCTACTATTTATCCACCGGCAAATCAATTTAAAGACGTTGCCAGTGGTTTATTAGTGTTAGAAATTACGAAATTTAAAAAAAATTATGTGTTATGGTTTCGCCCAGAGGTAAGTCAAACAATTAGTTGGGCTGGAATTCCAGAAAAATCTAGTAAAATTGAGTCGGATGGAACAATAACACTTCTGCCTCGGAAATCTTTTGAGAAATGGTTGGAAACAGTTGAATGTCATTCTCTACCTTGGCAATCTTACGAAATAGAAGGAGCACAAGAACTTAAAAGTGCAATTTTAGGGATTGTGATGCGGAGAATGACTGAATTAGCAGAAATAAATCTGGAACTAGAAGAAAGTAATAGTGATTTAGATTCTTTTACTTATATTGCTTCCCATGATTTAAAAGAGCCGTTGCGAGGTATTCATAATTATTCTACATTTTTGATGGAAGATTATGGAGAAATTCTCGATCAAGATGGTCGAGATAAATTAGAGACATTGATGCGTTTAACTCAACGGATGGAGGATTTAATTAATGCTTTATTGTTTTTCTCTCGTTTGGGTCGTCAGGAACTCAATAAGTCAGCAATTAATCTGAATCAATTAATTGAAAATGTGACAGAAGTTGTCAGGATGAGTAAACCTGATGAATCTATTGAAATTCAAGTAATGCAGAATTTACCAGTAATTTACGGCGACAAAACGTTAATGCAAGAAGTATTTAGTAACTTAATTCATAATGCCGTTAAATATAATACGAAAGCGGAAAAAATTGTAGAGATTGGTTATAACAAAACAGATGAATCTGCTACTGTTATATATATTAAAGACAATGGCATAGGTATTAGAGAAAAGCATCTAGAGACAATTTTTAAACTCTTCAAACGATTACATGGGAAAAATAAGTTTGGCGGTGGTACAGGAGTAGGATTAACAATAGTTAAAAAAATTACTGAGCGTCATGGTGGTAAAATTTGGGTAGAATCTACCTATGGAGAGGGTACAACATTCTATTTTAAATTATGGAATCAATAATAATGAATGAATTACCAAATAAATTCCCCAAAATATTATCTTTGCTAGTAGTTGAAGATAGTGAGGAAGATTATACTACGTTGCTCCGAATTATTAGAAAACAAGGTTTTGAGCATCCTATCTATCACTGTCTAGATGGAGATGAAGCGCTAGATTTTCTTTTGCATACAGGAGAATATTCTAATCCGGAAACAGCTCCTCGTCCTACACTAATCTTAATAGATTTAAATCTGCCAGGAACTGATGGACGAGAAGTAATTAAAGTTATTAAGGAGCATAAAGAACTTAAAATTATTCCTGTAGTTGTTTTTTCAACTTCTTCAAATCCCCAAGATATTCAAGTTTGTTATGAAGAAGGAGTAAATAGTTATATGCAAAAACCAGTTAATCTCAAAAGTTTAAGCAAAAATATAGAATATTTTTTATCCTATTGGTTTGAAACAGCGATTCTGCCTAATGATGAAAAATAATAGTTGAATAGGGAAGTTTAATGGTAGCATTTGCCAGAAAAATGCTATTACTTCAACAATTAATAATTAATAATTAGTAATTATTAATTACCTCTCCTTAAAAGTAGAGTATTGACTAAAAGATTTTTTTTTCTCCTTTCTCCTTTCTCCTTTCTCCTTTCTCCTTTCTCCTTGAAAGGAGATAATTTAAACCTTAATTGTTCGGTAAACCGAAAAGCTAAAAAGTTGAAATCTAATTAACTGTAAAAGTGCAGGGAGTAAAGTCGCAATTGCAGTTTCTCCAAACTTGCAAAGTCTACTAATTTTTCACACTCTCTCTTGTCTCCCAATAAGTTACAGATAATAAATCTATTCTTTCCTTTTCCAAAGCAGCAAGTATAGCTTTGCTAGTTTCATGTTGAGCATTTTTGTATTTCCAGGGTTGATTTGTAATCACTTTAAATCGAATTTTCCTAGCATTTTTTTCTATACCTTCAAAAACCACAGAAAAATCCTCACTATTCAACACATCAACTAAGGGCGGAATTTCCTCTAAGCTCTGGCAAAAACTATCTAACTTTTCTAAAGATAAATTATCAATATTAATATGATAAACCAAACCTGCTATTGGCTCATCTCCTGGATTTTGGCTGAAGTTTTTAATCGTGCTATTTATCATTTGAGAATTAGGAATTTTTATCACAGATTCCGTAGCATTATGACGTAACTTGGTACTCCTTAAACCAATCTCTAAAACTTTACAAACCTCATCCTCATCTCCCAATTCTAAAAAGTCACCCACTTGATAAAGATGGTCGGCAAAAATGATCACCATTGCCACCCATTCAGAAATTACATCCTTAAATAATAAACCTAAAGTTAAACCAGCTCCACCTAACAAACCAACAATAGCAGTGGCAGATTTTCCTAACAATATATCGGCAGCTTTTATCGCCACAAGACCTATAGCGGCAAACCTCAAAAATCTCGGCACAAAAGGAGCTAATATATTATTTACTTCCGGGGATATTTTCGCAGTTAAAGATAGTAAAACTTTTCCGACAATTCGCGCGGTATGATAAATAATTACTGCCACAGTAATTACACCCGCTAAGTTGATAATTTCCAAAATTACACTATTTAATTGCGGGTCAATATAGTCATTAAGTAGCATCTGGAGTATCCAAATACCACCTATATATACGAGCCAGCTTAACTGTTTATTGAGATTTTTTATGAAACTTTCACCAATTTGAGTTTCTTGTTTTTTACAGAGAATCTTAATTTGTTTAACAACTACGGTGACAACTATTTGTCTGATAACTATTGTTAGGAATAGAATCATAAAAATTTTTGTCAAGATAAACATTGGTTCGCTAAGATTTAAGTTATTTTGAATTTTTTGTAAGCTGGCTATAATCATTGCTTTTTTTGATATGTAATTTGCTATGGCTGAAATATTTCGGTTGTGTAGAAAATTCCTTAAAATTAGGTAGGAGGAAACAGAGATAATACCAATCTTGACCGCCATACTATTCTCGCTGCTTTGGTAAGTGCTAAGTGTTTAGGCAAAATTAATTACCATTATTTTTTCCCTCTAAGTTTTACAACATAGCCTTTTCAGCTTTAGAGTATGTGTAATTAATTTTGCATAACTACTTATATCTCCTTGGGTGGGGAAGCGGTAAAAATAGGAATAATATACACTAACTAATATTTAGGTAAGTAATAGTAACTTTATCAAAACGGTTGAAGAAGTTATCACTCAGAGAAGGTTGAAAATTGTTATTTAAAATATTCAATAACTAATCAACCTAATGCCCCTTCCAACTTAATTTTTTTTCTTGACAACCTCAAACCAAGGGCTATTTCATTCTAAAGTGTGCCATGTTATTTATTTACGAAAATAACTTAGTTCGAGCTTGAGACAATTTATCTTTCGCTATCTGAAAGTAAGTAAATTCATTGCTAAAATCTAGAATGAAATGACCCAGCCTCAAACCTAACTAATTCCGCATAGATAAACCGATACGTTTCAACTTTTCATCTATTGTTAAAACTCGTACTTTTACTACTTGCCCAACCTTCACAACTTGCTTCGGGTCTTTAACAAAATAATTTGCCAACTGAGAAATATGTACTAACCCATCTTGATGCACTCCCACATCAACAAATGCGCCAAAGTTCGCCACATTAGTAACTATTCCTTCCAACTCCATTCCTACTTTTAAATCGCTAATTTCTTTAATACCTTCTCTGAAAGTAGCATACTTAAATTCTGCCCTGGGGTCACGTCCTGGTTTTTCCAATTCACTAATAATATCTTTGAGTGTTGGCTCCCCAATTTGAGCGGTAATATACTTTTTTAAATCTAGAGATTTTACCCGATTTGAGATTTCGTTAATCTGATTTATCGATACACCTAAATCTTGAGCTATATTTTCTACAACTGAATAACTTTCTGGATGTACTGCTGTATTATCCAGAGGATTTTCACCGCCACGAATTCTGAAAAATCCTGCACAAAGTTCAAAAGTTTTTCCTCCCAATTTTGACACTTTTAAAATTTCCTGGC
>JBARXI010000651.1:0-14259 GCA_049647275.1 Microcoleaceae cyanobacterium
AGCAGCAATAAAACAACTAGATTTAGTAATTACAATAGATACAGTTATTGCTCACCTGACAGGAGCTTTAGGTAAACCAGTTTGGGTAATGTTAAATTTTGATTCTGACTGGCGCTGGTTAACAGACCGCGAAGATAGTCCTTGGTATCCGACAATGAAGCTATTTCGCCAAAGTAAATCTGATGATTGGCAGGAAATTTGTACTCAAGTATCCAAAGCTTTATCGACTCTAATAACTGTTCAAAAAAATCTACAAAAGAAAAGTTTGATCGCTACATCTGCAACTATTGAGAGTAACATCAAAAAATCCGAGCGTCTGAAAAAATCCATTTCTGAAATAATGAAAATTATTGGTATTAGCTGGCCATTAAATCCCATGACTGGTTGGGGTATTTATGGTATTAATCTTACTCTTCAACTCCTAAAAATTCCAGGACATCAACCATTATTATTAATGCCTCCTTCCATACAACCTGGAATGCTTAATCCATTACATCAATCTTTACTAGCTCCAGCTTTTGATGCCCAAACAAATCTGCAAAACCAACTGCAAAAATATCAAGGTAAAAATATCAAGGTTAACCTGCCAATTTTACAAGCTTTAGGTAGTAACTTCTCCACAACAGCTCAAATAACAGGCACTCCAAATATCGGAATTATTTTCTCTGAAAATACTCAATTTACCTCAGAACAAATAAATCGTGCTAAAGCTTATGACTTGATTATTACAGGCTCTACTTGGAATACCAAAATCCTTGAAAATAATGGTATAAAACCCGTACAAAAAGTTTTACAAGGCATTAACCAAACAATATTTCACCCAGCACCTAAATCTAATATATTTAGCGATCGCTTTGTTGTTTTCTCTGGTGGCAAGCTAGAATATCGCAAAGGTCAAGACATTATTATAGCCGCTTTTAAAATCTTCCAAAAACGTCATCAAGAAGCATTATTAATTACAGCTTGGCATAATTTCTGGCCTCAGTTTATGGCAGGAATTGAAAGAACTGGAAATGTTGTGGGATTACCAAAAATCAGTCAAAATAAACGTTTACAAATTACTGAATGGTTACAAGCAAATGATATTCCTACCAATGCAGTTATTGATGTAGGTATTATTCCTAATTATATGGTGGGGCAAATATTACGAGAAGCAGATGTGGCTGTATTTACAAATCGCTGCGAAGGTGGTACAAATCTTGTGGCGATGGAAAGTCTTGCTTGTGGTATACCGACAATTCTTTCTGCTAATACTGGGCATTTAGATTTAATTAATGACTCTCATTGTTATCCCTTACGCAATCAAAATCCAGTTAAATCTACTCTACAGTTTCCGGGTGTAGAAGGTTGGGGAGAATCTGATGTTGAAGAAGTAGTAGAAATGTTAGAAAAAGTTTATTCCGGTCGAGAAGATTCTAAACTTCGCAGCAATGCTGCTGTTAGTTTTATGCAAGATTTGACTTGGGAAAAACAAATTCAACGTCTACTGGTTGTGCTGCAAAATATATAGCAACTTTATTTTATTTTGAAATTTTGCTTATAGACTTAGATGGCAACTTTTAGATGATAGGTTGTAGGTGGCAAGACCGAAAAAACAACAATTCAGTTATACAAAATTAATCTGAAGTTGCATAGAATAATATTTAAATTTAATCAGAGTTGACTGTAGATAAAGACAGACAAGTTAATAAATTTCAGAATTATGTGCAGCCTCACATAAAATTGGTATTAGTACAAAATTTATTAGTCGGATGCTAGGGTTTTTGCCAAAATTTTACCGAATAATTAAGGTTTAAACCCTCTCCTTTAAAGGGAAAACAAGACAAAAATTTCCTTTTAGTCAATCCTCTTCTTTTCAAGAATTATTAATTGTTGAAAGCTATTTGAGTTTGTTAATCACAAACATAAAATGAGGCTTGATTTTTAGTCAAATAAGCATCAAAAAAAAATCAAGACAATTTCCTCTGCAATGCTCTGCAAACATAAATTTATCATACTGTTATTTGTAATATTTTTGAGCGAAATCCTATAACTTTATACTAAACACCTTTTGAAATCAGCTGTATCTTTTAATTGATTGCCATAATATTATAAGTACCAAATATTTTTAGAGTTTTCGTATAAGTTCTTAATTCCTCTATTGCTGACTTTACATAATTTTGATTATTATTAGCTTCTATATCAATAAAAAACAAATAATCTCCTAGGGATAACTTCGTAGGACGAGATTCTATTCTACTCAGATTAATCTCCCTTTTAGCAAATACTTCCAATGGTTTAACTAAAGCTCCTGGTACATTGGCAGGTACAGTAAAACCAAGAGAAGTAAAAACAGAACTTTCTACTTTATTT
This sequence comes from Microcoleaceae cyanobacterium, assembly GCA_049647275.1. GTDB lineage: Bacteria > Cyanobacteriota > Cyanobacteriia > Cyanobacteriales > Microcoleaceae > JASJEE01. Next base: position 2,353 of record JBARXI010000651.1, read on the forward strand.
ATGGTATTAATTATTAGTTTTAAAGCCGAGTTTTCTATTTCAGTACATCCTTGTTTCAATACCCAAAAGCGAGTACAGTTGTCCGGATAGTCATTAATTGGATAAGCTAATATAGGTAGTTGATATAGTTGAGCTGCTCTTTGAGAAGCGATCGCTGCCACACTCCCCTCATTTTCTAAATTCTGTAATGCTTCTGTCGTAGAATGACTAGGAATTAACTTAACTTGTGGCAAAAACTTTTCTAACCAACCTTGACATTGAGCCAGAGCTTGTGGATGAGAATAAACGGTTTTAATCTCTTTAAAACTACCAGCTAGTGATATTAACCCATGAGAAATAGGCAAGACTAATGCTGTTTGAATCTCTAAACTATCCAGTTGCCAAAGTGTGTCTAAAGTAATAGTCACACTCCCTTCTATAGAATTTTCTACAGGTACAACTGCCAAGTTGACTTGCCCTTCAGATACGGCCCATAATGTTTGAGCAATACTAGGATATTGGCACATAAGAGATTTTTGACCAAGCTGACTCAGTTTGTGAGAAAATGCCACTGCTGCTGACTCCGCATTTGTGCCAGCAGGGCCAAGATGTGCGATCGATATGGTCATAGAACCCCCTGCTTTGTTTTAGATTTTATATTTAACCCAATCCCTACAAAACAAATTCGATCGAGTTATATTTCGTAATATTAAGTTACATTTGTTTACTTAGTTCTCATCCATCAGACAGTATCATAATGAGAATTAATCGATTTTACCTAAAGTTTGCTCTTATTTACTGACCAGACTTGAGTAGCTTCTTTAATATGATCTAAATCACATTAATAAATGTGAATTTTTATTAAAATTTAGCTAAAAGCTATTGATTTGATTTTTTTCAATAATTATGATTATTAGATTCACAGCATCACAATCTATAGATATTCCTGTACCAGAACAACAAGTTCCCATTCAACATTATCTTCGCCAGCCAAAGCGTTTAGTTTATACTTTGGCAGATATCACAAGATTGGAACAATTAGACCAAGATTGTTTCCGCCTCAAAATGCGCCCACTACACTTTATGATGTTGACCATTCAACCAACTGTAGATATGCGGGTGTGGGCTAGTGCTAATAGCACAATTCACTTAAGGTCAGAGGGATGTGAAATTCGTGGTGTCGAGTATATTAACCAGCGCTTTGCACTCAATCTAGTTGGTATTCTCGAACCCCACAAAATCAAAGGAATAACTCACCTCAAAGGTAAGGCAGACCTAGAGGTTAAAGTTGAATTACCTCCTCCACTGTGGTTAACACCCCGACCAATTTTGGAAACCACAGGAAATGCTTTGCTTAAGAGCGTCTTAATCACAATTAAGCAAAGATTAACCCATCAGTTATTGGCAGACTATCGTCAGTGGGCTTGTGATGAAATACAGGAGTCAGTTAACAACAAACCCAGGTCTGTTTTGTCTCCTAACGGCCAAGCTACATAAGTGATATGTCTTTTGTTGTGAAACCCCGTTTCATTTTCTGGACATTTATTTTGTAGTGGATTTTTGTCCATGATAGTCCATCAAATTAAATTTTATTTAGTAAATATCCGGCAACTTTAAATATGGTTAGTCCTAAATATGTAAGGATATTACTTAAGTATATCCTTTTCATCGTCAAAAGGTAAGGCGTAAAAATCATTACTTGCTTACCACTAAGTAGGTCGGTGGGGAATTTTATAACTATGTAACGAAAAGTTAAACCAGAGTTCAATACTAAATTTCATACGTTCTGTAATGTATTGTCCTCATTTTTCCTCTCACAGCCACTCCATCAATTACAGCATAAGCAAAATCTAACTCGTCTTGACATACTAATTTCACAATCCTCAAGTTCTATGAATTTGTATTTACTCTCCCGCCGAAATATCATATCTAGTGTATCCCAAGACCCTATATTTGAGCTAGAAAATATTATAGCCCGAAGTTGTAGTGGAACTATATTAATTCCAACCGCCCGGGGTTTACTAAAATGGTCAGTTCAATTACCTTTATCAACTAATAGATTTGTTAGAAAAGTTCTTAATAAGACAATCGGTTTGTATCAGTTACAGAATAATATACCTCAGTTTAACTCTAGTAATCGGAATGTTTTGTTAGTTATTGCAATATCTGGAGCAGAACTGGATTTGTTATCAACTATTCCCAATTGGCGACAACGTTTTGATGTGGTTATTGCTTATATATTTGATGCTTGGGGTGCTGTAATTTATTCTAAAAATGTATACAAACTAGACCATTTATTTGTTCCATTGCCAGAGGTTATTGATGATTTCAAAAAAAAAATTGGTATAGAAGTATCCTTGATACCTTTTGGTGCTGATGTTTTAAATCAAGGTTCTGGTCAAGTCAATCGTATCATTGATATAACCAACTTTGGTAGAATTCCTCAACAATATAATCAGTATTTTTTTAGACAATTTAATCACCGGACTTCAGAACGTATCTACTATAATTCTACTCCGAGAAAAACTGAAATATTTCCCAAGGACCCCTATGAAAACCGTAAAGATGAGGAAGATACTCTATTACTTTTCCACATTCTCAGAAAAACCAAGTTAATGTTAGCATTTGATACAATGTATCCAGGGATGCGTAAATTTCCTTATTCATTCATCACGCTTAGGTGGTTTTATGGTGCAGCAACTGGTTGTGCAATTATTGGTAAACGACCAACAACACCCTTAGTAGACGAGTTGTTCAATTGGGAAGATTCTACTATAGAATTACCTGACGATCCCCAAAAAAGTGTTGAATTAGTGGAAGAACTACTGAAGGACACAAAAAGACTTCACTCTATTCATAGGCGCAATTATACTGAAAGTTGTGGTAGGCACGATTGGAGATTTAGAATTCAGGATATGTATGAGAAAATGAAAATTCCTTTACCTCAAAGTTTGACAGAAGAGTTATCGCAACTAAAAACTCTTTACTCTCAAATGTTGCAACAGTAATGATAATAGCATACACAGAATTTTTCTGTGCTGTCACTATTTTTAGTAAATTTTTTGGGGTTGCACAATGACAAATGGATTTTCATTTTTAATTTTTAATTGTGCATTTTTGGTTGGGGAATTGCTAGAATAATTAACCTGCCTTGTTTTTTTAATCCATTGTCCGGAGCAATTTTTGGCAGTATCATTCCATAATGTACAACGCCAATTTTTTTTTGTGGAGATTTAACAGACAGATATTGCTACCAAACTTAATACAGCTTGTGGCGATCGTAATGTATTGTAATTATTTCGGTGATTTGATAGTGGGTGTTGATTATCCATCTACCATTACTATGCAATAAACTGAGGGCAAGTAAAGGCCGCTTTTATAAATATTACCTGCGTTTCAAATCAATTATAACGACCAGGATTTAAGCAATGACCATAAGTGTACGTTAGTAATCTAATTTACCTAATTTATATTTATCATAACTTTAACTTCTCTACTTACGACTCTTCATTTTAAAGTATCTTTGAGAACAGTTCTAGCAGCAAGATGATTACGGGTAGAAGTTAAAATTTCTGTTTCTCTTTCTAATCTAGTGGCAGTATCTTGCATTTCCAAAAGAGCTTGTTGTTCTGTCGCTACTCCATATAGATTACTTGCTACCCAGTATGATAATTCTGTTGGCAAATTAGGAATATCTTCTGGTAACTCTATAGTCTGATCCATTAACTTTGCAGAAAGATGAACTACATCCTTGAGCAAAACTTCAACATTACTTGCTAACTCTGTGAGGTCTTTTTCTGGAGACTTGTCTTCTATCCATTCAACTAAACCAACTAAATAAGGCTTTTCTCTAATCGTATCTAAAACCCTAAATCTTTGCTGACCCAATGTTAAAATCTTGATTCGATCGTCAGGTAGACGCTGGTAATTTATAATCTCAGTACAACATCCAGTTGCAGCAACTTTATCTTGAGTTGGGTCCCACATTAAAACTCCAAATTTTTGATCGCTTTCTAGAATTGTATTCATCATAATTCTATAGCGAAACTCAAAAATATGTAGTGGTAAGGGTCTTCCAGGAAATAATACAACTTCTGGAAGTGGAAATAGGGGAAGTTCTCGAACAGCTACAGAAGAAGATGCCATTTGAAATTATAGAATTTTGTTACTTGCGCTTCTTATACTTTAGCTGATTTTTCTATTCTTAGCTGTCTAATATTAATATTTTTTTGGAATTTTTTTCGAGGTTGATTGGGCATTGGGTGTTTAAACAAATCAGATTCTTGACTTAACCCATGCCCCAATTTTTTAGAGTTTCACTTCAATATCCACACCTGCTGGTAAGTCAAGCTTCATCAGCGCATCAATTGTTTTAGATGAAGGTTGATAGATATCTATAATTCTACGATGAGTCCGAGTTTCAAAATGTTCTCGTGAATCTTTATCCACGTGAGGCGATCGCAGCAGACAGTAAATGCGTCGCTTAGTAGGCAATGGTATTGGTCCAATTGCCGTAGCTCCTGTCCTATTTGCGGTATCTACAATTTTATCACAAGAGGTATCTAGTAAGCGACGGTCAAATGCCTTCAGACGAATGCGAATTTTTTGCTGTTGAATTGTTGCCATTTCTCTTTAGTTTTCCAGGTTCAGCTTTTTTTTCTCATCTATTCGTTATAGGGTTGTTTCAATCTAAAATTATCACAACCCACAACAAATAAAAAGACGATTAACATTAACCAAATTTTAACCAATTCCAGCTTGAGCGGGGAATTGTCAGATTATCAAAACATCAAACAGTAGGTTAGCAGAAAAGCTTTTGTATTTAGCCCAGACTTTTCTGCTACCTACCTTTGAAAATAGTTGTTCTACTCTAGAATTTTAGAAACAACACCTGCTCCAATGGTACGACCACCTTCACGAATAGCAAAACGCATACCTTGTTCAATAGCAACTGGGTTGATTAGTAGAACTGTCATTTTAATCCGGTCACCAGGCATTACCATTTCTGCTGTACTGCCATCATCAGCAGTAAAAGACTCAATAGCACCAGTCACATCTGTTGTCCGGATGTAGAATTGAGGGCGATAGTTAGGGAAGAAAGGTGTGTGACGACCTCCTTCTTCTTTTTTCAGAACATATACTTCTGATTCAAATTTATTGTGGGGAGTGATGGAACCTGGTTTAGCAATCACCATACCGCGTTGAATATCAGCTTTCTGCAAACCACGCAGGAGTAGTCCTACATTATCACCTGCCATTCCTTCATCCAGAATTTTCTGGAACATTTCCACACCTGTAACTGTGGTACTACGAGTGTCTCTGATACCCACCAATTCCACAGTTTCACCGACTTTCACCTTACCACGTTCAATCCTGCCTGTAGCTACCGTACCACGACCAGTAATAGAGAATACGTCCTCAACTGCCATGAGAAATGGCTTATCAATATCACGTTCTGGTGTGGGAATATACCTGTCTACTTCATCCATAAGAGCAAGAATCTTATCTGTCCAGTCATTCTCACCCTTTTGAATACCGGGGGTTGCCGTCAGCGCTTCCACAGCTTGCAAAGCAGATCCCGAAACAATAGGAATATTATCCCCATCAAAATCATAATCACTCAAGAGTTCTCGAACTTCCAGTTCCACCAGTTCCAAAAGTTCTTCATCGTCCACCATATCTTGCTTGTTGAGGAAGACAACCATATTTGGAACCCCTACCTGTTTTGCCAATAGAATATGCTCGCGGGTTTGGGGCATTGGGCCATCAGCAGCAGAAACTACTAAAATTGCACCATCCATTTGAGCTGCACCTGTAATCATATTTTTTACATAGTCAGCGTGTCCAGGACAATCAACATGAGCATAGTGCCGTCCTTCTGTTTCGTACTCTACATGAGCCGTGTTAATTGTAATTCCCCGTGCTTTTTCCTCTGGAGCTGCATCAATATCAGCATAGTTCCTGGCCTTTGCTTTGCCCGTAGCCGCCAGAGTCATTGTAATTGCGGCTGTCAAGGTTGTTTTACCGTGGTCAACGTGGCCAATAGTTCCAATGTTGACGTGAGGTTTGTTTCTTTCAAATTTTGCGCGTGCCATTAATTACTTGTTCCTTTTTTCCGTTGTTAATTCCGCCTCCCTTAGATTAGGAAACGGATGCACTGATTCATAATAAATAAATTTTGAAAACTCTGCCTATCCGTTTACCTAATCTTTGTTGGCTTGTGTTTTTTTAGACAATCATCTTATTATTCAAGTCAATTGCCAGCGTTAATTTAGTTATCAGTTGTTTTATTTTCACATTATTCAACCAAAAACGAAAACTTTAACCAACCAACTACTAAACTCTATAATAACTAGGCATATCCTTTACTTTTAGCAATTATAGTTTCAGCCACATTCCGAGGCACCTCCTCGTAGTTACTGAATTCCATTGAAAAGATACCACGACCTTGAGTTTTTGACCTAATATCAGTAGCATAACCAAACATTTCTGCTAAAGGAACTTTTGCAGTTACTTTAGCCAGACTTGCTTCTACTCCTTGACCCTCAATTTGTCCCCTTCTAGAATTCAGGTCTCCAATAACATTACCAATAAAGTCTTCTGGCACTTCTACCTCTACTTTCATCATTGGTTCTAATAAGACAGGTGAAGCCTTGCTCACACCTTCTTTTATGGCCATAGAACCAGCAATTTTAAAGGCCATTTCCGAAGAGTCCACATCATGAAATGAACCATCTATAAGAGTTGCCTTGACATCAATGAGTGGATAACCAGCTAAAATTCCTGCTTCACAAGCTTCTTTCATTCCTTGTTCTGCCGGATTAATGTACTCTTTAGGAATTGTACCTCCAACAATCTTGGAGACAAACTCAAAGCCACTACCCGAATCTCCTGGTTCCAGTTTTATGACTACATGGCCATACTGACCTTTTCCACCACTTTGACGGATAAACTTACCTTCTGCCTCAGTAGGTTTGCGGATCGTTTCTCGGTAAGCCACCTGTGGCTGACCTACGTTAGCTTCCACTTTATATTCTCGCAGCATCCGGTCTACCAAAATTTCCAGGTGAAGTTCACCCATACCAGCAATTACTGTCTGATTAGTTTCTGGATCGACGCTAACTCTAAATGTGGGGTCTTCTTCCGACAAAGCCTGAAGAGCTTTAGACAGTTTCTCCATATCTTGTTTAGTTTTTGGTTCAACTGCCACAGAAATCACCGGCTCAGGAATGTATAAAGACTCTAGAATTACCGGGGCATTTTCATCACAAATAGTGTCCCCTGTCAAAGTATCTTTCAAACCCAAAGCCGCTCCTAAATCTCCAGCACGAAGTTCATCTACTTCTATTCTGTCATCAGCCTTCATCACGATTAGACGAGAGATTCGCTCTTTCTTGTCTTTGGTAGAGTTGAGAACATAACTACCCTTAGAAAGTACCCCAGAATAGATCCGGAGAAAGGTTAAACGACCATAAGGATCTGACATAATTTTGAACGCCAGAGCAGCTAGAGGCGACTCATCATCAGAATATCTAGTTGTCACCTCACCATTTGGTAATATTCCTTGGATGGGTGGAACTTCTGTAGGAGCTGGCAAATAATCTACAACAGCATCCAACAAACGCTGAACACCCTTGTTTTTAAAAGCCGAGCCACACAGCAAGGGTACAATGGACCCTGTAAGAGTACCTTTACGCAGAGCAGAACGAATTTCCTGTTCTGTAAGTTCTTCTCCTTCGAGATACTTTTCTGTTAAAGCATCATCTGTTTCCGCTACTGACTCAACTAGCTTCAGACGATATTCCTGTGCCAATTCTTCTACATCTGCTGGAATCTCTGTTTCCTGAATATCTGTACCCAAGTCATTAGTATAGATGAAAGCTTTCATCCTTACCAAATCTATGATTCCCCGAAAGTCATTTTCACTGCCGATCGGAAGTTGGATCGGAACTGCATTAGCTCGGAGGCGATCGCGAATTTGCTCGTACACCTTAAAGAAGTTGGCCCCCGTTCTGTCCATTTTGTTCACAAAGGCCATTCGCGGTACTTGATAGCGGTCAGCTTGACGCCATACCGTCTCTGACTGAGGTTGGACCCCACCTACCGAACAGAAAACCGCAATAATTCCATCCAAAACTCTCATGGAACGTTCCACTTCTATTGTGAAGTCCACGTGTCCTGGAGTATCAATAATATTAATTTGATGGTCTAACCATTTTGTACTAATAGCAGCCGCAGTAATTGTAATTCCACGTTCCCGCTCTTGAGCCATCCAGTCGGTAACTGCGGTGCCTTGATGGACCTCTCCCATTTTATGTACTATACCGGAATAAAATAGGATTCTTTCGGTTGTTGTTGTTTTACCCGCATCGATGTGGGCTGCAATGCCAATATTTCGCACACGCTCTAGGGGCATATTACGAGCCACAGTTACCTCCTTATCTGTGCTGAAGATTTTTACGCGTTATTAAAATTCTATACTTTTGGGACAACTGCTGCTATCCTTTAGTCTAATAACGATAGTGAGCAAAGGCTTTATTAGCTTCTGCCATTCTATGAGTTTCTTCTCGTTTACGAATCGCACTACCGGTTTCGTTAGCTGCATCCATCAACTCATTGGCCAGCTTCATAGCCATTGTCTTTCCTCCTCTGGCTCTAGAATATTGCACCAACCAACGTAGAGCCAGGGTTGTTCCCCTTTCAGAGCGTACTTCCATCGGAACTTGGTAAGTTGCACCACCCACACGACGCGCCTTTACTTCTACTAATGGAGTAACGTTCCGGACTGCTTTTTCAAATAATTCTAGTGGGTCGGAACCGGTTTTTTCTTCAATAGTTTTAAACGCATCGTAAACTACATGAAAGGCTAAAGACTTTTTACCGTGACGCATAATGCGTCGAACAATCATGCTTACTAACCGACTATTGTATCTTGGGTCCGCAGGAACCGGACGTCTTTGAACAACTCTACGACGAGACATATGACAACCAATAAACTTTGAATAATTGACAATTAACTGAATTTAGATGCAAAATTCAACATTATAACATTATTTATAACTAATTTTAGCTATCATGTCCTTTAATTCTGCATTTTACTAACTTAAGCTTTAGGCTTTTTAGCCCCATACTTAGAACGACTTTGTTTGCGGTCTTTTACTCCTGCCGTATCTAATGTGCCACGAATAATGTGATATCTTACTCCTGGTAAGTCTTTTACCCTACCACCTCTAATCATAACTACAGAATGTTCCTGTAGATTGTGACCAATACCAGGGATATAAGCTGTTACTTCAAAACCAGAAGTTAGGCGGACCCTAGCCACTTTGCGTAGAGCCGAGTTAGGTTTTTTTGGAGTAGTAGTGTAAACTCTTGTGCAAACTCCCCGACGTTGAGGGCAACTTTTCAGAGCCGGAGACTTAGTTTTCTTGAGAGTTTCTTGACGAGCTGAACGAATCAGTTGTTGAATTGTGGGCATGAGTAACAGTTTTTCTTCTAGTTATGTTTTTTTAGGGGATACTTCTGGGTGAGTTGACTCAGGATATTGTTCCCACTCCTGCCAGAACTATAAAATAGGTGAATTAATCTAAGATTTTCTTCACTTGAAGAACTGAGATATTGTATTAGTCTCAACAGATATAGTTGCTTAATGCGGGATAATTTAGGTTACTAAATAATAAATTAATTTCTTAATGCTTATGTAGCATAGCTAATTTATTCTAGTTTAGCACCACCGCTATGAGGAATATTTTGATTCTTGAACAAAGTACCGTTGCACCTATTAGGCTTTCGGTGCAACGGAACATTTTCCTGAGATTGACTATTCCCCGGACTCAAGTCACGGGGATTCTAAAGTAGATACTACGCAACAGAGATAAATCCTTGTTGCTTCGTCTATTCTTAGCTGACCAAAGAAAAGATATATTCTTTGGGGACAAGTCAAAGTGCCCCTACACAGTCAGCTAAGGCCAATGCCTAGCTTTCTGCTTACTTTTTGTCGCTCAACAAAGCACAGGACATTTAGTTGTCTAGTCTAAACGACTTCCTTGTTTTCATTGCCCGGTTAAAACACGGGGGTCTTCAACGTCCCTTTTCGGTAAAGGGATTGTCTTCCTGAATTCAACCCATTCTCCCACAAAAAAACTTTACAAACAATCTTTAATTGTAAGTTACTTAATTTTTTTTGTCAACACTATTATACTGAAAAAGAATTACCACACCCACAGCTAATTTTAGCGTTAGGATTGTTAAATCTAAACCCTCCACCCATTAAATCCTCCGAATAATCCAATGTTAGACCATTAAGATAGCTAAGGTGCTCGGAATCTACTATCACTTTAACTGTATCTCGGTCGTAAATTCGATCCTCCGGAGAGATTTCTTCGTCAAACTCCATAGTATAACATAGACTACAGCATCCACCTGGTTTAACCTTTAAACGAAATAAACTATTTGGATTGTCATGCTTGGACTTGAGACGAACAATTTCTTGGACTGCTGCTTTAGTTAAGTTAATCATTCACAAAAATTTCTTGGTTATTATAACTTAAGAATTTGTGCGAGCATAATCATCTTGAAAACGAACAATGTCATCCTCTCCAAGGTACTCCCCATTTTGTACCTCAATCAATACCAAGGGAATTACTCCTGGATTCTCCAAACGATGTGATGTACACTGAGGAACATATGTAGATTGATTATTTTGAAGAATCTCTTCTTTGTCTCCACAAACCACTTTAGCAGTGCCCGAAACTACAATCCAATGCTCGCTACGATGGTAGTGCATCTGTAAGCTGAGACGATGCCCAGGTTTAACTTCTATTCGCTTAATTTTGTATCCAGGTGCTTCTTCAAGAATTGTAAACGTTCCCCAAGGACGTTCTGAACTTGTCAGTCCTTTCGGTGGACTAGCTATAGATAACTTAGGAGTTTGAGCTACTTCTTTAACCTGTACCATTTTGTGACGATCTCCAAAAGAAAACATTAACCTTGGGTCGGTATTCTTAAGTGAGGGACTAGTATCTTAAATATAGGCATCGAGGAATCTGAAAAAAGTTGATACTATCGTACCAATTCCCATTAAGTAATACCAAATTGCATACTAGAAGATAAATCCTCTATCTCATTAAGTTAAATCCGATACCATATCAACCATAGCAAAGTTACCCTGGCTATTGTCACCCCCTATTTCAAATTTTTGGGTATCTATATCAAATCTTCATATTACTTATGGTCAAGAAGAATTATTGACATACTCCCTCGGTATCTCCTGGATTATACCGAGAGATTCTCATTAAAACTAAACTGATTTTAGGTTCAACCACAGGGCTTAGAGCGACAATATCGCGATCGCCAAAATAGAGCTCGAACTTCTCCCATAACCTTTAGATTTTTGAGTCCATTTTCCTTAAGAAGCGTGAATTAAATAAGACCGGAAATAACTGGTTTGCACCTTAGTAACTTCAGCACTTTAATTAATATTCTCCGGACTTATTCTGTTGCCATTCCTAACCTAAGCATTGCTCCTCTGTAGAAAGCGTGCTCCCCTAGCCGTCGTTTATTCCCCCCAAAATGTCTAATTTTCCATGCCAGAATGTTCCTTGCAACAAAGCAGCCATCGAGGTCTGTAATATATCCACAATGTGGAGATTTATGAGTTCTAATTAGGGCTTGCTGAATAATCAGCAAAGCATTGATATATAAAGGTTTGATGCTTTTTTAGTCTCAAAAAGTAGCAGCTTTTCCCGTTGTCAAGCTCATGCATGTTAGCATTTTAGGCAGACAACAGCAGAAAAACCAAGGGATAATTTCGACTCCTACCTCCTCTATAATTCCCGTTCCTCCTGTAGGGGTAATTCATGGAAAGCGGAGCATTCCGTAGGAAATTACCCCTACTCGGTGACTCGGTGACTCCTCCCTTACCAAAAA
>JBARXI010000652.1:0-8234 GCA_049647275.1 Microcoleaceae cyanobacterium
TAAGGCATCGACGTAATTCCCAACTCTTGACTGACTTTAAAGCATTTTTCCTGGCAAAAAATGTCTAAGTACCACTATCAATCTTACTCCGAACCGAATTTCATACCTTATTTCACCAATGCCAAAACTCTTAGTGGAAATCTTTAAAATTTGCTGCCTGTTGAAGATATTTGACTGGATTAAACTTACTGTTAATTGCATCAACTATGTAGACAAGTATGGTTAGATAACTAAGAAAGTGTTTGTAAAAACGGCTGCAGATAAAATTTGTACAACTTATTTTTAGATGATGCACTACCGAAAATATCTACTCGTGAGTATTTCCATTAGGCATGATAGCACCTTTCATTTGAGCACCACTTAAATTAGTAGTGCTCAATTCAACCCTGGTTAAAATGGAATTATTCAAGTTAGAGTTACGCAAATTTGTTTTTGCTAAATAGGCATCAGTTAAGTCAGCCTTGTTAAGATTTGCCTGACTTAAGTTGGCTCGACTTAAATCAGCCCTAACTAACTTGACCTGAACTAGATTGGCTTTGACTAACTGAGCTTTACCCAATTTCACATCTGCCATCATCGCACCAGTTAAGTTGGCATTACTCATGCGTGCATCCATTAATCCAGCTCTTTCGATTTTGGCATCGATCAGACTAGCCCCAGACAAATTGACTCCAGCTAAGTTAGCTTCTGTTAAGAATGCACCATCCAAAATTGCTTCACCTAAATTTGCCTTTGTTAGCTTCGCACCTCTGAGCACGGCTTCGCTCAGGTTTGCTCCTCTTAAATCAGCCTTAGTTAAATCTGCACCAGTCAGATCGACACCACGCAAATCAGCCCCACGCAGGTTTACACTTCTAAGATTTGCAATGTCATAGGCCCGCTTTTCATGGCGGAAGTTTGCACCCCGCAGATAGGCATCGCGTAAGTCAGCACCCTGTAGGTTAATTCCTCGCATATCAGCCCCACTGAGATTAGCATCCAGCAGGGTTGCTAATTCTAGGTTGGCTTTGCGAAAGTCAGCACCCTGTAAGTTAGCGCCGTGGAGGTCGGCATCAGCCATCTTAGCTGCTTGTAGGTTTGCTTGGGTTAGGTAAGCACCACTGAGTTTGGCAGTAATCAGATTCGCACGTTGTAGGTTAACTCTGGTTAGAAATGCTAATATTAGGTCTGCTCCCTGAAGGTCTGCTTCTGAGAAGTTTGCTCCAATTAAATCTGCTCCATTTAGCTGTACATTTCTCAGATTGATGCCATGAAAATCTGTTTCTCCTGCTGTATATCTCCTGAGAATTTCACCACCACTCATTATGATTTTCCTTTAGTTAATAAAAGCGCTAATTATATAGGTTATCCTATATGTATGATTTTTAACAATTTTGCGGTCGCTCTCTCCTGCTAAGGGAGCGTCGGGATTATAGTAAGTGAGTCGGAGGTATCCAGAAGAGCAGTTATTTACCAAGAATTTAGGTAGGCTCGCCGTCGAATTTGCGACGTACAAGACTCAGAATTGCTCAATGGAATTCTTTCAATAATTAATAATTAACAATAGACATCTCCAGAAAAGAGGGAGTAGGGAGTAGGGGGAAATAATTGATAATTTCTGTGCGATAATTGATTTTATTTTTTATTATCGGAGATGTCTAATTAATAATTCATAATTAATAATTACCTCTTCTTGAAAAGGAGAGGATTGACTAAAAGGTAAATTTTTTCTCTCTTGGTCGATTGGATATGGCGAGGTCTCCTCGCCATCCCTAGACCGCTTTTTTCCCCTTTAAAGGAGAGGCTTTAAACCTCAATTATTCGGTATAACTTGCGAATGAATGGGTTTAATATCATGTTCGGTTGAATACTGATAAATAATTAAGGAGGACTCAGGTACGCTCGCCGTCGTTAGGGCGACCTTGAAGAGTCAGGAGGGTGAGAAAGGAGAACAACAGTAGAAGAGATGGAGGTTTTGCTACCTTACTGCACATCTGATAATTTTATTTATCACTCGTTATCCGGACATGATATAATCCTCTTCTGTCACTTTCGGAAAACTCTTGTAATTTCTAAATTCTAGAGCTTTTGTAGATCGGGCGAGCGCCTGCTTTTTTCTTCCTATAAATTCCACATAGCCGTGAAATTGCCACCCATTCGATGCTCAAACTTTGTATTTATTGTTATAGCTCCTTTCGGTGGAAGTTCAAATAATAGAAAAAACCGGAGAGTGACAGAAGAGGGATAATAGCCCCTACCACATTATCAGATTTGATCGTATACCAATTCTCAAAAAGCGTGAGGTACAAAATTTTAGGTTTTAGGCAACAGCTCCGGAAGGCAACAGGAATAAAAAAAGATAACTATACCTCATTAACCTGAGAAACGCTATATTTTAAGTAATTGTGTAAAATAATTAGTGCATTTTTGGCTAAATGAGAGTCTGGAGTCTGGAAAAAGGCAGATAAAAGCAATAGTAAATATACAATTAATTTGGCTTGACTACTGATAGTTACCATTTAATTGTTTGAGTCCAAATAATTGATTTGTTGCCTAATTTTCGAGCATAAATTTTGACATTTTTCAGGGATTCTGATTGTAAATTAGCAATTTCGTTTTGAATAAATGGAGTAACAGTCTGTGGATTTGGTACTGGATCGGATTCTAGAATAATATGCAGCCAACCACCTTTGTTTCCAGCTATAGCAGTAATTCCTTTTTGCTGAAGGGATTGATTAATTATCAAGGCAACTGCTTTTGGATTTCCCTCTTTAGCTAATTCTAAAATTTTTTGTTTCTTTTCACCTAAACTATCTGTTTCTGTGTCTGATTGAGCAGCTAAAATATTACCAGAGTTTTCCAGGTTAAGTTTCTTTTTTTCCTCTATCTCTAGTTGCTTCATAACTTCTTTAAACTTAGAAGACTTTTCTTGTATATTTTCAATTAAATCGACTAAGGCTTGACATTTCACAAATAAACGTTCTTCTTCCTGCTGATTTTGTAATGCTTGATTTAAGATTTTTTCTAAGTCAACAAATTGCTCTTCTATAACATTCATGATAAAATCGGCTTTTTGTTCTATTAAAGTATTGATTTCATCTTCTAATTCTAGTTTTTGTTTGATAGAATCTAACATATTTGTGGCTGCTGGAGAAGCTGCTACAGATTGAGCTTTATTTAATTGCTCTGGTTGGAGAATTTGAGGAGATACTGATTGTTCAGAATCATTAGACTGGAAAGTTTTTCGGTTTTTTTCTCCTATTTTACTTGTTGTCAAATCCCTACCTTTTTCTTCTGAATTACTAGATGAACTTATAGATTCTATTTCCCCTGGTTGATTCTCATATTCTTCTGGCGCAATATCTGGAGAGTTTTCAGCGGGAAAAGTAACTTTATTCTCTATAATATTACTGTCTTTCTGAACTTCAATCAGTTTTTTTTCTAATTCAACTACATTAGATTCTTCAAGTTGATTACTGTTACTTTCAGAAGTAGATACTATCTCTCGTAGAGAGTTTTGCATTGCTACATAACAAGGAGTTAAAGAACTAATAATTATATTTGCTATTTGAGTATTTTCATCGGGGTCTTCACCATTATTGGCAGCACTATATAGTAAACTTTCTAAATCTGTAAGAGATAGGCATAAGTTAAATATTTGTCTGAGTAAATTATCTAAACTTTTTGTCTTTAGAAGTAACCAATCTCGTTCACCAAAATTAAACTGATGCTCCACAGTGGAAAAAAGCAGAATTTTGGCTTTTAGTGGATTGGTACCGAGCATGATTTTTTCTCGGGCATCCCACAAAACTCCTGGGTCTCTTTGATAATATAATTCTTCTCCTAATTTCTCTTTTAATACTGTTTGAACATCAGAATTATCTAAATCTACAATCGGACTAGATTCCAGAATTGTTACATCTTCTTCATCAGGATATAACCTGCTCAGATTATCAATAATTTTCTTCGCTAATAAACCATATTCTGTCTTTTTATTAACCTTGGAAACTATCCGAGATAATCTATGGTCTAGGGTTTCTATATTACCTGTTTTTTGATATAACTCTTCTATCAACTCCCGTAGATTAATCTCTTCCAATTTACTTTCGTCATTTTCCCATCTACCTTGACAAGCACAATAAATTATTTTCTTAATTCTGATTAAGTCTTTATCTTTTTTTAGCTCATTTACGACTGTATCTATGCTTGACAATGATTCCATAGTTTAAATTCCTGAATAATTGAAAAAACTTTTTTTATAATTATTTAAAATTTGAGAGGATTTACTGAGAATAGTCAGCTATTAACCATCAGTCATTAGTATTTAGCAAAAAATACTAATGAGATTACAGTTAATCAAAAATACATGATTTGATTAGATCATAAAAATTTTATCTCTAATGTTGTAGGTCTAATCATAAATAATTATAAATTATATTACGATGATTACAGACATAACAGTTGTCAATGAAAAATGTTTAAGATATAAACCATACAAAGTACCAGTGTGAACTCTACAAGAAAGCCAATTGATAATTCATTGATTAATTTAACAATAATCAGTATTAAGACTCTTGTCAAAAAATAACTAATATGATATGAAAAATTGCGATGTAATTGTTATAGGTAGTGGCATCGGTGGCTTAGTTGCTGGAGCAATGCTAGCCCACTATGGCAAAAAAGTAGTAGTTTGTGAAAGCCACACTATTCCTGGAGGTGCAGCTCACGGTTTCTCCCGGCAAGGATTCCACTTTGATTCTGGCCCCTCATTTTATTGTGGATTAGCTGACCCCCACAGTCTCAACCCATTACAGCAAGTCTTGAAAGTTTTGGGAGAATCTATCGAAACAGTTGTCTACGACCCCCTAGGGCACTACCATTTTCCTGAAGGCAGTTTGCCAGTTTATGCTAATGGGTCATCTTATCTGGAGGCTGTAGCTAAATTCACTCCTCAAGGGGCCAAGGAATTAGAGAAATTTCAAGAAAATCTATTACGATTGTATGACGGTCTTAAAGAAATTCCGGCAATTGCTCTAAGAGCAGATTTGTGGCTCATACCTATTTTATTGGGAAAATACGGGTTATCTATGCTCAAGTTGCTACCTTCCATTGGAGATATTGGTGGGTCTGTTGGGCAAATTATGGATCGAGTGGTGCGAGACCCTTGGGTGCGCCGTCTCATTGATTTGGAATGTTTTCTCCTCTCTGGGTTGAAAGCTCACGGCACTGTTGCTCCAGAAGTAGCATTTATGTTTGGAGAGCGCTCTAACTCTGTCATTGAATATCCCATCGGTGGCAGTGGGGCAATAGTTGATGCTTTGGTCAGAGGTTTACAGCGTTGTGGCGGTGAGTTGCACTTAGGCACTCATATAGAACAAATATTAGTAGAGTCTGGTAAAGTTGTAGGGGTACGGTTGCCCCGAGATGAAGTAATAACTGCACCTATTGTTATTTCTAATGCGACTATTTGGGATACCTACACCAAGTTATTGAAACCAGAAGATTTACCAGAATCTTACCGTCAAACTGCTTTAGCTACTCCCACTGTGGAAAGTTTCATGCACCTACATTTAGGTATTCGTGCCGATGGTTTGGAGGGTTTAACCGGGCATCATGTAGTAGTTCATAATGGGGATGTTGATATTAGCACTCCTGGCAATACCTGTATGATTTCTATTCCTTCTATCTGGGATGCTAGTCTTGCACCTTCGGGGCATCATGTAATTCATGCCTATACTTTGGAATCTTATCAAGGTTGGCAAAAAGATGAGTCTTATCAGCAAATAAAACAGCAGAAGGCAGAAAGTTTATTTCGGGCGCTGGAAAAAGTGATTCCTGATGTAAGAAAGCGCGTAACATTGGAGTTAATCGGCACCCCACTAACTCACGCTCGATTTTTGCGACGTTATCAAGGTACTTATGGGCCGGCTATTGCTGCAGGCCAGGGGAGTTTTCCTGGCCCACACACTCCGATTCAAGGTTTGTATAGGGTCGGAGATAGTACAATGCCAGGAATTGGTGTGCCGGCGGTGGCTGCTTCTGGGGTTATTTGTGCCAATACTTTGGTTTCTCCTGAGAAAATGGCAAAGTTAAAGTTATTGTAGGCGTTTTGCGGAGCGACATATTTGCGCAGTATTCCGCAGAAAAAAGGAAAGTTTTCTCTGAGCAATTGCTCCTTTTTATGGTAACGTTGCGATAAAACCTGTGCTTTTTTCCACGTCGGGAGCGTCGGGATGAATCGCAATCAATGTTGTGGTTTTACTTGATTTTATTTATAACCCACATTTGGAACTTTCTGCCATTTTTTGTCTACAAACCCCAACCAATTTTAAGCACCGCGGGTGAAGGTGGGGTATTAAACCAAGGAGAGAAAAGCTCGATTTTTGCTACAAATAGTTAGAGTTTTTCTAGGAGTCAGGAGTCAAGAGTCAGAGTAAATATTTTAAATATCATTTATTAGCGTGAATATCCCTTTTTAATAAAAGAGATATCTGACCAAAAATATTTTTAAATGCTTGGCAGTCAATGATTAGTGAGGATGGTTATGTGGAAGGAGCGCCGGAATTAATAGTGGAAATTGCTGCTAGTAATATTTCTATTGATATGAATGATAAGTTCAAGGTTTATCGTCGCAATCAAGTTCAAGAATATTTAGTTTGGCGGCGGGTGAAAGATGGAGAAATTAATTGGTTTGGCTTAACTGCAGGGGAATATTTTCAGCTTCAACCCAATTCATATGGGATAATTTGTAGTGAAGTTTTTCCTTGGTTATGGTTAGAGAAAGCAGCTTGATTAATGGGAAATTTTATTAAAGTTATTAAAGTTGTACAACTTGGATTAGCTACAGCAAAACATCAAAATTTTGTGGCTCGATTATCATCAGAATAGATATTTTAAGAGCGTGCTTGTTTGAATTATCACAAGTAATAATGTATATAATTTTATAGAGGTGTAGTCAGGAAAGTACGGATTAAATTGGCAATTTCAACAGCTTCATTTCTGGTAAAACTATAATTTCCAGACAATTTTATTTTGCGAGAATAAGCGGGGTATTCTAAAAGAACAATACAGATTGGTTCTTTTTTAGTTGTTAGTATTGAAGAATATGTTTTGACTACAAAAGGAGTTTCCTTTACACTCACATTAAGGCCGCTTAATAAATATTCCTTTTTTGTATTGATTAATAATCTTTGAACTGTGACAATTAGTTTATTTTGATTTTTATCAAGTACAACTTTTTTAACAGCAGTTAATAAAACCCCTGGAATACCAAATAAAAGACACAAAATAATAAATAAACTGGGAAAATTTTTTTCACTAATTACCAAAAAAATTCCGATACAGCCAAAAATAAAAAAGGGCATAGAAAACAATCTTAGTGCCCAAGCTGCTCTTACTGAGTCTTTTAGAATTAAATGAGTTGAAGTCTGTTCTAAAATTTTCATAATATCATTGAGCAATATTAGTAGTTTATAGCAGTACCTTCTTTGGTTAGGACAAAATTTGAGTGAAAAGGGAGTAGGGAGTAAGAAATACAGGAATTTCTGCGCCCTATTTGCGTAGTGCTATAGTATTTATTCAGGTGAAGAGAGAAGGTTAATATACTAAATTAATTAGATATAGCGTTTTTATCTGGTTTGTAAACACGTTTATTACTGGAAAAAGCAAAATGCAAGGGAAAAAAGGTAAGAGTAAGAAAGAGATACGGAGTTTTATTTGAAAGTAAAAAAAGAAGTCTTAGGTTTACATCTTATTTGGAAACACTATAAATAGCAATCATAAATCAGGTGTGAGAAATTTTGGTGTATTTATTTGCAAATTCTATCTCGCATCTACCAGCTACTACCACGAAAAACTCACAACTTAGAGCTGATTCATCAATTAAGTATTAAACTAGTTCTGCTTACAAATTTGCCCAAAAAATCCTTATCTGAACCTTATTGGACTAAAAAGATAACTTATAACCTAATAAATGGTATTGAAGCTATTCATTCTGACTCCTGTTTGCGGAGCATTCCGTAGGAAATTCTGACTCCTGACTCCTAATAAATAACTTAGCTCTTTGTAGTAAAGATTTATAAAATTGGTATTATACCTCTGGGAAAAATAAGATTTAAATACCTTTTTACAAAGGTTCCAAGTGAATGATCGCCAGATGTCTATTTTATTCAAATTCATTTTTATTCAACCCATATTTAACTCCTTCTTGCTGCGACTCTTGATAAATAAATTTTTGCTCAAATTTTAATCCCACC
>JBARXI010000653.1:0-10702 GCA_049647275.1 Microcoleaceae cyanobacterium
TAGCAATCCTAAATGATTTGTGAAAAATTTAGATGTATTTATTTTGTCTTCTACCTACCACCTAATACCTAACACCTACCACCTACCACCACCAAAAATTTATAACTGAAATAGGATTGCTATAGATTAAATAAATTGCCTTTATATCCTGTTAGCAAGAACAAAACAATGACTCAAGTAATCTCAGACTTCATCGATAACTTGCCTATTGAAGAAATTGATAAGTCGTTAATAAGTCGTGAAGATATAACCATTTATCCTCCAGACTAATGCTAACTTTCACTATAAGTTGAGTAGGAGGGGAATTAAAAATCACCTCCTAATCTAGGGGTAATTGACGCGATCGCAATTCAATCACAAATGGCCCTTCCAAGCGATGGCCATAATTTTCTGAAAGTAAGTCCTATGACCTTAAAAGCAATTAATGTCCAAGGATTTAGGACATTATTTTCAGATTCAATTCCTGGTAAATCTATATTTACACCAGATTCAGCAGCCATTACCAAAGCTTGCTTGCTCTGTTGAGTCGCAAGTCTAACAGCTTTAATTTGCAAAAGTGCTGGACTGTCAGGAGTTTGAGTCATTGAGTTTTCTATTTTTGCGCTCGCCTCAATTTGATTATCAAAATATTAATAATTTTCCAGCTTGCTCGACCAATTTTCAACAAACTATAGCAATTCTAAATCATTTGTGATAGTTTTATTGCCTGGGTGCTTCTCATTCCCAGAACCCAGATCCGGTGTTTCCTGTTCCCTAAAATCTACAATATCTCTCAACTCAAATAAGATTGCTATAGAAAGAAAATTTCCAGAGAAACAATCGGGAACAGGCTAATAAAAATGTGTTTCGCGATCGCGAATACATCTACTTGGACAACGATTTACAGGATGAATATAGGCTTCAAAAATTCCTATAACAAGTTGTCCCACCCAGGGAAGTTTCCCTAGCACGACTATCACAATTAGATCGAGCGCCTTTTTTCTAGCAGTGAAAAAACAGTGTTAGTTCAGGTAAAACCTGATGAGCAATCTGGAAAATATAGATTTGTTTCTCTACAAGATTAGAATAAAAATTGGGTAGCTGAGGAAAATACTGAAATTACAGAAAGAGAATTAATAGAAAAGATTAGTAAATCAACGGATGCGGAGTAGTTCAATTATTTATAGACTAAACATGAGATAAAAATTAACTCCTTTCTCAGGAGAGATATATACAAATGAGTGGGAAAACATCAGAGAGTAAGTCAAAAAATTTGGCTCTAGCCAAACACAAATATCAAGAGATACTTCAATCTCTAAAAAAAAATCGCTGGCCGAAATTATTTCCATACCCCAGTTCTATTTTGAGAGCTGTTATTCTCGTTCCAATAGCATTTCCAGGTGCTAAGATGATGGTTTTTGGAATAGGAGGGGTCTTCCTGTCTTTGATTACAAGTAGTAATGGATTATTAATAGCAAGTATTTTTGGTTTATTAATATCGACTATATTTTTGTCCTTGATTTATCATTTTTGCTGGTTTTTCTGGAGACAAAAGTTATCACTGAAAACATGGTACAGATGGTTGCCCAACTCAAGCAGTTTATATCAAGGATTTTATGGAGCAGTTGTTACAGGTTTATCTTTTGTAATTATATTATGTATTTGGGGACTCTTGAGCCTTTTGATTTGCCGTTTTTTCAATGATTCCATAGATACAATAACCCAATGTAGCCTTAATTTTATTATAAAAGCTGAGAAAATTATTTCTTACCAAGCTAATAATTTTAATGATTTTAATGGCGGCGGAGTAATAATTAAAACCAGGAAAAGTTTTTATTTGCGACTTTGGTTCATAATTTGGTTAATTATTGCTTCCTACCTTTATCAAGCTGAATACATACTTTATAACCGATTATTTCCTCAGATAAAATTGGCTATAAAAAATTATGGTTTAAAAAAAATAGCTAGAAATTTAATAATTATTAGTTTGGCACCAATAACAACTTTCGGAATTTATTTATCTGTACAAATGCAACCATTTATTTCTGATATAGTTTCTTCAAATCAATCAAACCTTTCTCCTCAAGCCATAGTAGAAAAACCACAAAATTCTTCTCCCCAAGAAATACCTAACAAGTTAAGCTCAGAATCTTCTGTAACTGAACCTAATCAGAAAAAAGTGACTGTTGCTCAAACAAATATTCAACCTGTTGGGTCTGATAATATTCCTTTTCAAGAAGCAATAAATTATGGCACAAATGCAGCAAATTTAACTCAAACAGCTAAGTCTATAGAAGAATGGAATCAAGTCAAAGATGATTGGCAAAAAGCTATAAACTTAATGAATGAAGTACCCGAATCTGACCCAAATTATTTAGTGGCTCAGAATAGAGTAATCCAATATCAAAATAACTTCAATTATGCTCAAAAAGTCACAGAAAAACAGGCATCTCAACAAACTGTAAAAGAACGATTTTTCCAAGAGGGAATTAATGAAGCAACAACCGCAGCATTTTTAGTACAAAAAGCCAAAACAAAAGATGAATGGGAATATATTTCTACAATCTGGGAAAAAGCAATTGAATATATGAAAGCAGTACAACCATCCGACCCAAATTATCAAGCTGCTCAAGATAGAGTTATACAATATAAAAAAAATCTAGAATATGCAAGTTTAGCAGCAAGTCGCCCTCAATAAACTGTCTATAAAATTAGGCGATCGCTTTTCCCATTAGCTATTAACTCCTATCAGTATTGCCTCTCAAAACTTCATCAAAAATCCACTCATTAAATTAGTAAAAAAAATTGCTTGAGAAGCAACCATATTTATTTTAAAACTTCCTGATTATATTGTGTCCGGATAGTTATACTAAATCTCAAAAGTTTTGCTACTTCTCGATGATAAATTAAGCTCAATAATCTCACAAATTATTTCATCCCCCTGGTTGTCAAATAATAATCTGAAATTCTTGTCAATTAAACTTTAGCTGCTGAGAAAATTCTATCTTACTTTTAATTTTTGACTTTGAGATTACTTTTTTTCCCTCGCAACGCTACGCGCTTTTTACTTCCTCATAGAAAACCCATGATAAGGAGACTTATTTGAGACCCGCACCTCAAAACTCACCCGGTCTAACATATCTCCAGACCGCACCTCCAAATTCCACTTCCCAGGAGCTAATTCCCAAAACAAAGAATTACCAGAATTAACAGCCAACCTTTCCCCATTTAACCACCATTCCACAGACTCTTTAAAAACAGAATTAGCCAACTTAAACTCCAACTTTTGTTCCCCCTCCATATGATCAATTAAAAAATAATCATCCTCTTGAGGAAACAAAATTTTTAACCCACCAGAAACAAAACCAGACTCACTTTGTCTTGCCAACCATTCATTATATTCATCAGGCAAACTTCCCACCTGATAATTATCAGATAAATACTCATATTCCGCCAAATTTTCCAAATACAAATACTCCGTCATTACCGAAAGACAATCAGATTTCGGACGTAAACCAGAAATTGCACAAACCGGACGCTCAACCATATTTTTTGGAGTAGGAAAAGCCGTCGGTTCAATATTTTCATGTAAGTGCAGCATAATTCGATTCCATAGAGGCGCAGCACCCATAACTCCCGATATTTCCATCATACGATCGCCACTAAAGTTACCCACCCAAACTGCTACAGTATAATCTTTAGTAAAACCGACTGTCCAAGTATCGCGAAAATCTGAAGAAGTACCAGTTTTAACTGCGGCTGGAAATGGTAAATTTAAAGCTGAATTAACTCCAAATTCGGCAGCTCTAGCGTGAGTATCGCTCAACATATTTGTGATTAACATCCATTCAGATTTTGCATTGGGTAGTGGGGGTATTTCTTGGTTTTTTATCTGTTGTCGATTCTCCCTCAATCCACTCTTTTGAAGGGGAGAGGTTTGAGTTTTGGTGGTAAATTCTTTTTTCTCTTTCTGAAAAACCGAGGCGGTTCGAGTTGGATTTTTGCCAGGAAATTCTTTTTTCTCTTTCTGAAAAACCGAGGCGGTTCGAGTTGGATTTTTGCCAGGAAATTCTTTTTTCTCTTTCTGAAAAACCGAGGCGGTTCGAGTGGGAATAGTTGTCATAAGAGGAGTAACTTCTCCCTGCTTTGCCATAATAAAATAAGCTCTTGCCAATTCCCATAAACTTACCTCCCCACTTCCTAAACTCAAACCTAAACCATAATATTCTGGAGACTCTTGTAAATGTGAAAAACCTAATTGATTTAAACGGCTTAAAAAATTCTCCACTCCCACCTTTTCTAATACTCGCACTGCCGGAATATTCAGAGAATTCGCCAAAGCCACCCGAACAATTACAGGTCCGAAAAAAGTATCCTTATTATAATTACTAGGGCTGTAAAGTTTCGCCCCAGGAATTGCATAATAAGTAGGCACATCCGCCAAAATTGTATTCGGCTGAATCACTTGATTTTCTAATGCTAATTGATACAAAAAAGGCTTTAAAGTCGAACCAGGTTGACGTAATGCTTGAATCCCATCATTATTACCCATATTTTGAGTATCAAAATAATCAGGAGAACCCACATAAGCTAATACTTCCCCAGTCTGATTATCGATAACAATAGCAGCAGCATGAGCCACATTATAAGGCTCAAGATTTTTCACTACCTGCTGCACTTGAGCAGTAACAAACTGTTGTAAAGGTCGGTCAATAGTAGTACGAATAACTGTAGATTTTGCCGATAAATTTTGCTCAATATCAGTCAGTTGTTGATTAAATTCATCCTGAATTTGGGATAACCAAAATAGAAAATGTGGAGCAGCAATAATACCTTGATTTTGTGGTTGTAGGGAAATTTTTTCAGCTAATGCTCTCTCAGCTTGGGCAGATGTGATATACTTATCTTCTACCATGCGATTAATAACATAAGCTTGCCTTTGTTTTAGCAAATTCCAGTTGTAATAGGGGTTGAGGTCAGTGGGGTCATTTGGCAGAGCTGCCAGAATACTCGCTTGGGCGAGATTTAGGTCAGTTGCAGAAATACCAAAATAAGCGCGGGATGCTGCTTCAACGCCATAAATATTTCCTCCCATCGGTAAGCGGTTGATATATGCTTCCAGAATTTGGTTTTTATTCATACCTGCGGTGAGTCGCCAGGAAAGCCAAATTTCACGAGCTTTGTTAGGAAGAGTGCGGGGTGTGGGTTCGAGCATTCGGGCGAGCTGCATGGTAATGGTC
This sequence comes from Microcoleaceae cyanobacterium, assembly GCA_049647275.1. Lineage (GTDB taxonomy): Bacteria > Cyanobacteriota > Cyanobacteriia > Cyanobacteriales > Microcoleaceae > JASJEE01. The sequence continues at coordinate 5,220 of JBARXI010000653.1, forward strand.
GAGGCGCCACTAACTATTTCTTTTGCTTGGATGGCTTCCAGAAGCGATCGCGTTAATGCCTTCATATCTATAGCCCCATGTTGATAATATCGTTTATCTTCAGCAGCAATAATAGCGTTAATAAATTGGGGCGAAATTTGAGCCAGGGGTACGACTGCGGTATTTTCTTGGTCGCGGGTAAGGATATTTCCCAATGGGAGACCGTTACGGTCAGTAAATTCCAGCGCTTGTTGATTTTGAGTAATATCAGTTGGGCGAATGGGGGCCAGGTAGGGTAGTGATCGCGCAGTTAAGGCCAATAACACAAAACTCAGAATAAATTTCGACCTAGGTTTGGCTCGCTGCCATTTCTGCCAAATATGTTGGGATATATATCGGGAAATTTTTCTCATTAGTTAATTATTTAACTATTTTCAGTTATCGGAAACATTTGTTATTAACTATTATTAACTACATACAAGTTATATAGCAATCATATTTAAGTCATGAGTTTTTAGTTTAGGTAGGTGGTAGGTAGAATCTGCAAATAAATACACCGAAATTTTTCACAACTGATTTAGGAGTACTAATATTTTATTCCCATCAGGTTTAGGGTGCGTTGCAAGGCATCCTACTGGATTGACGCTACTAAAAATGTAGGTTGGGTAGAAGGATAGTGAAACCCAACACAGTCTTGCTAATGTTGGGTTATCCTAACGGGAAGCAAGCTACCTGCCTCAACCAAACCTATAATCGACTTCTGTGGGAATGGGGAAACTCGGACAACTAACCCAACTCAACGAAAGAGGAAAATCTCACAGTGATGTGGGAATCCTCCTTGCTTCAGTCGGAGGAGGATTCCCACATCACACAAGCAATGATATTAAGTTCTTAGCTTAAGCGCAACTACAAAAAGAGCGATCGCTAATCAATCCAAGATACAGGTAAGCTAACATCAAATCAACTTCCCTGCACTACGTTATATTCAATGTAACCATGTTTGAAAATGCTGCCAAAGACTTATTAGGGTAGAGGTTATCCAAGTCTACAGGATAGACAGAATTGAGAGAAGAACAGGTTAGATAGGGTCTGACAGAGAACGTCAAACTAAAGTTGGGTAAACTTCCATAAGCGGCTGGTCCAACTGTGACTAAACCATTGCTTACATAAATTGGACGATTGTCTTTGTCTCGCCATAAAAGTTGAGAACCTGAACTTGTTTTAAGTTCTAGAAATCCGCTGTAGGGTCTTCCATCCGATTTTTTAACGAACAAGTCGTACTCATCTCCATTTTTGATAGTGATATCTCTGCTATTAGTCGGATTGGCCAGCGATCTTAAGCGTAACAACAGCGGCTCATTATTGGGAATATACCAATCAAATAACTCGGCTCTGACTAGAGGTTGACTATTAGTACAGAATTTATGATTGTCTTCTATTAGAGGTCGATTAGCAGTGCATGAATAAGGAGGTTCCCAACATTTTTGCTCTACATTGACATATTGAGTAATCTGACTTAATAAACCATCTAACCTCCATGTCCAATCTTCAGTGACACTCCACAGTAAATCAGACAATGGAGGGAGTTCAGGCTTGTCTTTTCCAGGCTCACAGTCTAGTTCACGCAAACAGCCTTTCGCCGCATACTCAATATAACGCATCGTGATGGCAGAACCAGAAACTACAGACTCAAGAGCTTCCAAATGCCAAATATCCATACCAGATTCATCATAACCACCATTATCAGGAAGAGGATGTCCGAATAGAAGTTCAAAAATCGTTAGTGGTATTGAAGATAAATTCGCCGGTATTTTTCGGTCTGGTGGAAGCAAAGAGTAATGTGCTGCCATATCTTCATCTTTGGAATAACTGTCTGTTGCAAATTTTTCTGTAGAGAAACCACCAAGCATTCCTTGAGTCGCAACATCTTCCAATCCTGTTCGTGAATAGGTGACCTTAATTTGTTGAGCTGTTTTGTTTAGCGATCCACCTTCTTCAACTCCATAACTCGTGCCGCCAAGAGCCAGCAGAAGCTTTCCTTGAGGAGTATTTTCTTCCTTGAGACACCAGCGCAATTGGCTGTGAAAACCTGCATTCCAGTAAGCACATTGGCTGGTTTTGGTAAACCTCATAGTATATCCACCTAAACTACAAGGATCTGTCTCAATATCAATTCTTGTGTAGCCAATTAGATCCCCCTGAGCATTGTAGTTTTTAAAGAGCATATACGAGCCTAGAGGAGGAAGATTAACTTTTTGAGTTGTATATTGAACGGGTGGCGCAGTCGGTAAATTATCAACCACTAATACATCATAATTGCTCCACTCAGATTTATTTTGAGGTTTCAAACGCACCATATAAATGCCTACAGGAAAACCACCTTTAGGAGGAGAGACAGTAAGTTCTCCATTTTTTGCAGTCCCTTGCCAGACACCAGATGAATCCCGGCGATCCGAAAAATCTAACTTGGCAGTCGTTAACTCATAATCCAAGGATTTACCGTTCCAACTTTTGGGGACCTCTACTATATACCGTTGATTTGGTGTGATTTTTCCGGGAACAATTTTTATCTTTGTACTCATTTTAAAATAAACTAAACACCTATTGAAAGCACCAGTTATGACTCATTAAATTCCCGAAATATCTTGTCTAAAGTTTACAACAAGCGTCAAATTCTTAATATTTCTCAGCTTGGTTAAGCTTATGTATGCTGGACGTAGAAGTGAGCGTCACTAGAGCTTGCTAAATGGTTGCAAAAAATTTCCATGATTCTCGATTGAACGGTTATTATCCTGTCATAAAATAGCTGTGAGCGACGTGAGAAAAATCGCTGTCGTGCTTTTCTGATTTTTGCTTCCAGCAATACCCTACTTAATTCCTAATAATATAGGCAATATAGCAGCTTCATTAAAACTAAATTCTGGATGAGTTTGAGAATATAAAGCCACTGAAGACCCCCCATCCAAGTTAACAATATTTAAAGTCTTGCCCGAAAACACAGACAACCTTAACAAATAGTCTGCTAACTCATCCAATTTGACATTATTTTTAGTAATAATAAAATATTTCCTTCCATCCTCTTCTGTATAACCTAATAATGTTCTTTCAAATAGCAAAAGACCATTAATAGATTGCTCAATATATTCTTTAGTTACTTTATTATTTTCTATAATTAAAGGTCCAGACTGGAATTCAATATTAGTCTTATCAGTTGAAGGTTGAAATAGTTTAGTTTCGACGAAACTTAGCACTCCTGTTTCTGGGTTATACCTAATAATATGGGAAAGTTGTTTATCCTCTTTGATAGGAGTTTTTCCTTGACCTAATATAGAAAGCCATCCAGCGTGTTCTTTTGACGCTTCAAAAAATGACCCGTTTACCATGTATCGATAATTCGATTTTGTCGCAACAGCTTCGACAGATAAATCCTGAGATGGTTTGTATATAAAATCGAAACTGCCAACAAAAGAAACAATAGTCATGTCATAATTTTTGAACTTATAAACCATCACATCACCATCTTTAACACTCGAATCCGGAGCGACCGGATCGATAATTTGCTGAGATAATTTCTCTTGACTTGACGTTTTTCTCAATTGAAAAATAGTAATTCCAGCTCCTCCCAAACAAAATAATAGAATAATACACAAGCCACCGATTTTGAATTTTTTGTCGAGCATAATATTCTGTCAATAAATTAGGATTGAATTTAAATATTTCAGTTTTGGTGCGTTAGGAGTAGCGTAACGCACCCTACTGGACCGACACAGCTAATTTTGTGCAAAACTTGTAGGGTGTGTTAGACGGCAAAAATATAAGTTGTCAAAGGTATTTAACAATCCGTCGTAACGCACCATTTTAGTTGTGTCAGTCTACTACCAATAGCTTAATTAATTAATGCTCAATTCTCCATCCTTAGGCATCCTCTACGGCATCAGTATCGGCCCAGGAGACCCAGAATTAATCGCCATCAAAGGAATAAAACTTCTAGAAAAATGCCCCGTCGTAGCATTTCCCGCAGGTCTCCGTAATCAACCTGGTATAGCCCAGCAAATTGTTACCCCCTGGCTGAAACCCCACCAAATACAATTATCCTTAAATTTTCCCTACGTCCAAGATGAAACTATTCTCAATCAAGCTTGGCAGGTAGCTGCAACAGAAGTTTGGCAATATTTACAAAATGGCCAAGATGTGGCATTTGCCTGTGAAGGAGATGTCAGCTTTTACAGTACATTTACTTACCTGGCACAGACCCTAAAACAGCTCCATCCAGAAGCATTAGTCCAAACAGTACCAGGAATATGTTCCCCTATTGCCGCAGTTGCAGCCCTGGGTATTCCCCTCACCATTCGGAATCAACGTCTAGCCATACTACCAGCCTTGTACAATGTTGGTGTATTAGAATCTGCGTTAAACTGGGCAGATGTAGTCGTATTAATGAAAGTTAGTTCGGTTTATGAGCAAGTATGGAAAATTTTGCAACAAAGGGGTTTACTAAATAACGCTTATGTGGTAGAGAGAGCAACATTACCAACCCAAGTAATTTATCAAGGATTAGGCGATCGCCCCCACCTAAAATTACCCTATTTTTCCTTAATGATAGTTACTAACTCAAAAGTCAACAGCGCCGAGAATTACTAAGCTTTCCTGGTGTGACAAAAAGGGGTAAGTCAAAAATGTGAAATATTGCCAAGATTTTCTGGCGTGAAATTAAAAACCACAGCCGAAAGTAATTTAGATAGACCCCATAGACGAATCAAGTTTCTAGTAGCAAAGACGCTTAATTTTTAGTAATTTTTTTTGAGATATAGATATGATTTTTCGGGAAATAGTTATGTAAATTAAGTTGGTCATGCGCCAAATTTTGAACAGTCAAAATTAGAGAATTTGATTAAATTTATTTGTAGTTAATTATTAAGTAAAGTAAGTAAAATTTTATTGTTATTAGGAGCCAACTAATATGTCTGACCTTTCCTCCCTAGACCTAGACCGACCAATAGATAATTCCTCAGTAACAGACACCCTACGTCAACCAATATGGATAGCACTCATCGCGTCTGTTGGTATTCATGCCATCTTAGGAATTAACTTACCAAGACTATCCTTATTCTCCGAGCAAGCAAAATTACCACCAACAGTAGGGTTAGTAGAATTAACCCCAGAACAACTAGAACGCCTCCCCCAACCAGAAGAGCCAGAAATTACATTTTCCACTATTCCAACTTCACCTACACCTAACTTATCCCCAGCAGCACCAACCCCAGCAGACCAACTACCCTCAACATCAATATCACCATCTTTAGAAATACCAGTAGACCCTTCTGATTATAAATTACCAGAACTACCTCCAGAAGATTCTATTCCCTCTTCGACCTCGACTCGCACTCGTTCAACTCCTTCTGTCTCCAGACTGCCGAGAAACCAATCTTCCATAAATGACTTTTCCAATTATCCATCAATACCAGGCAGATCGCCATTACCAACCACACCACTATATGCACCCC
>JBARXI010000654.1:0-4262 GCA_049647275.1 Microcoleaceae cyanobacterium
TAGAATATGGCAATTATTATATTCATATAATACGTTTTTTCTTCTTCTCTGTTCCCTGTTCCCAGCTCCGGTGTTCCCTGTTCCCTAAAAGTTTCCAATATCTCACAACTCAAATCATATTGCTATATATAATATATAAATGTAAATATCGATAAAAATAAACTACCATGAAACTACCAAAAATCACCACCATTACCCTTTTAACAATTGCCGGATTAACTACGCCAATTCTAGCAGAAAATGCCAATGAACTCCGACAATTTTTAGATAACCCATCAGCAGTTTGTCAAGGATGCGACTTCAGTGAAGCAGACCTTAGTAACATCAGACGACGAGGTGCAAAACTCAGACAAACTAACCTCACTAAAGCCAATTTAAGCAACAGTAATTTTAGCGCTTCTTACTTTACTTGTGCTGACCTAAGTAATGCTAACCTGCAAAATACTAACCTCCAATGGGCTAATTTAGTTGATGCTAATCTCCGTGGAGTTAACCTCAGAAATGCTGACCTCAGCAAGACTGATTTAACAGGTGCTATTTTCGAGGGTGCAATCACAGAAGGTGTAATATTAAAAGGAGCAAAAATGCCAGATGGAGCAACTATTTATGACGGTCGTGGTTTAGAATCATTTCAGCCCAGACCAATTTTATCCCAACCACGAGCTAAATGTCTTGGAGACCAAAAATAATATTAATTCGTAGGTTGAGTTTCGTTATTAGCTTGTAGCTTGTAGGGTGGGCAAATCTTGAGTAATTTCGACTTATCCTAGGGCAAGTGTTAATTGCCCACCTTACTAATTGCCGAAAAAAAGACATTGACTTAACAACTGTCAAGCATACCGAACAGATTGACACAATTATATTCCGATGTAAAATATAACTTTCAAAAAAGTAGAACAACAGAGTTAGGCAAACAATTTATTCATTTTATCGAAAATCCACTTATACCATGTCCGAATGATTAATGATAAAAAACCTATTCTCTCACTTCAAAGGAAAATCTCCCTATTAGTCCCCCTACTGCCTACTCACTACTGCCTACTCCCTGCTTTTATTTATAAGTATTTAACCGGACATGATATTATTTAACAATAGAATGATAAATCTATTTGTTAACCAGAGATATTTGCTTTTTTTTATTGTTGAAAATCATGGTTGGGCTAGCAATAACTAAACCCAACCAAATATGCCTAATTTGACTTTAACTGAAGTAGGCGATCGCTCCCTTCTACTACTGCTTTTTTACGCTCTTGCTGTTGAGCAGTTAATAATTGTTCTGCACCCATATCTATAGACAAATTCGTATTTGCCCACCTTACAGCAGTTTTGATTTGAATAGACCACAGTTCCATGGAACGTCCCTACGATAATTTATGCTCTTTTTATTGTTAAAAATAACGGTTGGGCTAGCAATAACTAAACCCAACCAAATATGCCTAATTTGACTTTAACTGAAGTAAGCGATCGCGTAAAATTTCTGCCTGCTTTTCTGCCTCTGCTAAATTATTCTTAGTTTCCTCTACAAATTTAGGTTCGGCTTTATTCACAAAATCTGGTTTACTCAATCGTTTAGAAATAGATTCTATCTCTTTTTCTAACTTTCCTAATTTCTTTTCCAACCGAGCAGATAAAGCTTCAATATCTACTACTCCTGATAATGGAATTAAAATTTGTACAGTACCAAAAACACCAGCAATAGTCTGACCAACTTCCGCATCAAGACTAGGAGTAATATTCAACTTTTCTACCTTAGCTAAATCCTGAATATAAACCTCACCTTTACTCAAAATTTCCCGTTCTTTTTCATTCTCACTCTGCAAAATAGCCGTAACTTTTACCTTTGGTTTAATATCAACCTCAGACCGTAAATTTCGCATTGTCCGAATTACTCCAATTAATAACTCAAACTCAGATTCTAAGTCTGGATTAATTAAAGATTTATCCAACTTCGGATAAGATTGTAAAGCCAAACAATCTTCCTCTCCCACCTGATTCAAAGTATGCCAAATTTCCTCAGTAATATGAGGCATAAAAGGATGTAATAATCTTAAAATTCCATCCAAAGTATAAGCTAAAGTTTGCTGCGCTACAAGCTGAGAATTTTCATCTTCTCCCTGAAGGCGAGACTTAACTAATTCCAGATACCAATCGCAAAAATCTCCCCAAATAAATTCATAAAGACCCTTCGCAGCTTCCCCCAAACCATAATTATCTAAATAATCACAAGTTTGCTGCACAGTCTGATAGAAACGAGACAAAATCCAACGGTCTACTAACTCTAATTTATCCGTCTCCGGTTCCCCTAATTCTTGAGGAGATTTACCCTCTAATTTCATCATTACAAATCGAGCAGCATTCCAAATTTTATTAGTAAAATTTCGAGAAGCTTCTACCGATGCCGACTCTTCAGTTTCTCGATTATAATCCATCCTCACATCTTGTCCTGCCCCTGCAGTTTCTCGCATTAAAGTATAACGCAAAGCATCAGTTCCATACTTTTCAATTAATAATAAAGGGTCGATACCATTACCAGCAGATTTAGATTGTTTTTTGCCCTTTTCATCTAACATTAAACCGTGAATATAAACTGTTTCAAAGGGCATTTTTCCAGTCAAGTGCGTTCCCATCATTGTCATTCTAGCCACCCAGAAAAAGATGATATCAAAACCAGTCGAAAGAGTGCTAGTCGGATAATATTTTGCTAAGTCGGGAGTATTCTCCGGCCAACCCAATGTTGAAAACGGCCATAAACCAGATGAAAACCAAGTGTCTAGCACATCGGGGTCTTGTTCAATTTTGACATCATCACCAAATTTTGCCTTTGCCTGCTCCAACGCTTCCGTCTCCGAGCGGGCGATAACAAAAGGAGTGTTATCAGAAATTTCCCCATTAGTTTCGCTAACAGCATACCACGCGGGAATTTGATGACCCCACCAAAGTTGCCGAGAAATACACCAGTCTTTAATTTTTACCAACCAGTCGCGATAAACTTTCGCCCAACGTTCGGGAACAAATTTTGGTTGGTTGTGTTTATCCAATAATTCCAGCGCTTTCTCAGACAACGGTTGAATTTTGACAAACCACTGAGTTGAGAGTAAAGGTTCGACAGGTACTTTTCCGCGATCGCTATAGGGAACGCTATGACTATACTCCTCAACTTTGACCAAAACACCCTCTGACTCTAGCCGTTTAATAACATTTTTCCGCGCCTCAAAACGGTCTTGCCCAACAAACGCTCCCGCATTTTCATTCAAACTGCCATCTTTATTCATAATATTGATAAACGGCAGGTCGTGACGTTTACCCATTTCAAAATCATTGGGGTCGTGAGCGGGGGTAACTTTGACACAACCAGTACCAAATTCAGGGTCAACCAACTCATCCGCAATAATAGGTATTTCCCGTTCCATTATTGGTAGAGTGAGAGTTTTGCCAATGAGATTTTTGTAGCGATCGTCGTTAGGGTTAACAGCAACACCAGTATCTCCCAACATTGTTTCTGGGCGAGTAGTGGCGACTTCCACATAACCACTGCCATCGGTGAGAGGGTAACGAAAATGCCAGAGGTTGCCATTGACTTCTTTATTTTCAACTTCCAAGTCAGAAACTGCAGACTGACTAGCAGGGCACCAGTTAACCAGATAGTTACCGCGATAGATGAGACCTTCTTCGTAGAGACGCATGAATGCTTCGATGACAGCTTTGGATAAACCTTCATCCAGGGTAAAACGTTCCCGACTCCAGTCTGTAGAAACTCCCAAACGACGTAGTTGGTTAACAATAGTACCGCCAGACTCAGCTTTCCATTCCCAGGCGCGGTCTAGAAATTTTTCCCGCCCAATATCGTAGCGGGTTTTGCCTTCTTCTTTCAGTTTACGTTCCAGAATAGTTTGCACGGCGATGCTTGCGTGGTCGGTGCCGGGGAGATAGAGAGCGTTGTCACCGCGCATCCGATGGTAACGAATGAGAGCGTCAATGAGGGAATTGTTGAAAGCGTGGCCTGCATGGAGACGGCCTGTAACATTGGGTGGGGGAATGACAATGCAGTAAGGGTCGCCTGGATGGTTGGGGTCAGCTTTGAAAGTGTTGTTTTCTTCCCAATATTTCTGCCATTTTGCCTCGGTTGAGAATGCGTCGTATTTGCTTGGTAATTCTGGTATGGTTTTGGTCATAGATATTATGGACTATTTGGACTGTTTAATTATCTTTAATATTGTGCCATAATTCATAAGACATCTCCACAAAAAGAGGGAGTAGGGGCG
>JBARXI010000655.1:0-10857 GCA_049647275.1 Microcoleaceae cyanobacterium
AGCAAGCATAGGAAAACTTGCTCTGGGTCAATAGCAGAGGTGATTTGAACCCTAATTAAACCGACTGTATATAACCTCAAGACAAGGGTTGCTCAAATAGGAATATTTAATTTCCCCAGATGTCTAATGTATTAAAGCTATAAAATTCATCATACATCAAAATTAGAGCCTGATTTATTAAAAGTTTAAAAAGTTTAATAGGTTATAACTTAAAACCTATTTGAACTGGGATAGATCAAATTAGCTAAATCTACCCCTATCTCTTTCTCTTTCTTTTTGCCTAGTCTCAACCAGGAACTTAAAAGCATAACAGCCGAGCAAATTAGATTAATTAACTGTAATCAGACTTAGATGGTAGTGAAACCCAAAAAGATTAAGAAGCTATTTCTGTAGTTAACCCCAAATAGATATAGAACCCATTTTATATCTATATCTATTTGGGGTTTGCTGACCTATTTAATCTATTTAAAAAGAGAGAGAAGGGAGTGTGGGGGAGAGTCGGATTTTTTAACCTTTTTCCCCTATTCTTTCCCTCTATTTCCTGACTCTAAGAGTGAAAAAACGGCAATGGCGGGTATTGATACCAAATGGATTCTATAGATAAAAAAGAAAAAAAATGAGAAAGAATAGTATAAAATCTACCCTTCTCATTGGCTTTGTTGCATGAAAGTTGCGATTCCCGGAGGGATCGCGCACGCGAATCGCAACACTCCCCCGCGAGAGAAATTAATTAGAATTCTACTTTGTAGCTTTCTGGCTTACAGTTCTGTATCATACGATTAAGTATGGCGCATTGTATGAACAACTCCACTGCCTGAGCATCAAATTTTCGTCGTCTCAACTTCCCTCCAAATATTACTTTGAGCCTAAACATAGTAGTTTTCCTACGGAATGCTACGCAAACAGATAAGGAGCGTCGATGGTAGCCACATTCACGTTTCCATTTTTTGCGTCCTACAATTCTTATTCTTCTAAGATTTTCATCTGGTGGTCTGAGGTGAGCATTTACAGTTGCCATGTTGACCTATGACTGCATTTTTCCTGGGTGGAATAGTTGCTTTTGCCCCTCGTTGCCTGTCTTTCTCATAACACTTATACTTATCATAGGCTCTGTCTCCTCTAGCTTGGCCTATTTCACCATCTACTCCATCTAACAGGTCAGAAAATACGCCCGTCACACTCACATCATTGGTACTCACTACCCCACTGACGATCTCTCCTGTGGCCTCATTTACTCCCAAATGTAACTTACGCCATGTACGCCGTTTACTTATACCATGAACTCTTGTTTTCCATTCACCCTCCCCGTACACTTTCACCCCTGTAGAGTCTACTACCAGATGAATGGCTTCATTGGTTGGTATAACTGGCAGTTGAACATTCAGTTTTGGCAAGCGACGGGATATAGTACTATGGTCTGGTACTGGTAAATCTAAGCCCATCAATTCAAATATAGATTCCACAAAACCCTCGGTCTGTCGTCCTGCCAGACTAAACAATGATTGTATAATCACCATAAACTCGATGGCTGTGTCACTGTAGGTATTTGATGCCCCCCTGCGTCCAGTTTTTTGTTGGTTTACCCACTGCTCTATTACTTCATCCGTGAGCCAAAATGTTATACTCCCTCTTTGCTTTAAGGAAGCATCATACTCAGACCAGTTACTGACTCGGTACTTGGACTTGGAATTAGACCTAGACTTGGACTTACTCATATCTACTTTAGTGTAGGTTGATTGTACCACGTACTGTTATTTTTACCCTCTAAGCTCTCTTTGTGCAACAAAGCCCTTCTCATTCCTAAATAATTTCACATCTCTAACGTGGCCAAGAAATTGAAGCACTAGCAGCAATATAACGAGCTACAGCACCAGCACCATAACGATTTAGATGACTGGGGTCAAAGAAGTATTCATTTTTGGCGAGTTGAGGCTGATATAGATTGAAATTTAGGAATGTAAAGCCATTTTCCTGTGCCCGACGTTGCATCCACCGATGAAAGTCTTCTTCCGCAGACCAACGCACAGAATCTAAATAACTATCAGATAGAGGTAAATTAACAAAAACTAAAGGAATATTGCGAGATTTAGTAAAATTAACAACAGAATTTAAAGCTGTCGCCTGAGTTCCCCCAAGATAAAAACCAGCATAGTCGCCATCGTAAAGCCCTGCTACATAAGGTCGTCGTTGATAATAATAGGAAGGATTAAATCGCCCATCTACTGGGAGAAACCCATTAGCATCAATAGCATTGGCAACATCGGCGATCGCTACTGCTTGTGTAAGTTGAGTAGAATATTGAGCGTGGGATGTTAAATTTGAGGAGTTTTTTGATAGGGGTTTATAAGAATATTGGGTAGTCTTAAAATAGTCAGGATAAAAAATATTAGAACTATTCCCGACTCTGGTGTTCCCTTTTCCCTTTTCCCTATAACTAACTTCCATTGCTTCCACTCGTGAGATATCAAAAGGAGAGTTGGGAGTTGGTGCAAATACATTATAGGGTTGAGGAAACTGATAACAGGTAGAAGCAAAATTAGACTGAGCGCGAGGTAACTGGGGACGAACGCCTGAAAGTAATTTTCTTTTACCCTCAGAAGCAACAATTGAATTATAAGTTCGATCTATCCGTCCACTATTAAAAGCTCGTACTCCATCCGCCCAAATAATTAATTTTGGCAGTTGATTATTGCTCAAAAGTTGTCGCAGTTGAAAGTCTACTACTTGAGCAGTGGCCCCATTTATACTAAAGTTAAATACATTTAACGGACGATAGCCTTTTGTTGCTAAATATTGCTGTAGTTGTTGTGGATCGACCCCGTATAAGGCGCGGGAACTACCCACAATTAAAACATCTGGCGGACCGACAGTAGCAACGAAAGACAGATAAAGCTCTAACTGAGTGTCGAGAACATCACTATTGAAGGAAACAGGATTATACTGAGAACGTACAGAAGCTGCTTGTTGTTGGGAGTAAGCTAAATTTCTCATATACTCAGCAACTTTTTTCTCAGCAAAAGCACGTCTGGGGTTTCCTGGTGGTACAGCTTGCATCCAAGCGACTGCTTGTACCCACTCTTGAGCAACTTTATCCCATTGTTGTTTAGTTCTCGCGGACTGAGCTAACTGTGAGGCTTTTGTGGCAAACCTAACTGCTTGACTAAACGGGTCTACAGAAGCACATTGAGTAGAATTAGAATTTTGAGAAACTAGAGTAATTTGTGAGTTATTTTCTTTAGCGGAAGTTAAATCACAGTTATCAACTGATACTGATATAAGATTTTTCTCTGAGGTAGGAGATATTTTGCTTTGAAGCTGTTGAGTGGGAATACATCCAACAGTGAGGGTTAGCAAAATAGTTGCCGTCAAAGATTTAAGTAAGCTAGATGAAAGTCTAGTACTATGGAATTGATTTTCTATATTCTGTTGAGTTTTAGACGACATTTTCCTCGACATTCATGGACAACTGTGGACAAAATGTATAAGTATAACCGTCTTTTTTATGTACAACTTTTAATTTGCTTACATGAACACTTTTTGCTTTCTGTCCTGGCACTGCATGCGTTAAAACTATTTGATTTTGAGCGAGGATTAACTCTACCTACTTCCCCTGTTTCAATATCCAATGCTAAATCTCCACTATTCCAACCTTTGATTGGTTTGAGTGGGTTGTACCTGATGGGGTATCCATATTTATTTACCGCTGCTTTCTGTCTACCTCCTTGGCCTTTGCAGATAGCAGCTAAAGCTTGGGTGGTCTTAAAGTCTAACTTATTCACGTATCCTACACAAGCTGCATCTATGCAGTGCGCTTTTGGCAGCTTATGTTTTCTGCGGTTAAATTTTGTTTGTCCCCCGCTAGATGTGATTACGTTCAACCCTGTAGTCTTTAAAGTATTGAACAATTTCCATCTAGTAGAATTAACCGCTGCTGCATCTTTTAAAGGTAATCTAGCTTGGGTTAGTATTCGCTTTAATAATTCTGGTTTTCCAGATAAGAATTCTTTGACATCTTGATTACTTTTAATTTGATTGCATTTAGTACAGGCAACAGTTAAGTTAGATACTCGGTCTGAACCTCCTTTTGACTTTGGGTGAATATGTTCTATTTCTAGTGGTGTATTAGTTTGGCCACTTGTGGAAGCACATTGACGACCCCATTTTTCTAACAAATATTCTTTCAATTCATATCCTGCTAATTCCCCTTGCTGATATTGAAGACCTGTAATTTCAGGATTTTGTATCAACTGAGTATCAAAGCGAACCAGTTCCATTGATATTGATTTTACTGGACAAAACTTAATTAATCGTTTGACCCAAGTCATAGTAGTTTCGACTCTGTGCATTAGAGAAGGTGCTAACCAACCAGTAGGCTTCTTTTGATTAGGACTTCCAGGCTGACGATAGCGGAGTTTTTTTGTTCTCCTAGCTCGACGGCGTTGAGAACGCTTTTCCAGTTTTTCGGAAATTAATGAACCTCGGTGTTGAATTAAGAGCATCCAGATCACCTTGTTTCCTTCTAATAGAGCCATCCCTGTATATTTTGAGCCTGGGTCAATTTTTAGAGTTAAAGTTTTTTCTACAGGTTCAACAGCTTTTTTGAGAATCAAAGTAAACGGAAAGCGTCGCCAGACAGCAGCTCGGCCCGAATTTAACAATCTACGAGCCACAGTTGGTCTGCAAGGTTGTAATGGTTTTTTGTTTGTATCTATGACAAAAATGTAATTAGTATTAGACATTGTGGTGTCTATTCCTTTTCAGTAAAGTGTTCCTCGATCATGTTGGCCTGGCTTGTTCATGCTCTAAACACGCTTCGGTACAAAACCTACTTCCGATTGGCGCACTTTAACGCTGTCCTTAATAAGGAGCGACCAGCACATAAGCTGGAGTTCACTTATGGTGGTCGTGACCTGCCAACGTAGTCAGTTAAGACTTGATCTGCAACCTTTGAGAGACAATTCCTAAAAATGTCTAGGATTGGCTAGGTTTTTCAAAGGTGTTGCCAACTACGTTCAGGAGTGGCATCGGATGAATGGATTCTAGTCACCTAGATTCCCCTCCATATCTATGTATAATATTTGTGATAAATTATAGTACCTTTTTCGGCAAGTTTATTTGTCAAAAGGAAGCTGGAAATAGGCAATAGGCTAAAGCTTAACTAGGGCAAGGGTCTTTAGCTGATTTTTAGGATAGAATAATTTTTTTATATATAAGATTTAGGATTACTATATGTCTTTTGAGAATGGAAGATTGAATAGCTTTAGTAGGTAAGCATTTCCTACCGAATGCGGAGCTAACAGCTATTCGCACTCAGCAATCAGCTTTTTTTGTGAAAGAATTAAACAAATTTATTATAGATAGTTAAGGTTAAGGTTTTTATATTTGCTTTAAACCATACTCAAGTAAGAATTTTAGTATTTCAATCTAACTTCCTGGATATAAACAAGCTAACGGCTGAAGTCCACAGTTCTGATCATAGGAAGCTAGCTGACGGCTGGCAAGCTCCACATTCCGCAGGAAATGCACCAGATATTGATGTTTTTCACCTTCAAGTCTATTACTTTTTCAGCAAACCCTATTTAAGTTATAAGTAAGTCGGTGGAATTGGTATAATACCAATTGGAAAAAAGAATGTTACGAATAGCAAGAGGGATAAAAAGACTTTACAGGAGATTTCCCTTTGATTAAAAAGATAGTTTATGCTCTAAAAATGGTATTAAAGTCATTCCCATACGACTCCTGACTCCTAAGAAATACCCTAGATATTTGTAGCAAACATTTATTAACTTGGTATAATTGATTATTTAAATTCAAGAATAATAGTCAATCTTGTAGGGATAAACTGCTGTTTGTTCCTACTACCAATAGAAATTATATTACTCACCAAGTAAACGGATTTGAGATTAAACTGCTAAAAACCTTTGGATTACTTCTTGACTTAAATCTGTAATATTTCCTGATGCAACAATTCCTCCTTTTTGCATTGCATAATATCGGTCTGCTTTACGCACAAAATGGAGATGTTGTTCTACTAATAAAACAGAAATACCTCTACTTTTAATAATATTTCTCACCGCAGTCTCTATCTCTAAAATAATAGAAGGTTGAATACCCTCAGTCGGTTCATCTAACAAAAGTAAATTGGGCTTACCCATCAATGCACGAGCGATCGCTAATTGTTGTTGTTGACCACCGCTCAAGTTTCCTCCCATTCTAGATAACATTGTTTTTAGAACAGGAAATAACTCAAATATTTCTTCGGATATTTCACTTCTTCTTTTTCTACTTTCTTTTCTTGCTTCTAAACCAAGCAATAAATTTTCTTTTACTGTCAACCTGGGTATAATTTCTCTACCTTGGGGTACATAACCAATACCTAGACGAGCGTGTTGGTCTGGTCTGAGAGTGGCGATCGCTTTATCCCATAAGTTAATTGTTCCTGTCCGTGGTTGGAGTAATCCCATTACTGTTTTTAATAATGTTGTTTTGCCCACTCCATTTCTACCAATTAAACATACCATTTCTCCTGGTTTAACGCTTAAATCAACATTGCGCAGAATATGACTTTCTCCATAAAATACATTCAGATTAGATATTTGTAACGTGGTATGATTAGTTTGATTTTCTCCAGTTTTATTCTGTAGATTGAAATTCATAATTTTTTTTTACTTTTTTGATTTGCTATTGAGTAAAAACTATAGTGCTAGAGTAAAAATGACTATTATTGGAACCAGGGAAAAATTATAAATCTCTTTGACAAACCGGATTTGGTGTCAGATTTTCTTTCTTGTCTCAGAAAAACATTTCCTCAAGCAGTATTATGTAGCAAAAGTTACTGATTTTTTAATTGATTATTATTAATGTAAATAAGTATCTTTTTAATAAATTTTATTTAAAATATAAAAAATATAATAAAAACTATAGTGCTAGAGTAAAAATGACTATTATTGGAACTAGAGAAGTAGCTTTTTTGTTGGGTATTTGTTGTCAGCGAGTGAGAGTGCTTCTTTCTCAAGGTCGAATCAAAGGGGCTTACAAACATAAAGGATTCTGGCAGATTCCTCTATATAATAAGATGCCTGTTGTTATACCAGGTAAAAGAGGTCCTCGAGGCGTTTGGTGTAAGGGACTACGGCAAGCACCAACGAGGATTCATGTTAATCAAAGAAAAATAAAAGCTAATGGTAAGAGAATCAAAAACGATCCTCTGATGACTCCCGAACAACTGATGCCAGTAATTACCATGAAAGAAGGAGACCGTAATGATTTGGGTTATCAAATGGAAATTCATGGTATGTGCCGTATAGTTTATAAGCCTTACAATCCTTTACCCTGTGGGGCACATTTGTGGATAGAGACTTATTCTCCAGTGCAATTTGTGGATACTAAGTTTAATCCTTCAATAGCAAGACGACCTTATAAATATACCTGATATTTAAACTTTAAGCAGTTCAAGTTTTCAGTAAAACCAAGCGCGATAAATGTTTGGTAAAAATTCCTGTTGCTTGTTGCCTATAAGCATAGTTTTGTAACATTATTTGTTCGGGCATAGTATGAGCGATCGGTTTTTATACTATCAAAATAATGTAATGGATGAAAGATAAATAAAATAGTCAAACAATGGGGTTAACAACGGAAAAATAGCTCTTTGTTAGCATCTTATATCATACCCGGATAATTAGTGATAAAAAAACTTTCTCTTTCTTCTTCTTTCTTCCCTCCTGACTCCTGACTCCTGACTCCTGACTCCTTGGTCATTTATTTATAACTGTTCAACCGGACATGATATTATCACACCTCAGACTTTTTCAACAGACCCTAAATAAACTTCGATAACTCTTGGATTATTCTGCACCTCATCCATAGTTCCTTCAAAAAGTACAGAGCCTTGATGTAAAACAGTTACTTTTTTGGCTATTTGACGGACAAATTCCATGTCATGTTCAATTACAATAATTGAATGACTGGCAGCCAAATTTAACAAAAGGGAACCTATATTTTCTGTTTCTTCATCAGTTAAACCAGCTACCGGTTCATCTATTAACAATAGTTCGGGAGATTGAGCAACTAACATCCCTATTTCTAAACGCTGTTTTTCACCATGAGATAAAAAAGCAGCCTTAATATCTGCTTTCCCAACTAAATTTATAGTTTCCAATAAACCAGCCACACTTCTAATCTCTGCGGAAGGAACCTTACGAAATAAAGTAGCAATTACTCCTTTATCGCGATTGATAACTAAATCTAAATTTTCTCTGACAGTTAAATTAAGATATACCCTGGGTGTTTGAAACTTACGCCCAATTCCCATACAAGATATCTTATTTTCTGGAATTTTAATTAAATTTTTACCTCTAAATAATACTTTTCCTGTTGTTGGTTGAACTTTGCCAGTAATCACATCTAAAAAAGTAGTCTTTCCAGCTCCATTCGGACCGATAATAACTCGCAATTCACCCATATCCATCGTAAAATTGAGGTTATTCAGAGCCTTAAAACCATCAAAACTAACTGTTAAATTTTGAATGTCTAAAATATTTTCTACCATTTTTTCACCTCATCTGAACCTAATTCTTCTTTTTCTAGTTTTTCCTTTTCTAGCTGAACTTCTGAATTTTCATCTACATTAGGATAAGTCATAAGTGGCTGAGATAAACCCAGGAGCGATCGTAACTTTAGCCAAGCATATTCTTGCCACCAACCAACTATTCCATTAGGTAATATTGTCACGACTAATAAAAATAATGCACCCTGAAAAAATAACCATATTTCGGGAAATTGTTCGCTTAAGAAAGTACGTCCGAAATTAACTAATAATGTACCAATAATTGCACCGATTAAAGTTCCTCTACCTCCTACCGCAACCCAAATAACTATTTCAATTGAAAAAGCTACTTCCATATAACTAGGGGTAACAATACCACTTTGAACTGTATATAATGCTCCAGAAATTCCGGCAATTGCACCGGAAATAGCAAATACTAAAACTTTAAATTCAGTGGGATTATATCCTGAAAATCTTACTCTAGTTTCATCATCTCTAATGGCAATTAATAGGCGACCAAATCTACCACTGGTTAGCCAACGACAAATTACATAAGTGGCAATAAGGCTAATAATTGTTACTTCATAAAATATTAATTGTGCCTGGTCTGAGCCTGCTAAAATGCCGAAAAATTTTTCTGTGTCTGTTTTTAAACCATTTGTACCGTTAATTAGTTTTTGTTGACCGTTAAAAAAGTTAAAAAATACCAGTAAAGCTGCTTGAGTAAGGATGGAAAAGTAGACTCCTTTAATTCTATTTTTAAATACTAGATAACCGAGAATTGCTGCAACAACACTAGGAACAATTATAATTGCTAAAATTGTGAGAGGAAAGGAGTGAAAAGGTTGCCAAAATAGGGGAAGTTTTTCTACACCATAAAGAGTAAAAAATTCTGGTAGTTCTCCTTCTGGCAATTGTAGTTTGAGGTGCATTGCTAAAGCATAACCTCCTAATGCAAAAAATATGCCATGACCTAAACTTAATAATCCAGTATAACCCCAGATTAAGTCTATACCTAAAGCCACAATTGTTAGAGAGAGAAAACGCCCTAATAATTTCAGCCTAAATCCTGGTAAAGTTAATGGCATTATGATGGCGAAAGTTAGAGCTATTGCCGTTATTGTCAAGGTTTCAATTAATATTTTTTTTTGCTGATTTTTTGGTTTTAAAGACATACTTTTGTTTTGATTAAGTGGATTAATACTTAATTTTTAAGATGTAAAGTTTTTCCTAATTCTAAATTATAGTGGTTTATGGAGGATGTCTAAAAAATTTTAAAATTAAAATAGACAAAAAATTTTAAATCTTTACCGTATGAACTAAACTGTAGAAAATTATAAATGCTTTTACATATCTTTTCTTTTATGATTACTCTGGGGTTGGTATAAGTGAAAATTTTGCAGATGGTTTAACTGGAAGTATATTTTCTAAATCAATTATTTTTTTTGGATAGCCTGGGGAGAGTAAAAGGAAAAATTTTTGAATATTTGCAGGTGTTTTAAGTGGGAGTATTTTTTCTAAATCAATCATTTTTTCTGGATACTCTGGGGAGAGTAAAAGGAAAAATTTTTGAATATTTGCAGGTAGTTTGACTGGGAGTCTCTTTTGTGAATTCATCATTTTTTCTGAGCAGTCTGGGATTGGTAACAGAGATAATTTGTTCATAGTTTTGCAGGTGGTTTGACTGTGAGTCTCTTTTCTAAATTCATCATTTTTTCTGAGGAGTCTGGGGATGGTAAGAAAGAAAAATTTGTTCCATATTTTGCAGGTGGTTTGACTGTGAGTCTCTTTTCTAAATTCATCATTTTTTCTGAGGAGTCTGGGGATGGTAAGAAAGAAAAATTTGTTCCATATTTTGCAGATGGTTTGACTGGGAGTATCTTTTATAAATCAATCATTTTTTCTGGATACTCTGGGGTTGGTATAAATGAAAATTTGTTCAATATTTTGAAGGTAATTTGAATGGGAGTCTCTTTTCTCAATTCATCATTTTTTTCTGAGCAGTCTAAAGTTGCTATAAGTGCAAAAAATTTTGAAGGTAATTTGAATGGGAGTCTATTTTCTGAACTAATCATTTTTTCTGGATACTCTGGGGTTGGTAATAGGGAAAATTTGTTCAATATTTGCAGATAGTTTGAGTGGGAGTCTATTTTCTGAACTAATCATTTTTTCTGGATACTCTGGGGTTGGTAATAGGGAAAATTTGTTCAATATTTTGCAGATGGCTTGAGTGGGAGTCTATTTTCTGAACTAATCATTTTTTCTGAGTAGTCTGGAGTTGGTAATAGGGAAAATTTGTTCAATATTTTGCA
>JBARXI010000656.1:0-6962 GCA_049647275.1 Microcoleaceae cyanobacterium
GATATGGCGAGGTCTCCTCGCCATATCCAATCGACCGCTTTCTCCTTTAAAGGAGAGGCTTTAAACCTTAATTATTCGGTAAGAAGGTTTGCTGGACTTTTTACTGTTAGTAAATAGCCAACTCTTGTTTTACATTTCATTTGAAAACGCTATATAGCAATGTGAAATGATTCGTGAAAGAAATCGGCTACTTTAAGGCAGAAGGAGGAGGTTTTTAACAAGTCCAGGAATTTTAAAAATGATTTAGGATTGCTATATAAATATAATAGTATAAAATTTTATTGTTTACAGACATTGTAAATATGTAATTTTTTTTCCTCTTTTTATATTAATTTATTGAGATTTATTTATCTTTCCCTGTTCCCTAAAACAGATGATTTTGTACCTCACGCTTTTTGGAAATTGCTATACAAAGTTTAAGACTCAGAGGCTTCACAACGTTCCAAATAAATTTGAGCTACTCGGTCGTTAGGGTTTTTATTCAAACAATCTTGAAATAGTTTAGCAGCTTGACTATGTTGTCCTTGATAATATAATATCATTGCTTCTTCAAATATATTTTTTGTAATTGCTTTACCTGCTAAAGATTCAGGTGGGTCAGCATCAAAAACTTCAAATACTGTCACCATTTCTGATTTGCCTTTGACATTAACTCTGTCAATTAATCTGATGGAATATTTTAGGGGATTTTCTAATAACTGAAAAGTAGAATTACTAACTAATAAAGATACATCATATAGTTTAGTTAATTGTTCTAAACGAGATGCTAAATTTACCGCATCGCCAATCACTGTACCATCTATTCTTTGGATACCTCCTACTGTACCTAAAATCAGATCGCCCGTGTTAATCCCTATGCCAATTTTTAACGGCTGTCTTTTTAGTCTTTGTCGAGTTTTATTATATTCTCTCAGTCGCTTTAACATAGAAATACCTGCATTAATAGAATCATCTGCTTTCCTGCCAAATAGTGCCATTATGGCATCACCAATATATTTATCAATAAAACCGTGATGTTCAATTATTGCTGGTTCCATTCTGGAGAGATACCCATTAATAAACTTAAAACTCTCTTCTGGAGTCATGGTTTCTAAAATAGTGGTAAAGTTCCGAATATCAGCAAATAAAACTGACATTTTTTGCTTGACACTATCTCCTAATTTGACATCTGTAATATTTTCATATCCCATCAATGATAAAAATTGATGAGGTACAAATTGACTGGATGCTACAGTTAATTTTGATTCGTTATCAAGAGCTTGTTGTAAATCAATATTTAGTTTGTATAATTCTTGATTCATTTGCTCTAGTTCGGCATTTTTTTTGGCTATTTCCTGCTTTCTGAAATAGCTATTTAGAGCTTCTTTTACTGTTAATTTTAGGTCTTCAGCATCCCAAGGTTTGGCAATGTAACGATATAAATTTGCATAGTTAATAGCATTTCCAACTCCTACCACATCTGCTTGACCAGTCAGCATTATTTTCAGAGTTTCGGGAGATATTGAATGAATACGTTTGAGTAATTCATCTCCTCTCATATCTGGCATAATATAATCAGCAATTACTATTGCTATTTCATAATTATCTTTTGTTAATTCTAAAAATACTTCTAAGGCTTCTTCAGCACTTTGAGCTAGTTCAATTAGATAATCATCTCCTAAATTTCCTTCTAATTCTATCCGGAGACTATCTAAAATCATTGGTTCGTCATCGACACAAATAATTACAGTTTGATTCATCAGCCTTGAGATTTTTTAATTTGTATTTACTTTAGCATTTTCAATCATTGCCACTAATTTTTGATGATTCTAAGGTTTGGTCGGGTTAAGGATATAAATTTGCTGGCTTTTGAACTTTTTCAATTGATTCTTCCTCCGCTTGCTCTGTCCACAACACTTGCATAATTTCCGGATATTTACGATCAACTTTAATTGAAAAATTCATTTTCTTTGTTCTCTGGGATTAACTAATTATTAACCACGCTCAAATGTTTCATTGCTTCAGGTTCTAATTCCTCAATAATTTCTCTGAAATTTTTTAGGCGTTGCATATTTGCGGGATGAATTGTAGGTTGGGAGAAATAGGCAGTATCGGAAGTAAAAGATGGGATTTACCTGTTCCGTAAAGATTCATCCTTTGATTCAGCCACGCCATTTTTTAAGTAGTATTTATATTTACTGTGGCATTTTCAATCATTGCCACTAATTCTTGACGATTCCAAGGTTTCGTAAAATAACGATATAAATTTGCTTCCTTTTTAACTTTTTCAATTGATTCTTCATCAGCTTGCCCCGTCAACAGTACCTTAATAACTTCAGGATATTTACTATGAACTTGAATCAAAAATTCATCTCCTTTAATTCCTGGCATTAACCAATCAGAAACAACGATGAAAATTGCTATTCCTTCTCCTTCTAATTCTTCAATAATTTCTAAAGCTTCTTCTGCTGTTTCTGCAAATTCATAAATATATTTGTCTTCAAAAGCTTCTATCAGCTCTATTTCTAAACTTTTCAAAATAGATAATTCGTCATCCACACAGATTATAGCCATTTCATTCATTGTTGGTTTATTCCATTGTATTTATTGGTAAATATACAGTAAAAGTCGTTTGACCAGGTACAGAGTTAACTTCTATATTACCATCATGCTTTTCAATTATTTTTTTGACAATATCCAATCCTAAACCACTGCCTTCTCCAGAAGGTTTAGTTGTAAAAAATGGCTGAAATATTTTTGACATAATCTCTGGAGGTATTCCCTTGCCATTATCAGTAATGCTCGCTTTAATCTGAGTATCTAACTGAGTTACTAGAATTTTTAAACTGCCATGATATTCCATTGCTTGCAAGGCATTGTGAATTAAATTCGTCCAAACCTGATTTAACTCATCAGGGTAACATAGGATCAGAGGCAAGGAATTATCAAATTCTTTAATCACTTCTACGCCATATTTTATTTTATTGTGATATAAAGTTAAAACTGTTTCAATCCCTTCTAGAATATTAGCTTTTATTTTCTTGCCAGTAGAGTCATAACGAGCATAAGTTTTCAGGGCAAATACTACTTTTGCTGCTCTTTCTGCCGCAGTACGAATATTTCTGCTACTGGTTTGTACATTGGCAAATTGATAAGCTATTTTTAAAATTTCTTCACTGTTTGGGTCTTTTAACAATGGTAAAAAGTTTTCCAAATTATCATAGACTTCTACCCCTACTAGATAGTTAGCAATAGTAGTAGTTTTATCAATTGAATATTCTTTGAGTTTGCTAACTAAATTTTTTTTAATTTGACGCTGCTCTCTGGTAGATAAAGGAATAATTCTATTGTTTGATTGTTTCAGTAGAGTAAAGAAGTCTTCCTGTCTTTCTGTAGAAAGTTCTTTGAAAAAAATCGGTAGTTTTTCGAGATAGGTTTCCCAGAAATTAGCAATACTATTAATTGATGAATTAATGGCTCCCAAGGGAGTATTAATTTCGTGAGCAACCCCTGCTACTAATTGTCCGAGAGCTACCATTTTTTCTGATTGAACTAGTTCTTGTTGAGCAGTTTTAAGTTGTTCGATAGTAGTAGCTAATTCCTGATTTTTTTGACGTAAGGCAAATTCAGCTTTAAGGCGATCGCGAGATTCTATTGCTAGAGAAGTCATATATGCTAAATAACTGCCAAAGTTTTGTTCTTCTACTTCCCAATGTCTATTTTTTCCTTTATGTTCTAGAGAAATTAAACCAATGATTTTGCCGTTAAAATTAATGGGAATATTTAAGGTAGAGGCAATTGATAATGGAGCCAAATAAGCTGCATTCAGCTTTTGAGTCTTGGGGTGATTATCAACATCATTAGCCGCAATTAAGTTATGACTGTTAATTTCCTGAAAAAACTTGGGGAAGTTGGCTGTAATAAATTGACTTCCTTGAGTATGTTTTTTAGTAGTCAGCTCATACAAGTCTGCACAGTTAATTTCTGATTTATCTTCGTTATAAAACCAGACACTTGCCCGTTCTACATCAAGAGTATGACTTGCTAGTTCTGTAATTTCTTGTAAACCTACCTTCAAATTTCCTTCATATAAATTCGGGCTTTTAGCTAGTTTCAGTAATCCTGTTTGTTGTTTTTTCAGACGATTTCCTCTAGCTCGCATTGCTGATTCTGCTGCAACTTTTTCTTTGATTTGTGTCTCTAAAACAATATTTGCTTCTAATAACTCAGCTGTGCGTAAACGCAATCCTTGTGTAGCTTCTTTCACCCTATTTTCTAACTCATCATAAGCTTGACTACGGGCTATTTCTGCTTTCTGACGTAATAGTTCTGAAGCAGCACGAGCAGCTAACACTTTCATCATTGCTATAGCATTTCCTTGGTTAGCTAAAGGTTTATTATGCATCACACATAATACTCCCATTACTTGCCGACTGCCATCAAATAATGGTACTCCTAAATAACATTCAGCTTTGATATGTTTCAAAAAAGTATTATCTACAAAAAACTCTTGAACTTTTGTGGGATAATATAACAAATATTTTCGCTCGACAACTATTTCACAAGGTGTATTAGAAAAACTGTATTCAATATTATCTCTAGTTTTGCCATCTCCCCATATAGCTAATGTTCTAAACCGTGGAGGCTCCTGAATTATTTCATTTACAATTACATAATTAACATCTAAAGCCTTTGCTAAATTTTCTACTAGAGCTGGAAAAAATTCTTCTCCTGTCACAGAAGACGTAGCCACGACTATATTTTGTAAAATTTGTTCCGCTTGTTGACGTTCTACTATTTGAGCTTGTAATTGTTGGTTAACTGCTTCTAATTGTTCCGGTGTTTTTAAGGCTAAAAATTGAGGCAAAAGTGTAGCCATTTGTAAAGCCGTGTAGCAGGAAACTAAGGCAGTTAATGCTTGTTCCACACCTGAAAGCCAGTAAGCAGGATGCCACAATGTCCAAACTTCTAATAAATGCCCTATCCCACACAAAATAATGAATGTACCAAATAAAGCAAATACTCTCGTAAATGGAACTTCATTTTTACGTTTGTAGAGGAAATATAACAACATTACTGGTATAGAAAAATAGGCAATCGCAATTAATGAATCACTCAAAAGGTGCAACCAAACCAATGAAGTTTGCCACAAGTAACAGTTACCATGAGGCATATATTGACTTGGCGAAAATATACTTTTTAAGAGTTCCCACATTTGATTTTTTTTACTCTACATACAATTGATAATTAACCCGATCGAAATAAATTCTATCAGAAACTATTATGACGGCAAACTTCCTATAGATATATAGTTCTCTTCAATAGATATCTCCGCTCATTTATCTCAAACCCTTCTCTTGTAATTCAGGGCTATTTCATGTCTTTGTCATAAATTATCAGACCTAACCCTTAACCCCCTTCTCTAGTTGAGAAAAGGGAGTTTTAACTGTTTTTAAAAGTTGTCTTAATTTCATATTACAGGACTTACGCACAGACACTACCTATAGGGGCAATTTCCTGCCGAATACTGCGCTTTCGATGTTTGCTCCGCATTCGGACTGAAATTGCCCCTATAGAACCCCTAAACGTATCTTTGTCAATGTTAATTTTTTTTAGTTAGGAGTCACCCAGTCACCAAGTCAGGAGATAAGAGGGAAGAGAGAAGAGGATCGAGCTGAAAAATTCCACAAAATACGCAGATTTTTCCTCAAAATTGATGCGCGATCAGACTTAACTATGGTAATTATATAGATATAAAATGGGTTCTACAAAAAACACAATTTATAGATGCTTTGCGTAAGTGCTGATTAATTATTCTTTTTCCTTCTCGAAGTAAAAGAGGGGTTATGAGAAGGCAAAAGAGAAGAGGTTTTTCAGCGACTTTACTTTTCATTACATACTGAGGTTTTTTTGCACTTTCTTATCTTATATTTTTCTGGGATGAATGAACTATCCAACGCTAATGCTGTCGCTATGGCCTGGACTTCCATCTTCACTGTCTTAATAGAGTTGCTGTGTAATACCAAGCATGAAAAAATAATGTTATGAATAATAACAGGAATTAAAAGATTTTTGGTTAGATATCTCTTGAAAAACTCGTGCTTAAGGACGGGGTTTCAAAAGGGATATTTACAGTAATAAATGATATTTAAGCTATAAATTGCTGACTCCGGGACTCCTAGAAAAACTCTAGCTATTTGTCGCAAACATTTATCAAATTGGTGTAATACTAAGCGCGATCAAAGAATCTTACGAATGGTGTAGGTGAGGGTCATTTCATTCTAGATTTTGGCAATGAATTTATTTACTTTCAGGCAGCGAAAGATAAAATCCCTAAAGCTTGAAATAACGTGGTTTCGTAAATACAGAAAATGGCACATTTTGGAATGAAACAGCCCTGGGTTTAGGTAAGGAAGATGAAAGAGGAAATAAGAATGAAGTAAGAAGTTAAAAAAAGCAATAAAATGATATATTTTCTTCCTCATTTAGATAAATAAGTTTTAACAAAAATAGAGCAATTAAGTAGGTAGGTGGAAAAATTTACAAGTACGTCCGAAGCGACTGGAACGGAGTGGAAGGTTTTCGGCTGTCGCCGACATGTTTGCGGAGCATTTCGTCAGGAAAACGCTTCGCGACATGAATGCTCCGCATTCTGCTAGGGAAGCAATTCCCTTGGGTATGAGGTGCATCAACATTTCCTTACATAGTGAGGTTTATTCGCGCCTACCTACTTATAATTAAAATGCTCTATTATTTGTAGCAAATATTTATCGTGCCTGGTATAAATTCCTGTTTGGACGGGTCAATTATAAATAATATTTCAGAAGTGACAGTACCGAATAAATACTTTAATCAGATTTACTTTTATCCTTTATTCCGTCGTAATTCCTCACTCCTGAATCCTAACTCCTGACTAATATCATGTCCGGATAATTAGTGATAAAAAAACTTTCTCCTCTTCTTCTTCCTTTTTATTCCTTTTT
>JBARXI010000657.1:0-17567 GCA_049647275.1 Microcoleaceae cyanobacterium
GGCGTTGGTGATTTTGGCTATGATTTTTCTTGAAATGGCGATTGCCTAACTCCTAATTAGACATCTCCGATAATAAAATATAAAATCAATTATCGCACATAAATCATCAATTCTTTCTCCCTACTCCCTACTCCCTACTCCCTACTCCCTACTCCCTACTCCCTCTTTTCTGGAGATGTCTATTTAAAAGCATTTTATATTTTACGCTCTTTAGATTTCATAGCTTGATTCACCAACGCCTAATTTGCTAATCAATCAATATAATTGATAGTTGCTAACTACTGACTAAATATGCTTAACTATCTTCACAAACATTAGACCTCTGGGAAAAAGATATAGGTTTTTTACAGGAGTAGGAAACAGCTCCGTCAGGCAACAGCGGTGCGACCCCGCGTCGGCGTAAGACGCAAGCGGTCAGATCCCGCGTCGGCGACAGACGCACCTGGTAGCTGACTCCTGTGAGGGAATGCTGACTCCTGTGAGGGAATGCGCACTCCTGTGAGGCAACAGGTAAGATCTTTTTACGAAAAAGGATTTTGTAGGATGATTTGTTCTTTCCTTAGCTGATATAATTAAAAGGTTTATTTGTTTTCCACCAGATGTCTATTTATGATTTCCATTGTTGTGAGTCTTAATCATAAAATTTATGAGTGCCAAAATATTAATTACTCAATAAATACCAAATAAAATGACCGGCAAAACTAATTTATGTGAGTTAAACTAATAATTATTTGATATTTACTGAAGATTTTTATTACTATTACTATGAATTCTAGTTCTACCGTTCCTTTGACTTCTCCTATTACCCCACAAAATAAAGATAGTTTTGCTATTACTTTAGCTCCTTTATCAATTGCTGATATCTACGCTTTGGCAGATAATGCTGCTAACGGTGCCGTAGTCGTTATGAGTGGAATGGTGCGTAATCAAACGGATGGTAAACCTGTAGTTGCTTTAGAGTATCAAGCCTATCAACCTATGGCTCTCAAAGTCTTTGAGCAAATTGCAGCAGAAATTCGTCTTCAATGGCCAGAAGTTAATGCAGCGATAATTCACCATCGGGTGGGACGTTTGCAGATTGGAGAAATCAGCGTTCTGGTGGCCATTGGTTGCCCTCACCGTTCAGAAGCATTTGAAGCTTGTCGTTATGCCATTGATAGGTTGAAACATACAGCCCCAATTTGGAAAAAAGAACATTGGGCCGATGGCTCTAGCAGTTGGGTAAGTATTGGAGCCTGTGAAATGAATAATTGACTGGCCTGAACTACCCGACGCTGGCCGTAATTGGGTAATAGGCAGTTGTCAATAGTAACTTATCTGTGGGAACTCTTAGCTAAAATTTTCGTCTTGTTGTAATAGCTAACTATTGAGCCAATTCCATCGATGAGTCAAGATATATCTGTACCCTGGTCCAAGGTTAAGCCAACCTTTGCGCAAGTGGAATTGCCACCTGAAAAACTCCCTAACTATGACTTGGTATTGCAATGTCAGCAAGGCGCTCGCCCGGAGCGAACTATATTTGCTGAACTTATGCGTCGGTATCAGTCCCATGTAGATAAAATTTTGTATCATTTGGCCCCTGACTGGCAAGATAGAGCTGATTTGGCTCAAGAGGTCTGGATTCGCGTTTACCGCAATATCCAAAGATTACAAGAGCCGGCGAAATTCAGAAGTTGGTTGAGTCGCATCACTACCAATCTTTTTTATGATGAGTTGCGTAAGCGAAAGCGAGTCAGCCCTCCTTTATCATTGGATGCTCCATTGACCTGGGATGATGGAACTATAGATTGGGAAATCCCAACAGATGCTCCTGGGCCAGAAGAAGAATTAAGTACACGAGAATTTTACGATCGCCTCAGAGAAGCGATCGCAGAACTACCAGAAATATTTAGGATAACTATTGTTTTGAGAGAAATTGAGGGTTTATCCTATGAAGAAATTGCGGAAATTACAGGGGTTTCCCTGGGAACTGTTAAATCAAGAATTTCTAGAGCACGGCAAAGATTACAATTAGAACTCCAAAAATATTTGGATATTTGAGAGTTGACACGAGAAAAAGAAGCATTTGCTCCCTAGGTAAATATCTGCAATTGAAATTAATAAGAACAGAGATAAATATTAACGATAGAACAATCAAAAATTAACCGAAAAAATCAGAAATTAATAGCACAGAAAAATTTAATATTCTTAAGTTTAGATTGAAAAAATATAGAAATTTTGTGTGGTGTAAATATGAGTGAAAATTTTGATTTTGAGGGTCAGCTTCAGGGTGACAAAAAAACTATGAAACAGGAAAGATTTGAATTAGTAAGTGCATACCTCGACGGTGAGGTAACGCCATCACAACGCAGGGAAGTAGAAAATTTACTAACAACAGATACAGTTACTAGACATCTGTATCATCGACTCGTGCAACTACGTTCTGAGTTTCAAAGGATGCCAGTGCCCCCAACAACAGAACCTATTGAGGTAACTGTGGACAAGGTATTTGAAAAAATAGACCGTAGATCGAGGCGGACTTTGGTCTTAGCAGGAGGTGCGATTGTGGCTGTATGTGTAGCAGTTGTATCGGGTATTGTCTCTGCTAATCGTTCTCCTATAATGCAGTTAGCTGAGGCAGAAACTGTTCAGATAGCTTTAAATGAACCAGTTATGGAAATAGTTAGCCCCAATAACTTAATGCTAACTATAAATGAACCATTGCTTCAAATTCCTAAGGTGAATATTGCACCTTCACAAAATTAGGGTCAGCTTTGCGTCAGCAAAACGTTGCTTATGGTGCTAACGGCGGAGATTGAGATAAATCAGGCACAGAATAAAAAATACAAACCTTGTAGGGATGTTCCATGGAACGTCCCTACTGTGCTTTAATATCATTATAATTGTTGTAAATGCTTGAGGGAATAGGGAAAACCTTAACAGGGAAAAGTGGAAAGTAATAAAAGATTTTTTTGCAGGAGCAAAAATGAAAATTAGCGTCGAGAAACTGCTTTGTAAACCCTATAACTATATAGTTGAAAACAATAAAATAGTGATACATAAAACTCTTGATACATATTTTTTTCAAGCAAAAGCAGACAATTAAAAGCCAGAAAATTAGTAATAATTCCCAGCTCAAAAAAGCACCTAATTTGATTTCCTAGAGGGAAGAGATAATTTAACAGGATATGATAAAAAAAACTAAACAGTTATTCAGGAGAATATAATTATGACATTGTTATTAGCTGGTGATATTGGTGGTACTAAGACAATTCTCAGGTTAGTGGCGGCAACGTCAGGGGAATCAACGACTTCGGTAGAACTGCGAAGCCTCCATGAGAATCGTTACTCTAGTCACGATTTTCCAGATTTAGTCCCTATCGTACAACAGTTTTTAGGGGAAGTTGGGGATAAGATGGGGCACAAACCAATACCAGAAAAAGCTTGCTTTGCGATCGCAGGGCCGATAGTTAACAACACTGTTAAATTAACTAATCTGCCTTGGATGCTCGATGCTAAACTGATGGAGAAAGAATTAGGCATATCCCAGATTAGTCTGATTAACGATTTTGAAGCCGTGGGTTATGGAATTTTAGGCTTGACTTCGACTGATTTGTATACTTTGCAAGCAGGTCAACTTCAACTGGATACTCCAATAGCTGTGGTTGGCGCTGGTACAGGATTAGGAGAATGTTTTTTAATTCGAGGAGCAGGAACAGTTAAGGTTTACCCGACAGAAGGAGGTCATGCTGATTTTGCGCCGCGCTCAGAGTTAGAATTTCATCTATTAAAATATTTGTTAGCAAAGCATGGTATAGAGCGGGTGTCTGTAGAGAGAGTAGTTTCAGGAATGGGAATTGTGGCAATTTATCAATTTTTACGCGATCGCCAATCTGCTACCGAATCTCCAGAAATAGGAGAAATGGTGAGAAAGTGGGAAACTGAAATAGGCACTAATGAAATTACAATAGATCCAGGAGCAGTTATTGGGAAAGCTGCATTAGAAAAGAGCGATCGCCTCTGCGAGCAAACTTTAGAAATGTTTATCGAAGCGTATGGTGCAGAAGCAGGAAATTTGGCTTTGAAACTTTTACCTTATAGTGGTTTATACATAGCAGGAGGTATTGCTGCTAAAATTATCCCACTGATGAAGTCAGGGAGTTTTATCGAAGCTTTTAATCATAAGGGGCGAATGAGATCTTTATTAGAAAAAGTACCAGTTCATATTATATTGAATCCCGACGTTGGCTTAATTGGTGCAGCTATTCGTGCGTCTAATCTATAGGTCTATAGGAAATGGGAAAAAATTAACTGTATTAAATTAGCTATATTTCTAGGTTGTGCATTCCACAACCTACTGGAATGACACAGCTAAAATGGTGCCCGGCGACGGATTGTTAAATACCTTTGACAGCTTATATTTTAGCCGTAATGGCGCACCCTACAATAATGCACTCTTTAAGATTGCATTAGCTTTTTGAGTTTAATTTTTATTCTCGAAAGGTTTGAGCATTTTTGCCAAAGCAATATTTAAGGTGTTTTTATTTCCCCACACTCTCCCATCTTTTTTTTACGCATTATTTTAACATGGTCACTCCACTAGCTGTGGTTTAAGGTGCGTTGTAGGAAACCCGACTGGTGGATTTGCTTTGCTGCGTAAGTCCTAACTAAATTTCTGTTAACTTATATAGCAGTACGTTTTTTAGTTAGGACAATAAGTATAGGTTCAAAGGCAACAGATCCCGAAGGCAACAGGCAACAGAGGAATGTCAAACACCGCGTCGGCGTAGTGCTATAGCAAAAATTCCTCGTACTCTAACTGACCATAAACCATATTGCGGTCGATAGCTGAAAAGACCTGATTATTAGCTGCTTCGGAAATCAAACATTTACAGACTAACTGGGCTACATCTGCTCGATGAATAGTACCCGCTACCTTGCAATTTGTTGTAAGTACGCCATTACCAGTTGCTGGTTCAGACTTTAATCCACCAGGACGGATAACAGTATAAGTTAACCCGCTATCAATCAAATACTTTTCTGCTTTCTCTTTCTCTACCAAAACTGGACCGAGAGTTGACAAAACTTGTGGAGAAAGAGCAGCAGAACTTTCCCCACTACCAATAGAAGAGATGAGGATAAATTTTTGTACCTTGGCTTTAACAGCAGCATCAATCAAATTTTTGTTACCCAAATAATCAGCCCTCTCGCCGTCTTTGGGTAAACCACCAATAGTACTGATTACTGCCTTAATAGGTTCATCTCCTGCCATTGCAGTTTCAACACCAACTAGAGCTAAAGCATTACCCATCACAACTTTAATACCCATAGCCTCTAGTTCGCCCTGGCTATCAAGAGAGCGTAATAATGCTTTAACTTGGTAATTTTGTTCCACTAGGCATTTAGCAATTTCTCGCCCCACGCCTCGACTTGCACCAGCTAAAAAAAAATAAGATTCAGATGTCATATGTATGAGAATTTCCTAATGTTGGGATTAAGGCTCTAATATTAACAGGAGTTAGGCAGAAACTCTACCTGTAAGGTTGGTTGCAACCAACCTTACACCACAAATAGTGTATGATAGAAAATTTTGCGTAAGTCCCGATCAAGTCTAGATCAAATAGTTCTAATTTCATAGTAGGAGGAGGCTCTTCCATATCTTTAACAAATTGGTATAACAAATAACCCGAATC
Organism: Microcoleaceae cyanobacterium; assembly: GCA_049647275.1. Taxonomy (GTDB): domain Bacteria; phylum Cyanobacteriota; class Cyanobacteriia; order Cyanobacteriales; family Microcoleaceae; genus JASJEE01. The sequence goes on from JBARXI010000657.1 coordinate 5,673, forward strand.
GATCTAAATATATTATATATATTATAAAGTGTTTTCAACTCCCTCTAGTAAGACAATGTGGGAAAAATAAAAAAAGACGCTGGACTAATGATTTATTCATTTCTGCTTGATTCTTTAATATCTATTTTTCTATTAATCCTTTTGCTGATTTCTTTTTTTCTACCAATCAATAAATAAGTTTTCATTTCACCCTTGCCTTTAACAGGGATGATACCACGCTCCTCAAAAACATACTTATTCTTCAAAAGATCATAAGTGTTGGTAGTAACTTGAATCTCATCAGGAATTCCATGAGATTCCATACGACTAGCTGTATTCACTGCATCACCCCAGAGATCATAAATGAACTTTTTCGTACCAATAACTCCAGCAACAACTGGTCCGGAATTAATGCCAATACGGATGCTCAATTGACAACGATGCCGGAAATTAAACTTGCTAATTTCTTGCTGCATATCAAGAGCCATTTCTGCCACTACCTCAGCGTGGTCTGTTCGGATCACAGGCAAACCACTAGCAACCATATAAGCATCTCCGATAGTTTTAATTTTTTCTAATCTGTGGCGATCGCTCAACCGATCAAATTCTGAAAAGATTTTATTGAGTAATTTCACCAAATCTTCAGCCGGAATTTTTTCTGAAAGCTTAGTAAAACCCACAATATCGGCAAACATAATTGTCACTTCTGTAAATGCTTCAGCAATTTGATGATCTCCTTGCTTTAATTTTTCTGCTATTTGTTCTGGTAAAATATTCAGTAGCAGAGATTCTGACTTTTCTTTTTCTTTTACTAATTCTGCTGTGCGTTCAATTACACGCAACTCCAATTCCTGTGAAGTCCGTCGGAGTCGGCTAATTACCAAAGTTATCCCGGCAATTCCTAATGTAGAGCATCCTGCTAAGGTAAAAAATGTATCTCGCAATCCTGCATTAGTTTTTTTAACAATATCATCCAGTGGTTGAGTAATTTCCAAAACACCCCTAACATCTCCTACTTTCGAGTCATTTTTTGGAGTATCTGGGTGACTATTATGACAACTAACGCAGCTAGGTTTCATAATGTCTGCTTGAGCGTATCGGAATGAAGGACGCCCTTGAAATTTTACAAACCGATAAAATTGTGAATTTGGGTTTTTTTCCAAATAGCGGATAGCTTTGAGTTCAAAATTGTCTCTGGGGCCACCTTCTGCTTGACGCCAAGGAAAAGGATAGTTACTGTACAAACGAACCGACATTCCTGGATTATTCTGGATGTGTTCACCTAGTTCAATTAAAAATGTTGCTGGTAGAGGAATTGCCTTTTCTTGATCTTTATAGTTGTGAGTAATATCAATACCTTCAATGGCCTTAGCAGCAGTGATTACTTCGGAACTATAGAGTGTACGAGCTTCCTGCATAACCTCAGCATACTGGCTGGAATTTTGAAGTAACTGTGATTTAATCAGGCTAGATGAGAGACGATAAGTATTCCATAAGCCAACAACAATACCTATACAGAACATTAAGCTTAAAACTAATATTGTACGTTTATAGAGTTGATTTATGAATAAGGCTTTTACCCTATCAATAAGTTTATCCATAAGATTCTAAACTGATAAAAATTCTTTGCTTCATCTTAACTAAAACCCGGAAAATGTTGGACATTATGGGATGATGGCTTTGTTAGACTGTTATGGGTGTGATTAATCTAATTCTAAAACTTATTAATTAACCTTTTTCTAAACATTATAACTAAAAATATAGAGATTGTTAGGATATCTAAAGCTATAGTCTCATATTAATTAATCTTGATAGAAAGTCATAATCCGGCAAACAAATCTACTAATTTTTTTCATCTCCGCTCTTCATCTGTAGAGGAATCAAACATTTGGTAGTGGTAAACAAGTAATAATTTTTGAAGTTTAACTCCTGAAAATTAAAGGAATATACTAACCAATATCCTTACATCTTTAGGACTACTAAATATTTTTTTAGGGGAAGTATTTATCAATCTACTAATTTTGATATTGGTATAGCACTCCTAAATGATTTATGAAAAATTTAGATGTATTTAGATGTATTTATTGTTTCTTCTACCTACCACCACCAAAAATTTACTACTAAAATAGGATTGCTATATTAGATATTGATTACCATGATAGAATAAAATATTGGATGTGGTGGAATTAGCAACACTTATGGTCATTTCAGGCACGCCTCGGAGGAACTGCGCCCTTCAGTTTGCTACGCACATAAAAAGCCTCCTAGGTAGGAAATGCGTTAGCCTCTTGACAGAGGAGCTACGCTATCAGTACCTCCCTATTGCGGGAGGCAAGAAAATTCCCAATCAATTTTCTTCTCTCTTGGTAGATTAGACATCCATCGTTTGCGCTTGCGCCTAGCTCCGAAGTACATGTTGCGGAGCAAAACGTGTAGCGTCTCGGAGGGAAAGGAAACCCGAAGAGTGCAGAGCCGCTCCGCTTTTTCCGTTTGTCTCGGCGAAGCTTTCTATGTCGGCGCGCATGCTGGCGCATAACTACGTTGGCTGTCGCCGATATTAAAAGCTTTAGCTCGTCGTCTGTAAGAGGCTAGCCTTTAGCGGAGCTTTGCGCTAGCAAAGAGCGTTTGCGGTAGCATGACCTTAGCGCAGCGGCAGGAGATAGGATGCGTTCTGCGAAGCGCATGCGCGACCGCTTTTTATCCCCTTTAAAGGGGAGGCCCCAGACCTTATTTATTCGGTCATTCAAATCAAAACCAATAGCTACTTTATATTCCTATATGAGAGATATTAACAACAGTTAATTTTGTACCTTTAGCTGTCTGTATTTTGGAAAGATTTTAGATTAGCAATAGTTAGTAGTTTTTTTAGGGTAATTTTTGTGTAAACAAAAGAACTTCAGACAATAATTATATTTCTACTAAATAGACTTATATAATAAATTTTAAAATTCTAAGTATAGACTTATAACTGAGTCAGTAATTTAGTAATTTTTATTATGAGTAAGCAATAAATCTTGATTGACAATAGATTAATATCTTACTATAGTCTCTAAATGAGAATATAGGTAAAACATAAATTCAGTCATAACTAAAAATATGCTTAAGAAAAAAAAATTTAACTTAGAAGTATTAAAAGATTTTTGGGCGATCGCTAAACCTTATTGGTTCTCGGAACAGAAATGGCAGGCCAGGGGCTTATTGTTACTGGTAATCATTTTATTGGGAACATTTACTGTATTTAATTTATTTCTGACTAATCAACAAGCAGAGTTTATTTCTGCACTCTCAGCTCAAGATCCCGATCGATTTTGGCGCTCAATTATCGAATTTATTGGTACAGTTGTGATTGCTGTACCTTTCGTTTCTGCCTATTCTTATGTACAAGAAAAACTTAGTATCTATTGGCGACGGTGGATGACAAATAATTTTCTGGATAGTTATTTAGGCGAACGCTCTTTTTATAAAATTAGTTATAATCAAGAAATTGATAACCCAGACCAACGTATTTCTCAGGACATTAACAGCTTTTCAAGTCAATCTCTACGTTTTTTTGTAATTCTATTAAATTCAATATTTCAGCTATTTGGTTTTAGTGCCCTGCTGTGGTCAATTTCTAAACCATTGGTCTTTTTTCTGATTGGTTATGCTGTGGTAGGAACGTTAATTACTGGTGGAGTTTTTGGCCGAGTTTTAGTAGGCATTAACTTTGAACAACTGAAGCGAGAAGCTAATTTTCGTTTTGGTTTAATCAGAATTCGTGAAAATGCTGAATCTATAGCTTTTTATGGAGGGGAAGAACAGGAATTAAGTCAAGCAGGTAATCTCTTTACTGATGTATTTAATAATTTTAATCAATTGATTAAATGGCAATTATATTTGGATTTATTCAGAAATAGCTATAATTTTATTACTTGGGCATTACCATCTATAATTATTGGCCCGCGCGTACTTTCTGGTGAGTTGGAAATTGGAGTAATTACTCAAGCAGGAACAGCTTTTAGTATTATCCTAGGTTCTTTAACAGTTATTATTAGTCAGTTGGATAGACTCACAGAATTTGCTGCAGGAATTAATCGTTTATCCACATTTTCTGATGCTATTGAATCAGCTCCTGAAGTTCCTGAAGGTGAATCAACAATTGATACAGTGATAGAACCTCATTTGGCTTTAGAACATTTGACATTAAAAACTCCTAATTACCAAAGAACTTTAGTCAGAGATATTTCTTTAGAAGTACCATCAGAAAATGGATTATTAATAATGGGAGCTAGTGGTAGTGGTAAGAGTTCTATTTTGAGGGCGATCGCTAATTTATGGAACTCTGGTACAGGTGCTATTTATCGACCTAAATTAAATGAAATATTATTCTTACCTCAGAAACCTTATATGGTATTAGGTTCTCTACGTCAGCAGGTTTTATATCCTCATACTAATTTAGATATTTCTGATGCAGAAATACAACAAGCACTAGAACAAGTAAATCTGCCCTATTTAGCAGAAAGATTTGGTGGCTTAGATGCAGTAGAAAATTGGAGTCAAGTACTTTCAGGAGGAGAACAACAAAGAGTAGCTTTTGCCAGATTATTATTAACAAAACCTTCTTATGTAATTCTTGATGAAGCTACTAGTGCTTTAGATGTGGATAGTGAGGAAGATTTATATCAACAATTGCAAGGAAAATCTACTACTTTTATTAGTGTTGGGCATCGTCCTACTTTAAAAAAATACCATCAACAATTACTAGAAATTAGTGAAGATAAATCTTGGCAATTAAAACCACTTGAAAATTAAAATAAACCGGGGTAGTTATCCAAAAATTGCTCCGGTTTTTTACTAAAAAAAATGGTGATATTCTCTTATATTTATTGAAAACTTAGCTTTCTACTCGATTTATCCATACATCCCTATTGAAACTTTTTATCTATCAAATTTATCTACCAAATTCAAAAAAATTTTGCTACAAATTTTCGGGCTGTTGTGAAGAGCTAGTTTATAAAGAGGCTAAAGTCAAATCATAGAAATACTGGAGAAAGTTTTTTTATCACTGATTATCCGGACATGATATAATACCCCATCTTCTATAAGTTACTTAAAGTAGATTGGGGTTTGTAGACACGGAGTGGCGTGTCGAAGACTATCCTCATTCTATTTTTCTGGTGACTCGGTTCTCCTGTATTTTGACTCCTTCTTCAAAAAGATAATATCAATAAGTTTACTTTTGTCATTGTATTAGCATTCCGCACCGAAAAGCGCAGCGAGAGCCATAGCAAGGTGGCAATCGAACAAGTTATACCAATTACCAAAAGTAATATTATACTGCTCTACTTATTTAACACTTCAATAATTAAATAATTAGTACGGATCGGGAATGTTTTTGAGGATTATCAGCTATAGCAATCCTAAATCATTTGTCATAAATCAAAACACAGATAAAAAATCTGAGACTCTGTTGCCTGACGGAGCTGTTTTGTTTCCTTTTTGTGAGATATTTTTACAAGGGCTGAAATAGGACTGCTATAGTTCAGGGTCATTTCATTCTAGATTTTAGCAATGAATTTACTTACTTTCAGATAGGGAAAGATAAATTGTCTAAAGCTATAAATAACGTATTTTCGTAAAGATATAAGATGGCACAGTTTAGAATGAAATAGCCCTGGCTATAGTTAGTGTATATTGAGCATTCCGCAGGAAAATGCCTGTACAGGAGTCAGGAGAAAGTAAGGATTTAATAGTGGAAATTATCTAGGGGTATTCCATGGAAAGTCTGTATTAATCAAGGTAGTTTTAACAGTAACTTTATAACCTGATTTCATATTAAAATTCCTTCCTAGTTCAAAGTATTGCAAATTTATCAGTTGCCTTAATCAAAGCATCTTTAATTCCTGGTTCAGATACCGAATGTCCGGCATCTGGCACCACCATTAATTCAGCTTCCGGCCATGCTTTATGTAATTCCCAAGCTGACACCATCGGACAAACAACATCATAACGTCCCTGCACAATAACTCCAGGAATATGTCGAATTTTATCAATATTTACTAATAACTGTTCTTCATGTTCAAAGAAGCATTTATTAATAAAATAATGACATTCTATTCTGGCAAAAGCTACAGCAAAATGACTATTACCAAAACTTTGCATCAAATGTGGGTCTTGAATTAATTTACTGGTACTTGCCTCCCAAATTGACCAAGCGCGGGCTGCTTCTAATCGGACTTTTTCATCAGCACTGGTTAATCTTTGATAATAAGCACTAACTAAATCACTCCTTTCCTCTAGTGGAATAGGTTTTAAATATTCCTCCCAAGCATCAGGAAAAATATTACTTGCACCTTCCTGATAAAACCAATAAATTTCTTTTGAGCGCACCATAAAAATGCCTCGCAAAATTAAACCATTGCAACTTTCAGGGTGAGTTTGACTATAGGCTAATGCGAGAGTACTTCCCCAACTTCCTCCAAATACAACCCAATTTTCAATATTTAGATGAAGTCGCAGTTTTTCAATATCATTAACTAAATCCCAAGTAGTATTTTGATTAAGTTCGGCGTGAGGGGTACTGCGACCACAACCACGTTGGTCAAATAATATAAATCGCCATTTTTGAGGGTCAAAATATTGGCGATAAATTGGAATAATTCCACCACCAGGTCCGCCATGTAAAAATACTACTGGTTTACCTTGGGGGTTGCCACATTCTTCATAATAAAGAGTGTGAATATCGGATACTTTTAAGTTATTTTGGTGGTAAGGGTGAATGGATGGGTAAAGTTCTCGCATGGTTAGATTTAATAGTTCTACACTTACATAGCAATTCTCGCTCTTGGTGAAATACAGAAATTTGGGATTTTAGGCAACAGCTCCGGAAGGGAATAGGGAAAAGAAAAAATACTGTACCTCATAAAGGATGAGAACCGCTATATATATTGTAGGATAATTTGTGTTTATTTAAAGTTATAATATCTGGTTAGGAAATTAGCTATAGTTTAGAGATTTTTGAGGATTGCAAGATTTCACATTTCAGTAGAAAAATTATTAAGACCAAAATTATAGGTAGGTAAATTAATCTGTATTATTAAACCTATCCCTACAAATAATTTTATTTCTAGCTGCTAATAAAGAAATTTAACATTAAATTTATACAGTGACATTAGTCACCAGCTTATGGACTTTTCTGTGTCATTCTGTATTTATATATAAGACTTCATAGAAGATAACTGCCCAAAGATTAAATATGTATAAAATTATGTATTCTCAAGTTACTGGCCAGAATTGATTTAGTTAGAATAGTCTACTAATTCCTCTATACATTTAGATATAATTAACTAAAAGACCTTTGATATATTTTCTGTCGATCTGGAAAATGTTGGAGATAGTTAAAATTATAAGTTAAATTACTTATAATTAATCCATAAGAAACTAAAAAAAATATTAATCAAAAAGAGGCTACTATGGTAATGCTCAAAAATAATCCTAACACTCTATCCTCACTCAGACATAAAGCGGTATTTGATCAAGACTCAGAGCTGCGACTAGCAGCAGTTGCCAAGCTAGCCAAAGAATGGAAAAACCAGCCGGATACAGTAGCCATTCTCAAACAACTAGCCATATCCGACCAATCTCCAGATGTGCGCAGAGCAGCAACAGAATATCTTGCCCAAGGTTGGCAAAATGACCCCGATATCCTACCATTTCTCAAACAACTGGTAGTATCAAACAAAGATTATTGGTGGGTGCAAGAAGCCATACTCAGCCAACTAACAACCTTTTGGCATGATGACCCCAATACCATCGCTTTCCTCAAACAACTAATTTTGGCAGATCAATATCGCAGCTCAAATGTGCGCTATGCAGCCTTAAAACAATTAGCTCGAAACTGGCAAAATGAACCAGATACCTTAGCCTTCCTCAAACAACGAGCTGTATCCGATATAGATGAAGCTTTACGAGAAACAGCAGTGGAAGTATTAGCCGAAATGTGGCCAGACGATCCTAAAACGATCGCCTGGCTCAGACAAAGAGCTGAATCAGATCGACATTGGGGAGTGCGCCTGGCAATAGTAGAAAAATTAAACCAAGATGGAAAATATGACCCCACTACTCTCGCTTGGCTCAAACAAATGGCAATGTCTGACCAAAATCCCTATGTCGCTTCAGAGGCAGTATCTAAGTTAGCCCTGTTGGCAAAAGATGACCCCGATACAGTGACTATTCTCAAACATTTGGCTGTGTCGGCGCTAGCTTCGGAAGTACGACGAGCTGCCATGAGCCAACTAGCTGAAAATTGGCAACATGACCCGGATACCTTCTCTACTCTTAAACAACTGGCATTATTTGACGAATGTTCCCAAGTGCGACTAGCTGCAGTTGAAAAGTTGGCACAAGATGGGGTACAACATTCTGATACAATGACTATTCTCAAACAGTTGGCTTTATCTGATGAAGATTCCCAAGTGCGAAGAGCAGCATTGGGTTACCTAAGTCAGAATTGGCAAAACGGCTCCGATATTATTGAGATTCTCAAACAAGTTGTTCAGTTCGATATAGCTTGGCAAATGCGAGAGTTGGCATTGGAACATTTGGGTGCATTCTGGCAACACGACCCGGATGTGTTCGCTTTTTTTAAACAACAGGCTGAATCTCAGGAATGTTGGGTAGTGGGAGAAGTAGCTGTAGCACAACTAGTTGCTAGATGGAAAGATGACCGGAGTGTTTTAGCACTGTTGAAGAAATTAGCTGTGTCTAACTCTGGCGTGCGAGTGGCAGCAATGCGAGAATTGGCTACAGGTTGGCAAGATGACCCTGATACGATAAAAATTCTCAAACAAGTTGTTGTGAATGATGATTGTTGGCACATGAGGAAATTAGCAGTTGAGCAATTAGCCACAGGTTGGCAAGATGACCCTGATACGATAAAAATTCTCAAACAAGCTGCTATGTATGACGATCGCCATGATGTGCAAATAGCAGCAATGCAAGAATTAGCTACAGGTTGGCAAGATGACCCTGATACTCTGGCTACTATAAAAAAAATGGCTGTGTCTGACCAATGTTCGGATGTCAGAATAGCAGCAATGGATTTGTCGATCGCCGGTTGGAAAGATGACCCCAATACTGTGGCTATGCTGGAACAAATTGCTCTGTCTGACCAATGTTCGGATGTGCGAGTAGGAGCAATTGAGAAATTGGCTAATGAATGGAAAAACGATCCTAATGTCTTAACTTGGCTCAAACAAAAGGCTATTTCGGCTCCATGTTCTTTTGTACAACGAGCTACTATGGAGCAGTTGGCTACAGATTGGCAAAATGACCCTGATACTTTGGCTATTATTAAACAACTGGTGGTGTCTGCTGAGTGTTCGGAGTTACAACAATCAGCAGTGTTAAAGTTAGCGACCGCCTGGAAAGACGATCCGGATACTGTATCAACTCTCAAAAAACTGGCAGTATCAACTCAGTGCCCAGATTTACAACAGCTAGCAATGCAACAACTAGCGATCGCCTGGAAAGATGACCCTGAGACTTTTACTATTCTCAAACAAAGGGTTGAGTCTGTGGAGGAGCCGGAAGTGCGACAAGCAGCTATGCAGCAATTGGCGATCGGTTGGAGGAATGATCCCAATACATTAGCACTGTTTAAAAATTTGGTTGTTGCTGATGGAGATGTGTGTGTACGACAAACTGCAGTGGTAGAATTAGCAATTTGTTGGCAAAATGACCAGGATACTATAGAAATTCTCCAACAAGTTGCAGTGGCAGATGAGAATTTTTATGTGCGACAAACTGCTTTGGAATTATTAGCGCTAACAGGAAAATACAACCCCACTACTGTCGTTATTCTTAAAAGATTAGCAGAGTTTGATGGGAATGCCTTTGTGCGAAGGTCGGCAATACAACAGTTAGCCCTAGGTTGGAATGAGCAGCCTGAAATGTTTGAATTTTTCTGCGATCGCGCTTTTCAGGACTCTTTTGCAAGGCAGGAAGACTGGGAAGATAACCCACGGCAAACTGCTCTGGAGGCGATGCTCGAACAATACCCAGAACATCCTCAAATTTTCAAAATATTGGGCGAGCGAGCCGAAAATGACTCAGATGAGCAGTTGCAACAGTTCGCTCAGAAGGCTTTAAGGCGATTTTAACTAGGTCGGCATAAATAAATGCATAATGTGGGCAATGCGCGTAGTCAGCTAAAACCTTATATACAAAGACACTTATAGGCATTGCCCACCCTACAACTGTTTGATCTTTAATTATGCCCACCTACTTAGTAGTTGCATTGCCAGATATTCTTAGGGGTGGGTTTCATATCATGTCCGGATAATTCGCCTGCAAAAACCTTCTCCCTGATTCCCTTGCTCTTTTCCTTCTGCCTTCCTTTCACGTTTAGTGTAAGTATTCAACTGGGTATGATATCACAATAAGATTAACCTGTCCATCCCTGCCTAACAATAGAGATAGGCGTGAAAAAGAATGTAGAGACTTTCCATGGAAAGTCTCTACAAGGGTTTTATATCAAGTCGCATTAAACAACCAGAATAAACTTCGATCCCCCTAACCCCCCTTCTTCCCCTCTGAAGAAGCCGGAATATAAGTACAAAATTTTTCCCAGAGGTAATTAAGGTGACATGATATTAGAAATGTTGAAAACCCAGATTCAGCACTTCAAAATGAACATAACTTACACAGAGACTCTACCTTTAGTCGGGTGCGTTGCAACGCACCTACGCCACAACTAGGGTATAACAGATGATGCGTGGCTTTAGTCCCGATGAAGTATAAATTCTTGGACAGACAACTCTTCTGCCCGATAAGTACATTTTTGATTTTTGATAATGTCAGGACTTACCTAGGGACTATACTATAGATACGGCCAATACCATTTGCTAACGTAGAGCTTCCGCTTTATATGTCGCGGAGCGTTAACGTAGTTGTGCGGTAGCAAAACGCCCCTACAGATAGTAGTTTAAAGGTCAATTTGCGTAAGTCCTGAATTTCAAAGATTTCATCGATAATGCTCCGCATCGCTAACTTAGTGAGCGCAGCCATTACCATGATAATCATCAGTATCATAGAATCCATTCTTTGTGCCAAAGAACAGACAACCAATACTAAACAAAACAGTTAATCCCACCAGAATTAATTTGATATCCATAATTGCTGATTACCCTCGATAATTAATTTGACTCAAACACATAAGATTATAGACAATACTTGGCTAGAACGCTCATCTCCCAAAGTTGCCCCACATTTGGTGGGCTGGACTTTGGTGCAACGAATATCTGATGACCAAATTATCCGTTGGCCCTGGGAAGCATGGCCACTACTCAAAAAGGCCGTTTGTAATTAAATTGCGATCGCGCAAATTGCTTCAAGAGTTTAGGAGGTAATTTTTTATTTGCCTTCTATTCAACCCATAGTGAAGATAGTTGTTTAATTTTGCCATTTTCATTAATCTCAGACACAGTAATTCATTCTGTAACTCTCTGGTTACCGAATAATTAAGGTTTAAAGCTTCTCCTTTAAAGGGGGAAAAGCGGTCGAGGGATGGCGAGGTCTCCTCGCCATATCCAATCGACTCCTGTGAAGAAAAAATTTTCCTTTTAGTCAATCCAATCCGTTTCAAACAGAGGTAATTATAGCAATTCCCAAAAAGAGTGAGGTACAAAATTCTATTCTAGGGAACAGGCAACAGGCAACAGGCAACAGGCAACAGGCAACAGGCAACAGGGAAGAAAAATAAAAGTGTACCTCACGCTTCTTGAGAAACGCTATATTAATCTTTTCTGTAGCGGGTTTAATACCCCACCGTCAACTGGAGTGCTTAAAATTGTTTAGGGTTAGAATCCCTATGCAATTTTCCCTCTCTTGGTCAGCTACCAGGTGCGTCTTACGCGCCAAGCGGGGTCTGACCGCTTC
>JBARXI010000658.1:0-35668 GCA_049647275.1 Microcoleaceae cyanobacterium
TGCTAAATGCTCGCTCGAAGGGGCATCGAACCCCTTCGAGCGAGCGCGGGGAGTCCATGTATCCCGACCCTCACCCTGTCGGGTAGAGGGCGGGAATTATAGCTCCCCGAACCCCTCATCTGTTAAAATACTCACGCAGCCACCGACTGTCTCGGAAAAAAAAGGTTAAACATATACAAAAGCAGGCTATGGCTTCATCGCAGAAAGAACAGAAATATCGGGAAGAGGGGAAATAACTGGTACAAAAATATAACCCATATTGAGCTTCACTAACTTCAAAAAAAAGTTTTAATCTGACTAAAGACAGACAAAATACCCTGTTATCCTTGATTCAGTCTAACAGGGTTTATTTTATTAACTTGCTAAATAATCATTCATATCTTGTTTACGTTTACGAAGTTTGCTCAGAGCTTCCCGCTCTATCTGCCGTACTCTTTCACGACTAATATTTAAGCGATCGCCAATTTTCGATAGAGTCATACTTTGGCCATCTTCTAAGCCAAACCTTAGTGCCAAAACTTGCTTTTGTTGAGGAGTCAGGTCAGTCATAATTAATTCTAAATCTGTCCGCATCGAAGACCGCAGAGCATAATCCTCTGGAGAAGCTCCTGTGTCTTCAAGCAGGTCTCCTAACTCCGTATCTTGATTATCTCCCACTCGTAAATCCAGTGATAGAGGTAAGCGGGCCCGTTCTAAACACTCGCGAATTTGTTTACAAGTCAAACCTAGTTCGTCTGCTATTTCAGAAGTAGTAGCAGAACGTCCTAGTTGTTGAGTGAGTTCCCGCTGGACTTTTTTAATCTTATTTAGCTTTTCTGTGATGTGAATTGGTAAACGAATTGTACGGCCTTTTTCCGCTATTGCCCTAGTTATGGCTTGACGAATCCACCAATAAGCATAGGTGGAAAATCTATAACCTTTTGTCGGGTCAAACTTTTCCACACCTCGTTGCATACCAATGGTGCCTTCTTGAATTAAGTCCAGCAAATCTACATTTCGCTTGATATACTTTTTAGCAACAGATACTACAAGTCGTAGATTCGCCTCTACCATTCTGTGCTTGGCTCTTTCGCCTATCCTAACAATACGTTGCAACTCACGCTCTGACAACTCAGATGCCTCAGCCCATTCTGCTAATGTTGGCTGGCGACCTAACTTTTCAGCTAAGGTTTGATTCATTTGCTGCAAAGCTGTGAAACGTTGAACCTGTTTTCCATAAAGAATTTCTTCTTCGTGGGTCAGTAGGGGTACACGGCCAATTTCTCTGAGGTAAGTGCGTACAGAATCGGTGTCTGAGGTTTTAGCTGTCTTCATAAACTCTAATTTCCCGCTAGATACTTTTGCTAGATTGGAAAAGCGGGCGGGTATTGCGCTTTCCTTGGATGTTCAATAAAAAGTTTTTTCTCTGGCTAGTTAAGTATTAGTTAGGCCAGGACAAATCCTAAAATTATAGGCTTTAGATTTTTAGATATGGTTTAAAGGACGAAAACCGGGTTTGGATCTGAAATTAATTTGTGGACAACAAAAACATTTTTGTTATTCTGGAATTTAGATTTAATTTTGACCAAGATTTGCACGGTTTAGTACAAAATATAGTTTCAATGAACCTAAATTGGCTAATTTTAAATCTTCAACTATGTTCAGATAGTTGTTAAGGCCCTTTACACTACTCAATACTATGTTAAGAATTTTAACATTTGTTTGAGCAGGTGGCTAGACCTAAAGCAATTGATTTTTTGTATGAATCAGTTTAATTGCCTATATGACACTACTCATAAATAATTTATAAAATTGCATCCAGGACAACAAAATCACAAAAAATTTGCCAAATTAGGTAACAATAGTTCACAAAGTCACAATATTTTGGATTTTGGATGTTAAATCTTGGATTTTAAGTTAGCTGTATTGCTAAAGCTAGGGACAAATTGTTTTGGGATGGGCAAAGATGCTGCTGACTGGCGATCTAGAATAAAACAATTGATGTGGGACAATAAAAGTGGATGATATTGAGTAGTTCTCAGGCTGCTTGTGCAAACCTGATGATGAATGTATTTTTACTTTTTTATCCTCTGCCTAAGGTCTTAATTTGAATATAAATATGACTTACTGTCTTGGTATTATGACTGAATCTGGTCTAGTGATGGCCTCTGACTCTCGAACCAATGCGGGAGTAGATTATATTTCTACTTATTTGAAGCTATTTGATTTTTCCCTAACTGGAGAGCGGGTTATTCTAATCAGCACTTCAGGGAACTTATCCATTACTCAGGGAATAGTCAATGAAATACAAAAAGACTTAAAAATAGTAGCTGATGTTAATGTGCATACTATTCCTACTTTCTACGAAATTGCTCGCTACATTGGGGGTAAAATCAGACAGATTCAAGAAAAAGACCGCTCTTGGTTGCAAAAGGATAGAATTGATACAGGATGCAGTATTTTATTGAGTGGTCAAATTAAAGGGCAAGACCCAGAATTATTTTTGATTTATGCTCAAGGAAATTGCATTTCTGCTACGAAAGAAACGCCTTTTTTACAAATAGGTGAAACTAAATATGGTAAACCAATTTTAGACCGTGCTTTGAGTTTTTATACTTCTTTAGAAGCGGCAGCTAAATGTGCTTTGGTTTCTATAGATTCTACTATGAAATCTAATCTTTCTGTAGGACCACCGATTAATTTGGTGATGTATGAAAAAGATACTTTTAAAATTAGACATCGACTACAAATGCGTCTGGGAGACCCCTATTTGGCTAAGATTCGGAAGTTATGGGAGGAGTCTCTCAAACAAACTCTCGATCAAATGCCGGATTTAAATTGGTTATATGATTGTCAGGAATCTCAAGAAGATATTTTGATTGATTGAAGAAAGATAGTAAATTTTAGAGCAACCAAAGTGAGATTTTTTTTAGAGAAAATCCCCCACAATAATCTTTAAGATATCAAATCTGGTTGATTAGTTATTATTTTTCTCTATCTGGACAGTAGTTACTGAAAGCTTTCTTTTTTCTGGCTCCCCTACTATCTAAAATGATTTGTCTATAACGGGAGATAATATGATTATTGTGAGGGATTATGTTAATCTCTTATTCGCTCGAACATAGCTCTAATAACTAAGAAAATACTAATCTTGATAAATCTTGGATAAAGGAGTTTTCTACAGTATTGATTCCATTATCGTGACGAACTACGCGATCGCAAATGTAAAAGGCTAAATGCCTCTCGTTAAATTGTAAAGGTCTCAGTGCTTCGTAAGCAAAATGAAGGGCCGCTCCGGGATTAGTCCCCACTCCTTGCTCTTTATACATATTTAGCCAGCGGTCTAGCATTTGTCCTACTTGCTCTTGCGGAAATTTGAGATGGTGGGAGACTAACTCTACAATTAGACCTTTTTCTTGGTCACTAGCCTGACCATCTACAAGAGAGGCTAAAATGGCTAATTGTACTGTATATTCAACAATATTAGGATTCATATTTGTTCCTTGAAAGTGATGGGAGAAGTGATTATTCATCAAGGCAATTATATCAATAAACTAACCAATCTCTTTATTACTGATCCTAAATTAAAATTATCAATTTTCAGTTAATTGATTCATCAATCTTTGGGCTACTTAGTTTAATACTTAGTTTATGAATCAGCTCTAATATTATATTTGGTGGAAAATAATGTTAATTAGTTGTTATCTGAAAAACGGTTAGTTATGATTTGTAAAATTTCTCCAGAAATATCATTACTGTACCTGAGTTTTAGGCTAGTTACTGTCAAGTGATGGGAGAAGTGGTTATTCATCAAGGCAATTATATCAATAACTAACCAATCTCTTTACTACTGAGCCTAAATTAAAATTATCAATTTTCAGTTAATTGATTCATCAATATTAGAGCTATTTAGTTTAAGAATCAGTTCTAATATTATATTTGGTGGAAAATAATGTTAATTAGTTGTTAGCTGAAAAACTGTTAGTTATGATTTGTAAAATTTCTCCAGAAATATCATTGCTGTACCTGAGTTTTAGGCTAGTTACTGTTCACAACCTATCAAGAAAATGCAATTTTATCTAATTGTCTAATAAATTCAATTTCACCAGATTGTATTCCGTCTTGGTAAATTACTTTCTCACAAATATAAAAAGCTAAATGCTTTTGGGAGGGGTCTAAAGACCGCAAGGCATCCAAACCAGAATGAAGGGCTGCTTCGGGATTTTTGGCAAATCCTCGATCTTGGAAAGTCTCAATCGAGTCATCGAGTATTTGTCTTACCTGGTCTTGCGGAGTTTTCAACAGATGGGAACCCATCTCAATAATTAAGTTTTTTTCCTGGTCACTGGCATGACCATCTACAACGGAGGCCAGAGCAGCCAATTGGATAATATTGTTAACAGAAGCAGGATTCATATTTCTGTCCATGAAAGTGATGGGAGAAGTGGTTATTAGTTGAGGTAATTATATCAATAATGAACCAATCTCCTCACTACTCAGCCTAAATCAAAATTATCAATTAACTAAAAATTGATTCATCAATATTTTGGAGAAAATCTCTCTCTAACAATTAGAAATGATCCTAAATTCCTTTAACTAAATTTTCCTATTTTATTGTAGTAATCTTTTATTTATTTGCAATGAAAAAAAACCGACCATAATCTTTAATTTAGTAGGGAATAAAATTAATTACTTAATAGCTATAAAGTTCTAATTGGGCGCAACAAAGCCAAAAATGACTAAACATCATATACTCTAATTCCTTGATAAAATAATGCTCTTCACCTTGTACTCCGTTTTTGGAAATTACTGCTAGAGCAATGGCAAAGGCAATGTGCAGATGAAATCCTTCCAGTTGCCATAGTAATTAATTAGAAAGATGAAGGACTGCACTAGGCTATTGTCCAATCCGTTGAGAACGAGATATAGACTCTTCAAGAATACTCCTTACCTCATCTTGGGAAATTCTTAGTATTGAAGAACCTATATCAACAATTAAATTTTTTTTTCATCAGAAGCATGACCATCAATAACTGATGCTAGAGCGCCAAATCCTATAACAGCCCTAGTTTTATAAATATCAACCGGATATAGTTGATACATATTTTTCTCCATTAAAGTAATTAAATAAGTGGCAATTTATTGAGGCAGGTCGCATCAATAACTAACCAATCTCCTTAGTACTCACCCTAAATCAAAATCATCAATTTTCAGCTAATTTATTCATTAATATTTGGCAGCAAATTTTTATATCGCAATTAGAAATTGTCATAAATTCTGGTCAACTAATTTTTCCTATTTGTAGTAAAGTTCTGTTTTATCAAAAATATAAATAATACACAATATTTTATTACTTCTACGCCAATTTTTGATAATATATAGCGCTACGCATTAAGGGCGCGGACATTCCTCTGTTGCCTACTGCCTTCCGGAGCTGTTGCCAATTCCGGTCCGGAATGCGGAGCAAACAACCTAAATTTATTGTCCTAACCAAATAACGTACTATTATAGTATTTGTTTATCTTGATTTGTGCCAATATAATTAGACATTTTGCTAAAGCCTCAATAATTAAAATCAATAAAAATCAACTAAAAAATTACCTTCTATTCCTCTAATCCTGGCATTTGTTATCTGTTAGTCTAGAGCGGTCATAAATCATTTATAAAAATATGGGCATTAGATAAAAAGTCTGAAACTATTACCCTTTTTATCAGACGAGCTGTTACCTTTTTGTAGAAGATTTTTACATAATCCAAATAGGACGGCTAGAATATCTCTATAAAATCAAATATTAAGCCTAGATTTAGGATGAGTGTCAGCGGGAAAAATTCCACATTAATAGACATCTCCAAAATAGAAAATACGCTAAAATTATCAAACTGCTATTACATAAGTAGGTATACAAAATTAATTACACATTTTCCAAAAATGAAACCTTTTTACTGCAACGGTTATAGAAAATTAGAGTAGGTAATCAATTCTGTCTTGGTGCTTATATTTAGGTAGAAATGAATCAACTTTTATAATATATTTATAATTTTCCCAAAGAAGTGAAAATAATTATCGGTATTACTGATGAACAGTTAAAAAAGGTAGTTAAAAATGCTCAAAAAATAGAGGTATAAAAAAGAAAGGTAAAAGCTCAAAATCAAAAATGATTAATCAAATTATGAGGTAGTAGAAAAAAGCTTTTAAATGTATGGGAAGAAATTATATAGCAAGATGAAATGATTCGTGAAAAATATGAGACTATCAAAAGTGGTTGCTTGGTTGACGATTTAGCAGCCACTAGCCTCTGCCAACAGGTCAAAATTTTTCTGGTAAAGTTATGAATTTTTTAGAAAATAGTTCAGAGTCAACTCTTCTAGAGCTACAACAATTTATTAAAAGTAATCCCCAGGCAAGAGAATTGAAAAGAGCATTAGTAATATAAATGCTTATTCAAGGTTTTAAGCCTCAACAAATTCAAAATATTTTAGAAATTTCTGCTGCAATGGTCAGTAAATGTAAAGGCAACTATGCCATGGCAGGCATTGAAGGACTAAAACTCAAACATCAAGGCTCAAATGGATATCTGTTTGGGAAGGAACGAGAAGAAGTTATTGAATGGTTAAACAGCAAAAAAGAAGTAAAATTATAAAAATTAGAGAGTCATATAGAGTCAAAATATGGAGTTAAATATCCTTCTTTAAAAAGTTACTATAATCTGTTGGCTTCAGCAGGTATGAGTTGGAGGGAAAGCCCAAAAAATAATCCACGCACGAGATGGTCAACTGGTGGAAAATAAACATCTTGAAATTTGTAACTTATGAGAGGGAAGTCGAGAAGAAATAGAAAGGGGGAAGGTGAGTGTATATTTAATGGATGAATGTCATTTACTGTGGCGTAATATTTGTGGATATGTGTGGGGGCCAACAAGTGAAAGGCTAGAAATTCCGAGCACAAATGAACGAGAACGTCAAACTTATTATGGAGCGATAAATTATCATGCCTAAGCAGTTTTTTGTTCAAGAGTATGACCAAGGAAATAGTGAAAATACAGTCAAATTTTTGAAGTATTTAAGAGAGTTAAATCCTGAAAGTAAGGTGTTAATTATTTTGGATGGCTCTCCTTAACCATAAATCTCGTAAATTGAAAGAATACTTAGGTCAAGTAAATCTAGGGTTAGAGCCGAAAGAATATGAGATTAATTGCGTGCTTTTAGCTCCCAATGCACCGAAATAAAATCCAGTGGAAGATATTTGGTTACAAGCTAAGAACTGCTTGAGAAAATTTAGGTATAAATTAAAATCTTTTGCTATGGTTAAATAGTTTTTTAGTTTGATAACAAAAGGGGAGTTTTTTTACTTTTTGAAGCTTGATAAATCTGGGATTTTATCCTAACCTAAAAATCCGAGAAAGTAGATATTGAAATTGTAGAGATTTATTTTACAAATCATTTCATACTGCTATATTAACCCTATAGTATTTACATCATGTACCAACATTTTAAGTACTAGGGATAATTTTTGGAGTTAGTGAGCCAACAGCAAATAATGTTTTTCACGCTTTGGATAGATATTTTGAGAGAGTTATTACCATCAAGTTTACTAGAAGAATTCTCAGGAAAAGAACCTGTAGGAGAAATTTCCTAGGAAATTCTGCGCTATCCATAAATTGCCCGTACAAAAAACAGAATCTATAGATGCTTTGCGTAAATCCTGTAGTATTTATCTATAGATTATTATAACTAAAACTAAGTAGGTAGGCGTGAATAAACCTCACTATGTAACGAAATGTTGATGCACCTCATACCCTTGAGATGCAGAGCTATTTCATTCTAAACTGTGCCATGTTATGTATTTACGAAAATAGGTTATTTAGAGCTTCCCGATAATTTATCTTTCCCTATCTGAAAGTAAGTAAATTCATTGCTAAAATCTGGAATGAAATGACCATGCTTGAGATTGGTTTCGGTGCAGAATGCGGAGCATTCATGTCGCGAAGCGAAACCTTCCACTCCGTTCGAGTCGCAATGACTTACTTGTAAAATTTTCCACCTACCTACTTATCTCTAGCTATCTCTAGGATAAAAACAGTTTCATCAATAATAAACAACCCACTTGCTCTTTCACACCAGAATTAATCATGTCAATAAAAGTCAGTCTCAATCATCAACTTATTTACAACTTTGAACGCCCTATTATTCTCGGTCCGCATCTGTTAGGCTTGCATCCTTCACCTCATTGTCGTACTCCAATTCAAAACTATTCACTAAAAATTGAACCTCAAGAACATCAAATTACTTGGCAACAAGACCTCCATGGTAATTTTATTAGCAAAGTCAACTTTCTACAAAAAACAAATAAACTCAAAATCGAAGTCGGTCTAATCGCTGAACTACAACCAATAAATCCCTTTGATTTTCTCCTAGAAAGTTATGCAGAAAAATATCCTTTTGCTTATGAAAATCAATTAAACAAAGAAATTGCACCATTTTTAGAAACTACTGAATCTGGGGAATTACTACAAGCATGGATAAATAAAAATAGACAAAATGAAATTCGACTAGCAGACATCTATACCAGCAATTTTATTACCTCTATTAATCAACAACTTTCCCAAGATATTAAATATGAAATTCGACTAGAAGCAGGTATTCAAACTTGCGAAGAAACCCTCAATAGAAAAATCGGTTCCTGTCGAGATACAGCCTGGTTATTAGTACAAATTTTCCGTCATTATGGTTTAGCAGCTCGGTTCGTTTCCGGGTATTTAATTCAACTAAAAGCAGATATTCCACCCCTTGACGGCCCCGCCGGGCCAGAATCCGATAATGCAGACCTACACGCTTGGGCCGAAGTTTATTTACCAGGGGCTGGTTGGATTGGTCTAGACCCTACCTCTGGTTTTTTCGCAGCAGAAGGCCATATTCCCCTGGTCTGTACTGTCGAACCCACGGCAGCAAACCCAGTACGAGGCACCACCGAACCTTGCGAGTCCAATTTGGAATTTTCCGTCACTGTCTCTCGCTATCAAGAAAAACCTCGACCGACAAAACCCTACACCGAAGCACAGTGGCAAAAAATTTCTAGCCTCGGTCGAGAAGTAGAAAAAAAACTCCAACGTTGGGGTTTGGGGTTAACCACCGGAGGGGAGCCAACCTTTATTTCAATTGATGATTTTGAATCGCCCGAATGGCGAGTGGAAGCCTTGGGAGATGACAAACGACGACTTGCGGGAGAGTTGTTAGACCGTCTAGAAAAAAGATTTGCTAAGAGTGGGGGGCTATTACACTATGGTTTGGGCAAATGGTATCCTGGTGAAGCTTTGCCAAGGTGGGCGTTAGGATGTTATTGGCGCAAAGATGGTGTTCCGATTTGGCGCGATCGCTCTCTCATGGCAGAAGATAGTAGAAATTACGGTCACACTCGCAAAGAAGCAGAAATTTTCATCGAAACTTTAGTTAAATATTTGGGAGTTAATTCAAACTTGATTATTCCTGCTTACGAGCAAGAAACAGAAACACCTAAAGGTTATATTTTGCCTATTTTGTCAGTTTTTAAAAATAAAAATCTGCACTGGAGTAGCTGTCGTTGGCAAATCCCAGAAACTAAACTATATCTACTTCCAGGTGATTCTCCTTTAGGATTTCGTCTGCCACTAAGTTCAATTTCTTGGGCAGAAGATTTAGAGCCAGAAGCAACTGTTGACATTAGCCACCCGCCTACAACTCCAAGTGCAGACCCCCTCGAAGCTCCAGAAAATTCTATTCGGGTAGCATTAACCACAGAAGCGCGACAGGGAAAAATACATATATTTATCCCACCGATGACTTCTGCTAGAAGTTATTTAGATTTGGTTGCTGCCATTGAAGATACGGCAAAAGAACTAAAAATTCCGGTATTAGTAGAAGGTTACACCGCTCCTGGCAATACTGGAATAGAAGGATTTCAAGTTACCCCAGACCCAGGCGTAATAGAAGTAAATATTCATCCGGCAGACAATTGGGATGAGTTGGTCGAAATTACCACAAGTTTATATGAAGAGGCGCGTTTGTGTCGTTTGGGAACTGAGAAATATCAGTTAGATGGTCGGCGAATCGGCACAGGTGGGGGAGCACATATTACCATTGGTGGGAAAAGTGTCTCAGAAAGCCCGCTATTACGAAGACCAGATTTATTGCGGAGTCTGATTACATATTGGCAACATCATCCGAGTTTATCTTATTTGTTTTCGGGTTTGTTTGTCGGTGCGACTAGTCAGTCTCCCCGGGTAGATGAGGCGCGACATGAGAGTTTGTATGAATTGGAAATTGCATTTGGGGAGTTGAAAGCAGGGCAGGAAGTGGAGCCGGAGTTGATAGACCGTTTGTTACGACATTTGTTGGTGGATGTGACGGGAAATACTCATCGCACTGAGTTTTGTATTGATAAGTTGTTTCCGGTGGAAAATCCACGCCGTCAGTTTGGGTTGTTGGAATTTCGGGGGTTTGCTATGCCTCCTCATGCCCGAATGAGTTTGTTGCAAATGTTGTTAATTCGGGGTTTGGTGGCGTGGTTTTGGGAACAACCTTATCACCGAGATTTGATTCGGTGGGGTACGATGTTACACGATCGCTTTTTTCTGCCTCATTATATTGGGGAGGATTTGCAGAAGGTGATTTTGGATTTACGGTCGGCTGGTTTTGGATTTGAGTTGGAATGGTTTGAGCCGTTTTTTGAGTTTCGTTTTCCCATCGTTGGGGAAATGGTGCGGGATAATTTGCAGTTGGAGTTACGTTTGGCGATCGAGCCTTGGCACGTTTTGGGCGAAGAAACGACTGGTGGAGGAACAGCTCGTTATGTTGATGATTCTATGGAAAGGTTACAGGTGATGTTGGGGGGAGCGATGGGAGATTCGCCGAATCAGGATAGTTTGGGGTCGAGGTATGTGGTTTTGTGTAATGGTAAGCAAGTGCCGTTGCGGTCTACTGGTGTAGCAGGTGAATATGTAGGAGCAGTAAGGTATCGGGCGCGGAAGTATGGGAGTTTGCTACATCCGGCGATCGAATGTCATAGTCCGTTGGTGTTTGACATTGTGGATAGTGTGGTTGGGCGAAGTGTTGGTGGATGTAGTTATTATGTGAGTCCTCCTAATGGGAAGATTTATCAGAAGTTTCCAGTGAATGGTCGGGAAGCGGAGTCGCGAATGGTGGAGCGGTTTGTGTTGATGGGGCATACTTCGGGGGAGGTAGAGTTGTTGCCTTTGCGGTTGAGTGCTGAGTATCCGTTGACTTTGGATTTACGGCGAGTCAGATAAAATTAGCGATAAATTTCAAATTTCTAGAAAATTAATTGTTATATCATGTCCGTTTAATTAGCGATAAAAAATGTTCTTCTCCTCTTCCTTCTTCTTCCCGACTCTACGGGTAATTTCCTCCGGAATGCTCCGCTTTTCATGTTTGCGGAGCATTCCGAACGAAATTACCCTACTGTAGGGGTAATTCATGAATTACCCCTACTCCTCCGTCGTTATTTATAAGTATTCAACCGGACATGATATTAGTTGTAATCAGAAATTATGAATCACAAACAATTACTCGAAGAGAAAATATTACAAATAGCTACCAGACATAAAGCATCTAATATTCGCATTTTTGCCTCAGTTGCTAGAGGGGAAGAAACGCCAAATAGTTATATCATGTCCGGATAAGAGCGTGATAAAAAACTTTCTCCTCTTCTTCTTCTTTTTTATCCTCTTTTTATTCCTTTTTCTCTTGGTGCGTATTCCCTTGCGTCTGTCGCCGACGCGGGGTCGCACCGCTTCTTCCCTCCTGTACGGGTAATTCCTGTTTGCGGAGTATTCGGTCCGAAATTACCCCGACAGACTCCTGACTCCTCTGTGCTTATTTATAAGTATTCAACCGGACATAATATTATATTTATTTTTTGCTTGAATTTCATCCAAACTGTACTTTATTAGATCGAATTTATTTGATTCAATCTTTAGAAGATTTATGAGAATATTCAGTTGATATTAAAGAAGAAGATTGTCTACATTTTTTAATTATAGAAAAAGTTTTACAAGAGGCAATTGAACGGTGAAAGATGATAATCTGTCTTTAACAAATATCCAAGACTGTATTGAAATAATTAAATCCTATATTTGTGATAGGAAGGAAACTTTCTTACCGAATAATTAAGGTTTAAAGCCTCTTCTTTTCAGAAGAAAAGCGGTCGGGGGATGGCGAGGTATCCTCGCCATATCCAATCGACCAAGAGAAGTCAACAATTTTCTCATTAGTATCAATCCTCTTCCTTTAAGGGATAGGTAATTATCAATTATCAATTATTGAAAAATATCAATGATTCAGGATGCGATTATACCAGGCGCGATAAATTATGTGCTACAAATAGTTAGGTTTTTTCTAAGAGTCAGTACGGGTAATTTCGGTCCGAATGCGGAGCAAACATGGAAAGCGGAGCACGAGAAATGGAAATTGCCCGTACAGCAGTCAGCAATTTATAGCTTAAATATCATCTCTTAGAGTGAATATCTCTTTTGAAAAGAATAGATATCTGACACAAAATCTTTTAACTCCCCTGATTATTCATAACATTCAATTCCCTCCTAAGTAGATGAACAGAAATAAATATAATATGCTTCGTCATTGCGAGGAACGTTTGCGAAGTATTCCGCAAATGTCATTCCTCCTCACTTTGGAAATTTTACATTTAATTACCGAATAATTAACAATTAACAATTAAATAATTGAGGTGTAAAGCCTCCCCTTTAAAGGGAAAAAAAGCGGTCGTTTGCGCAGCATTCCGTAGGATGGGATGGCGAGGTCTCCTCGCCATATCCAATCGACTCCTGTGAAGAAAAATGTTTCCAATTGTGTCAATCATCTCTCTTTTAAGGAGAGGTAATTATCAATTATCAATTATCAATTATCAATTGTTGAAACCTACCTACTTCAAAGCTCAAAATAATAACATTTTAAGCCAACAAGAGCTAAAAAATCTCAGACAATTATTTCTCAAACATCCTCTTTAATCCCCATTTTTCCTGATTCGGTGACTCCTACCCTCGACAAAAACAGTTATTGCTGCAAACCCTATTTAGATGATTCAATTAATGTTTCTGCTAATTTAATTGCTTCAGTTTTAGTAGAAATTTTATTTTCAGCTCGTGCCAACTGAATTTCCATTAACAATGTACCAACTAGGGGACCTTTAGGTAAATTTAAGGCTGTAATTAAATCATTCCCATTCAGCAAAGGAGTCGGATGAGCAACTAAATCTTCCAGATTAAAATAACGATTAATTAAAGGAGACATTTCCTCAATAGATATTTCCTTTGCTACTGCTAAAACTGCCAAAGCAGGAAAGTTTTTTCCGATTTCTTGAAAGAAAAAATATTGCTGTCTAATAGACATCTCAGATATTCTTATTTCAGACAGTTTAGCTAAACATTTAATAACTGCCAAAACACTCCTGATTTCCGCATTGCTATATTTCAACCGCATCAACTCAGTTTCCGCCACCTCTGGTTGAGGATTTACTAAAATAGCCAACTTAGCGATCGCTAACAACGATGTCTTAACCGTATCACGCAACCCACTCGCCAACTCAATGCCCAATTGTGGCCAAATTTTAACTAACTGCTCTGCACAAGTCTCTACTTGCTTTCCTATCTCAAATCTTTCTCTAGCAGTGGGAAAATAATCACAAAGCAAACCGTTTTTCCAAGCCCTTTCTATCCAAAGCATTCCTTGAGAATTACTCAAAAGATAACTCAATTCTGAGCGCACTCTTTCTGCTGCAACCTTAGTTAATAAAGGTGCAAATTCTTGAATAGTAGCCCTTGTTTCTAGGGAAATCGCAAAATCTAACTGGGCTGCCTGACGATAAGCTCGCAATAGTCGGAGGGGGTCATCTCTGAGATTAGCAGGTTTCACCATTTTGATTCTACCCTGCTGTAAATCCGTCAAGCCATTAAACAGATCGATCAGTTCGTCAGTAAAAGGATTATAAGCGATGGCATTTATCGTAAAATCTCGTCGCCACAAATCTTCCTCCAAACTATTACCTTCAATCTCAGCAAAATCTATCGTAGTCTCCCCAAACACCACTCTGGCAATTTTTCGTTCTGCATCCAGCACCACAAACCCTGCCTGATATTGATGAGCAATTTTTCTAGCAAGATTAATTGCCTGCTGGGGAACAATAAAATCTAAATCCAAATATTTAGTCTGCCTTTTGAGCAAACCATTCCGCACGGCACCACCCACCAAATAAATCGGTTGTGGCAACATTTTAGGGTCGAATGGCCAGTTTTCCGGAGATAAAGCAGAAAGTGAATTTATCAACATGAAAACAAAAATTTACTAAACTTCTATAAAATCAAATTTCAGCGTAAGTTAAAGTTATCAATACAAGGCTAGGAAGCAATATATCCTGTCTTAACTCCAAAATTGTTAGATTTTAGATTAATCTAATAATTAACGAAATTCCCACATATAAACTCTAAAATTTTTCTATAATTTTTTCATTAGTCGAAAGACATAAAATTGACAAAAAAAATATTGGATAAGCTGCCAGCGCATTTAAACCATAAGTAGGTAGGCGCGAATAAACCTCACTATGTAACGAAATTTTGATCTAGTCGAAACCCAAGAGATTGCTTCCCTTGCTGAATGCGGAGCAAACCTTCCACTCCATTCGAGTCGCTTCGGACGTACTTGTAAATTTTTCTACCTACCTACTTATATCCAATTTTTGGGGGAGGCAACAGCTCATCTGCTCCCGAAGGCAACAAGGAATATACAATTGTTGATGATTTTTAGCTTATTAACCAAGTAGTGACAAGAGGCAGGAGGGAAGAATGTTTGTAAAAGAAGCTTAAAAAGCTTTTTTAACTGATTCGTTATTTCTGTTACCCTGCACAAGATTCAAATCAAGAATTCTGTAACTGATAAAATTATAGTGAAGCGTCAAGAGGTATTTCCAAATGTGTATTTGTATTAATTGCCACTATGTAGATCGCTGTTTTACCTACCACGCTGTAGAAACTCAGCACGAACAACTTCACCTAACTGAAAATCCAGATTTTGACCCGATTGAACCTACTATAAACGTAAATATCCGTCCTCAACAAGACGAAATTGAGATGGAGTGGGATGTGGTCGGTTGTGAAAGTTTTAAAGAGGAAATGGGCAAATGGGCTAAATTAAGACCTGGGGAACTTATCCCTACCTAGATTACCCATACATAGTAATCACAAGAGTAGAAGTTTGACATTCTCCCCGCCTTAAAAGCTATCCATTACCCATAAGTCTTAGAAGTTTTGCAGGGTGGGGAGTGTGGGAAGTGTGGGAAGTGTGGGAAGTGTGGGAGGTGTGGGAGGTGTGGGAAGAAGGTTATGATAGCTCGCGATCTAAATCAAATGGGGCAATTATGTTATTGACTTTTAACGACCTCTGTAATTTTTGATAAATGGTAGCTTTGTTTCAAACTTCCCTATCCTCCTTCTCCTCATATAGCCTATCATATAAGGGCTTCAGGAGTTGTGGGTAAAGTATAGGCCTGAAAAGAGCGGGGATTCCCATCCATCTAAATCAAACAGACGTTTGCTGTTTGGGTTGAGACTTTGAGCGGGTTGACGTTTTGCTTACGCAAAGCTCCGCTAATGTCGGGTAGTGCTCACTTTATCAATAGACATAGGCCTCGAAAACAAATA
This sequence comes from Microcoleaceae cyanobacterium, assembly GCA_049647275.1. GTDB lineage: Bacteria > Cyanobacteriota > Cyanobacteriia > Cyanobacteriales > Microcoleaceae > JASJEE01. The sequence goes on from JBARXI010000658.1 coordinate 15,684, forward strand.
AACCTTTTAATTAGATCGGAATCGGAAAGAAAAAATCACCCTAAAATTCTTTTTTTCGTGCCTTCGCGCGTAAAAACATCTTACCTGTTGCCTGTTGCCTACTCCTGCAAAAAATCTATATCTTTTTCCCAGAGGTCTAATGGATAATTGACCATTGACAATTGATAATTAATTGATCGGGTTTAAAGCCTCTTCTTTTAAGAAGAAAAGCGGTCGGGGGATGGCGAAGATACCTGTCCCTCCGGGACGCTACGCGTTTTGATCCGCAACATGTAAAACGTAGTTTTGCGAAGCGCAAACGCCATATCCAATCGACCAAGAGAAGTCAAAAATTTTCTCTTTGGTATCAATTTTCTTCCTTTAAGACAGAGGTAATTATCAATTATTAATTATCAATTATTGAACTTCATCTTACGCTTCTCTACAGGTCTGTTTCAAGTTTCCGGATGTCTTCCGGAAACTAATATAATATATTCATTCCTGCATTTTGTTCGCCGAGCTTGGTATCAGCCGTATCTCGGTTGTGTTTAGCGCCACAGTTTAGATATTCCTATTCTCTAACTGATAGTTTTAATTGACCACCTTTAAAACCACAGCAAGAAAATTTTTGATCTGTTGGCTCCCAGCGGTTAATTACTCTAAATTCATGACCATATTTTTCGGTTTTTCCTTCTAAAAATGTTCTAATGTGCACCATTAGCTAATCTAGTTATGAAATATTTAGTCGCTCAAATTAAACTCTTGCTTGATAATCTTCTGAAGATATCAATTGCCAACGGGTATCTCCTGTTAACTCCAAAACTTGTTGGTGATATTTCAATAAACTTAAACGATGTCCTACACTCACAAAAGTTGTTTTAGTTGTTTCCAGTTGCTTGTAAAGTTCCTCCTCATTTTGCAAATCTAAAGCACTGGTAGCTTCATCCAAAATTGCATAATTTGGTTTTGTCAACAGCAGTCTAGCAAAGGCTAAACGTTGTTGCTCTCCCAAAGATAAGACATTTTCCCACTGTAACTCTGTATCAAAACAACCTAATCTATCGGGTAAATCTTCCAAATTAACTAATTTCAAAACTTTTCGTAAATCACTATCATCAACCTTTTGGTAAATATTAGGGTATAACAATTGTTCTCGTAAACTCCCTAGAATCATATAAGGGCGCTGAGGTAAAAATAACATTTCCTCTAAGTTAGGGCGCTCCAAACTACCAGTGCCTGACTTCCATAACCCAGCGATCGCTCTCAATAAAGAACTTTTACCAGCTCCACTTTTACCTACTATTAATAATCCCTCACCAGGTTTAACTGCTACTGATAAATCTTTCACTAGGGTCTTTTGATTTTCGTTAATTTCTTTGTCATAAACAGGAGTATTAAGGGTAATATTTTTTAGTGCTAGTTTAGTAGATCCTTCTACCATATCTATTTCTCTAGTTTCTGTTTCCGGTAATTCTTTAGTATCTTCTAAAATTTCCCTAAATTCAGCCAAACGATTAATACTTGCAGCGAAAGCAGTCAATGGGTCAATTTGACTAACAATCAAAGAAAAAGCTCCTAAAACCTGACTAAATGCAAAACCTGCCTGAGTAATATCTCCATATTTAATTTCTCCGGCAAAGTAGATCGGAGCCATAATTAAAGACGGCAAAATAATCACTGCATAGCGATAACCTGTGGTAAAGTAATCTACATTTCTCTGCCAACCAATGAGTATATTAAAGTTATTAAACGCACGACCAAACCGCTCTCTAATTTGAAGTAATTCTTGATTTTCTCCCCGGTAAAAAGCGATAGACTCAGCATTGTCACGCACATGAACTAATCCATAACGAAAATCCGCTTCCCGTCTGAGTTGATTGAAGTTCAAAGGAATTAATTTCCTACCAAATATTACCGCTACGACTGTTCCTATCAAAGCATATAAAATTAAAAATATTGATAGAGGTATTGATATTGACCACAGAATTCCCGTGAAAGATATAACATCAATAATTGAGTTAAGAATTGTCAGGAGAAAATACAAACTTTGGTTAGTAAAAGATTTAATGTCTTCTGAAACTCTTTGATCTGGGTTATCAATATCTCCCTCGGAATTTATTTCATAATAAGCTTTGTTATGTAAGTAGTTATCCAGAAACCTATTAGTCATCCACTCCCGCCAATATAGCCCTAACTTTTGGCGCGTATATGTGTAAATTACGACAATGGGAGTACCGACAATAAAGACGCCTGCATACACAAATAAAAATCGCCAAAATGTTGGTTGATCTTTTTCCGCTAGGGCAGTTGTAAAAAAGTTACCAACATAGCTAATAATTACATTTAAACCACTAACTGATAGAGATAATAATAGCAGTAAACTTAATAGTGTCCATGGCTGCCAACTAGGTACAAGCTGCCTTCTGTAATGCCAAAAAGCAATGACAGGTACAACTATCATTACCGCAATGACAAATATCCAATGTGAATTAATAATATTTTTTATTGTATTTGCCAAACCGGGCGCTATACTGTTAAAAGCTTCGCCAAATATCGCTTCACTGCCTAAGCTAATTAGGCTAACAATCACAAAAACTGCTGCAAATAGAAATATTAGTAGCAACAGTAATAATCCTAAAAATACTTTGCTACCGCCTGATTTTAATGGATAAAAGTATGGTTGAGCAATCTGTAAAAAACGATGCCAAAGTCTCCGATCAAATTTATTCATTCCCCATTTTCCTGAAAGCCTACTAGTATAGGATTATAATCTATGATTTTTGATATGTAAATACATGGTAAGTATGTATGCTAAAAAAGCAGGGTTTGACAAAAGATAACCCTGCCTAATTCTAAAAATTATAAATTTTATTCTAATCTATAGCTAGCCAATATTCTATTCAATAGAACTATGAAAAAATCTGGCTAAAAATCCAGTAAAAACCAAGGAAATTTTTTCCCTTCTTTTTTGTGTATTTGATATTGTTTAACCAAGGCAAAAGTAACTAATTTCATCAGCCAATACAACACAAAAATGACTATGAGTGTGACAAACATCACCAACATCGGGCGTCGATCTATTAAATCATTAAAAACACTGTTCACCAAAGCATCAGGATTAGTAATCAAATCCCAACTATTAAAACGTTGAAACCTTCCCAAATGAATAGCTATAGCAGAAAGACAATGAATAATAAACTCACAGCCGAAAATATACTTACCCCATCCTTGTTTCTGGAAATAGTGGCCCAAACTCATCAAAGAAATAACATAAGCTTCAAACCCAATAAACATAAACAGCAAATACTGGGGAACTACTGCTAAAGTCAAAACCCACACAGAATTACTTTGACGAACATCTTGATAAAGATGGATAATATCAGTCAACACATAAGGTGCATTGGGTAAAAAGGCGATAAAAATCAGGAAACCAACCCACCACAGCATAGACCGAGACTGACGACGGCGTACTAAGCATATATCCAAAACCATCAGTATCAAAGTAATAGCGATCGCCACCGCAATATAGATTAAAGCTTCCCCTCTCATCAACCGAATTGCCTGGGCCAAAACTATTTTAGTATTAGGTAAAAAAGTTGCACCGACCAACAAGAAAACCCCCCACTTTATCAAAATTGAGCGAGGCTTATAGAACAACCAAAAACTCATGGCCAAAGGTACTAAAGCTAAAAACAGATTCCACGACATAAATCTGCTATTACCCTGTAAAACTTGCCAGGCTGTACTTAATGTATTGATTATTTCAGCTTTCATCGCGTATTTTTTTCGATTATAATTACAAATTTGACAAAATCTTAGCTATAATCTAGCCATCAATTCTGCCATTTAATCAACACTTCAATACAGTCTAGTCAGCTTTCGGCATCATCGACTAATTCCACAGAAAAAATTTGGTCTTAAAGTCTTATACTATGTTTGGTTGAATACTTATAAATAACGGTTGTTAGGAGTCAGGTAGGGGAAGGGGAGCCGTCGGATTTGCGGTGTACAGGAGTTAGGAGTTAGGAGTTAGGAGTTGTACCATCAATTGGGCATTAATACTACGCGGGGAAAGTGACAAAAATCACCATCAAAATAACAAAATTTATCGATAATTGGTATCAGGTCAACTAATAGTATTTAGAAATAAAAAATTTAAGTACAGCAAAGTTATTAATCATTAGTATTATATCAAGTAACATTAATTAACCGCAATGTAGGGACGAGGTTGGGGAAAGATTGTTTATTACAGTTGTTTAATGAGACATGATATTAGGAGGAAAAAAAAGTAGAAAACTCAACGCGAGCGATGTATTTTTTTCGATACTGTCAATTCTTACCGAATAATTAATAATTAAATAATTGAGGTTTAAAGCCGACCCGAATAATTAATAAGTGCCTAGGCAAAATGAATTACCATTATTTATTTTCTGTAATTTTTATAATATCGGTTTTCCAGCTTTAGAGTATGTGTAATTAATTTTGCATGACTATTTAATGAATAATTAATTAATAATTGAGTCGCGTATGTCTCTTGAGATAGTCTCCGATCAATTATTCATGCTCCGGCGAGTGATAATTATTAATTGTTTTCCGTTCGTCATGCACTTGCATTCGGCACCTCGTCACATGAAAATTGTTAATTGTTAATTATTCACCAGAGGTAATTATTAATTATTTTGCGTTTGTCATGCACTTGCATTCGGCACCTCGTCACATGAAAATTGTTAATTGTTAATTGCTGGCCACTACAAGTAGCTTTTAAAATAGTTTTTGAACTATCGAATCAGGTGTGATTATTTGTGCTGGCTGAACTACTGACATTCGTGTACCAGATTTACATGGAATAGGTTGTATATATAGCTGAAGGCTGTGATTTTTTTTTGACATTTGGAAGATAAAGTGGTATTAACATCGTAACTACTAAGTTTTTTTAACATAAGTTACAAAATGTTATCGATTCTTGCGAAATCTGTGTAGGAATTATCTCTCTTTTGTTAGGATAGGAAATGAGCTAAAAACATCACATTATCTATACTTAGACATATCATATCAAAAGGAATTACCTTCTAGAAAATTATAAATTAACTATTATAAAATTCTCTTTGAAGATGTAATAAATAGTATAATTAATATATTGTTGCTTCAACTCGCCAGTAAAACTAGCCCTAAAAAGCATTTGACAAACTAGATGAGGTGTGCAAGAATTCTGGAAATTGGTAATTGTTTAAGGTAGGGATCGAGGTATTTTGAACGAAATAAGTTCTTATACTGATAAAATCTAGCTATATGATGGGGATAAAATTCTAAGCAAAAAAGCTTCCGTAGTTATACTTAATTTAGTTTCTCAAACTAATGGATTTGAGTATTAATTGCTATAAGCAATAAAGTATTTTTCCGTTTGGAAATTATCCCATAGGTAATATATCCATAACTTGTAGATAGAGTGACCTTAATCACATTAAAGCCCTCAAAAGTATCACATACTCTATGGCAAAAGTAGAGCATGATAATAGTAAGCAAGGGAAGTAAGTAAAAGACAATAATCAATTACTTCCTCAATGACAACAATTTACTCATAATTTATTTGTGAAAGTTTATGTACAGCCCTCTAATTAAAAAAGTTATAGCTAAAGCTTGTAATGTTAGCGTCGATGAATGTGTAGAAGTTAAGAGATTAAAACTAGAAGTTCAAAGGTTAGCCCAAGAAAATAAAGAACTAAAACAACAAACAGAACACTATCAAGCAGAAAATCAAGAGTTGCAAGAAAAACTAGGGCAACTAAGAATGCAATTAGCAACTCTATCGGAACACTCTACACACTCTACTGCTCTGACATCTCCTTTTTCAGCTAATTTATTATCCCCTAGAGAATCATCATCAACCACTGTAGTTTTGGCTGACTCCCCAAGCTCTCAACTAAAAACTGATGAAGGTAAAACAGTAGAGTTGCTAAATCAACTACCCAACGGTATGTGGCACATTAGAGTCAATTCAGGAGTTCAAGTCATTGTTAAACCAGAAGCTCTCAAGGTTTTAGCATAGTTAGTACCAGTGCAATTTGACATCTTCCTGACGGTGCGTTTAGACGACACCGTAGCATTCCTAAGAAGACTCGCGACGCAAGGTTTCTGTTTCCTCTTTTTCTTTCCCTTTCTTTGGAATGCTGCTTCTTCGAGAGGAGCAACGCTTACGCAAAGGTTATGCCTCTCAAACAGAGGAGCTAGACTAACATAGCACCAGCCTTCTGATATTTACTCTCTTAGGGTCTTACGATCGCTTCCTTCAAAGAATGCAAATGCCAACCCAGTAGTCAAAATGTTTATGCTGGCCTTAATTTATCGTTCGACATCTATCACGATCAATACCACATTCTGAACAATCTCACTCTCGAATATTTAACGGCATTGTTCTGCTATGTATTCACAATTAGAGCACTATTTTGAAAGCGAAGCTCCTCTGAAAGAGGCGCTAGGAAAATATCTATAATTTTGACACTTTGTACGACCATACCATTAATCTTTATAGTCTAATTGTCTGACTAATTCTGCCCTAGTTAGGGTTTGCTGAAAAAGTTTTTTTGTTGGGGTGAAAGTCAGGAGTCATTTCAGTTAACCTCCTGGGTGCGTTAACCGTTTGCTATGCACATATTTGCGCAGCATGACCTAGGAAAAAGTCTCCTGGGTTCTTACAGCGGTTTTCAGATTGATGAACCACATCGTCACAACCACACGCCCTTTAGAGGCATTAACGTTTGCGGCAGCATTCCGATAGGATGCGTTGTGCGCAAGCTTATAGCCATTCGCCCTCTGGTCTACACAAATGAAAACCGCTGTAACTGCGTTAACATTGACTACCGCCATCTGTCGTTCGCTTTAGATCGGGAATATTTTAATTTTTATATCTTTGTAGGCCAACAAACAGCCCACGGCGCAGCGAAGGGGAGGTTTATTACCTATTTTTTCTTGGTCAGGAGTCAGGAGGAATGGGGATGAAACAGAAGATAGCAGCAACAATAGTATGTTTAATTTTTCCACAAGGGTCTGGTCAAAATGCTGATATTTTGATCTGTGTAGGAGCAAAAAGCAGGCATTTTTTTCCCATAACAAAGGCTAAATTATTTATATTTCAAGGCTTTTAGAGTTAATCACCAAGCCATAATTAGTTCACTAATTAGTCTAGTGATTATTTTCCGACAGAATAATGCGGAATTTGTGATTATTGACCATGTGTTTAATTGCTAAATCCTCAACCACAATAAGACCACAATAATAAGGGTTTTAGAAAAGGAATATTTCAAGCCTAATTTGTTAAGGGGGCAAGTATTCTTGCTCCCTGTACTTATGCAAAATATTGGTGGAATAGGAAAGAATTTTTGCTTGAGACTTGATTCCGAAAGTAGGCGTTGCTGATGTGAGGTATGAAATTCAACTAGTGATAAATTTTCAGCCAAAACAATAGTTGAAATTATACCTATTTATTCCTATTTAGTCATTAAAAAACTTCTTTCTACCTACTGAATCGGTCCTCCTGACTCCTAACTCCTGTGAAATCATACATTATATTCAGCAACGCCCGAAAGTAAATACCAAAAACTCAGCCAATGCTACACAGTTTTTTGATTGACTAGGATTCATCCCCACATTTAACTTGAGCATTTTTAATTGATACTATTTTTAAGTGGGGACTTATCCGAACATTTTTGTTAAAGTTGCGAAATTATTGCCAAAAGACAATTATTTCTTCTTCTTGATGTCACGAGCCATATTTCGGAACATATCCATACCAGAGTCAGCACTGCGACGAGGAGTTGTAGAAGTAGGCTTAAATGAAGAAGAAGCACTAGAAATACTAGGAGTAGGAGTGGAGGAAACAGTTTTCGACATTCCTGTAGTTTGTTTTTTCTCCATCGCAGAAATAGACTCTTCAATTTCTCCAGTAATCAAATTCAGCTTGCCCACTGCTGTAGGATAGCTTTTCTTCACAGACTTAGGAGTTCGCATATAGTTAAAATCCCCTAGACCCTTGGAGCTATCTGAATCTAAGAAAAATGCTTCAGCGCGGTTAGAAGTTTTAGGTTGAGGGACAGATTGATTATTGGCCTTTTTGCTACCAAATAGTCCAAACAATGCTCCGATAAATCCAGTCATAAATTTTGTTTACCCTAAATCAATGTTGATATTGTTATGTTATGTGAAATTTTATCATAAATTATCATAAATGTTCTCATAATTTTACTAAATTTCCAAATTGTGGGACTTTGCCCAGGTGGACTACATGACTTAATATCTAAAATCTTGAGATTTTAGATTCAGCTTCTGGGTATTCAAATCTTTAATTATACCAAATCCGGTTCAGATTGCATTATCTTTTTCAAATTCCCATCTAACCCTTCTGTCTTCTGCCTTCAGCATAAGTGCCTTCTGCCTTACCTTCATAAATATTTGTTCTGTCGATCGCCGGATTTAGTATTACTTACCAATACAAAATCGACTAAAAATTTTATCTAAAACCGACTCTGTTACCTCTTCACCTGTAACTTCTCCCAAAGCTTGAATTGCTCCCCTTAAATCAATTGTCCAAAAATCAAAAGGCAAATTATCTCCTATAGTATTTAAGGACTCTTCCAAAGAAATCTTTGCCCTAGTTAAAGCAGATGCTTGCCTTTGATTAATTGCAAAATCCAAATTTATCGCCTGCAAATCTCCTAAATTTACAGCGCTAATAATTGCTGTTTCTAATTCCTCAATTCCTAGATTATTAGTAGCGGCTGTAGTCACCATAGTTTTAATAGTTTCTGGGTAAGAAATAGACTCAATTAGTTCCGGAGCTAAGTCAATCTTATTCACAATCAGAATCACAGAACGATGTTTAACCCGTTCATATATTTCTTCATCTAAATCTGTCCATCCAGCCTCAGCGTCAATAGTCAACAATACAAGGTCAGCAGACTCAGCAGCCCGACGCGATCGCTCTACCCCGATTTTTTCAACCTGGTCTTCTGTTTCTCGGATACCCGCCGTATCCAAAACCTGCACCGGAATACCACCCACCACCAACTGAGACTCCACCACATCTCGCGTCGTGCCAGGAAGATTAGTCACAATGGCGCGATCGCTACGACTCCAAGCATTCAACAAACTGGACTTTCCCACATTCGGACGTCCGACAATAGCCACCTTCAAGCCATTTCTTAACAACTCGCCCTGATTTGCCGTTGCCAGTATGTTTGACAAATTTACCAAAATATGGTGTATTTCTGCAACTATCCCTGACTCATCCAAAGGTGGTAAATCTTCCTCAAAATCAATGCGGGCTTCGATTTCCGCTAAAATATCAATACAACTAGCTCTTAACTGACGAATTGGACTAGCTAACTTCCCCTGTAAACCAGCGAGAGCAGCGAGAGCAGCAGCAGGAGACTGAGAACCGACCAGATCGGCAATACTTTCAGCTTGGGTCAGATCCAATCGCCCATTTAAGAAAGCTCGTAAAGTAAACTCTCCAGGTTGAGCTAGCTTCGCCCCGGCTTCAATACAAAGTTGTAATACCTGTTGTATGGTGATAATTCCACCATGACAGTGGAACTCCACCACATCCTCGCGGGTATAAGATCGAGGTGCTTTCATAATTAATAACAGAGCTTCATCTATTAACTGCTGAGTCTGGGGATGGCGAATATAGCCATATAGAATACGGTGAGTCTCCCAAACTTGATGGCCTGGTGCATGGAATAGGATTTTGGCAATTGTCATAGCTTCAGAACCAGAAAGCCGGAGTATCCCCACACTTCCTTGTTGGGGAACAATAGCGGTAGCGATCGCTGCAATCGTATTTCCGTTCGTCAACAATTGTGACATATTTCTTTTTTAATCACCCTTTATTCTCAACAATTTTACATAATTTTTTCTTTTACAATCATAATAGTAATAAACGGTAAATATATTTCACGATGTTGAAAAAAATCCAACAAATTCTTCAACAATTACTTTCTAAAAACCTGGTTACTAGAAAGTCTTTATCAAATAGAAGAAAAGAACGAAACTGGCGCAGATATTTGCAATATTTATACTGGCGTTTTATCCGTATGAGAGGAACTCCAGAATATATTGCTAGAGGTTTAGCACTGGGAGTGTTTGCCGGATTATTCCCCATATTTGGTCTTCAAACCATACTCGGTGTGGCACTAGCAGCTTTACTCCGAGGTCATAAATTTACTGCTGCTATTGGTACTTGGGTAAGTAATCCCTTAACTTATGTACCAATTTATGCAATTAACTTTCAAATTGGTCGATGGCTACTGAACTCTCAAGAAGAATTTGTACCAGAAAGTATTGTGTCAGTTCAAGAAATATTGCAATATAAAACTCAGTTTGTCGCAGCTCTATTTTTAGGTTGCCTAGTAATGGGTATAATTTGTGGAATATTTAGTTATTTCCTAGGATTAAAACTAATCCGTTTGTGGCGTCGCGATCGCCGACAAAATTCTCTCCACTTGATGAAAGGTTTTCCCGACCGCACAAATTCACAATAATTTCCCATAACTAAATATTCGAGTAACTCTGGCTAGAAAACATTTGTTCTTATTAATTCGATCGAGCGGTGGGTTTTGTATTAAATATCTGGATTGGTTAGTGTAGAAAAATATGACAAAATAGGAATATTCAATACTCATACTAAATATGCTAATTGGTAGAATACTTCTGAGTCGCTATAAAATTATTGAGAATTTAGGCACTGGTGGATTTGGAGAAACCTACCTTGCCGTAGATATGGCTTTACCAGGCAATCCCCAATGTGTTGTCAAAAAACCCCATAAAAATAATCCTAATCCAAAAGTTTTAGAGATAACACAACGGTTATTTAAGACAGAAGCAGAAGCTCTGTCTCAATTAGGAGAACACGATCAAATTCCACATCTATCAGCATATTTTGAAGAAGATGATGAATTTTATTTGGTTCAAGAGTTTGTTAAAGAACATGATTTAACTAAAGAAATAATTCCCAATCAACCATTAGATGAAACTTCGACAATTCAGCTTCTTCAAGAAATACTAGAAATATTAAATTACGTTCATAGTAATAATATTATTCATAGAGATATTAAACCTTCAAATATAATGCAATGCGTCGCAAGCAAGATAATCTGCTCGTGATGATTGATTTTGGAGCAGTGAAAGAACTCAGTGTTTTAACCATAAAGAAAGAAAGAAGGAAAAACAACTCCTACTATTGCTGTTGGTACTCCTGGATACATGGCTCCCGAACAAGCCAATGGTTTTCCTAAGCTTTGTAGTGATATTTATTCCCTTATTTACAAGTATTCAACCGGACATAATATTACACTCCCTTCGAGTCGCTTCGGACATAGTGACATTTCATAATGTCTCGCTACTTAGATATTTCTGAACTTTGGCCATCATATATATTGGATGGAGAAAAGTAGAGTCAAGTCCCAAAAATTATCTCCGGCTAAAATACTCAAAGTTGAAGAATCTAAGTAAAGCTAAGATAGAGCTATTAAGTTGCCAGAAAATCATCTGGTTGATTAAAAACTTACTATCAAAACTAAGTCTGTAATCGGGCGATGAATATGATGATTCACCAAATTGTAGATAAACGCTACCGTATTATCAAATCTATAAGTTCTAATATCTTAGGACAAATATATCTGGCAGGAGATACTCGCCGTCCAGGTTCTCCTCAATGTCTAGTCAGAGAAATTCAATTAAACAATTTTCAGCGAGAAAATAGAGATACAATATTATCATTATTTCAACAAAAAGTAGAAAAAATTGATAGTCTCAGTAAACATGATAAGCTCCCTAATTTATTAGCTTATTTTTACGAAGAGAATAACATATATTTAGTTGAAGATTATATTTTAGGCTTGTCTATAGCTGAAGAGTTAGCCATAGGTAAACCCCTATTAGAAACAGAAGTAATCCGTATATTGGCAGAAGTATTAGAAATTTTACTATTTATCCATAATCAGGGAGAGATTCATGGACAAATTACACCATCGAATTTGATTAAAAGAGCTTCAGATGAAAAATTAGTATTAATCAGGTTGGGGTTAGAAAGAGAAATTAAAACAATCTTAGAGTTGGAAAAACAATCATCACAATCAAACAATAGTAATGAAAAAGAATCGGATAGTTCACTGTATATATCATTGGAACAAAGTCAAGAAAATCCACATCCGAATATTGATATTTATGCTTTAGGAATGATTGCTATTCGAGCATTAACAGGGCTATCTACTCAAGATTTATTACAGCAAAAACAGACTAACCAAAGTTCAGATTTAGAAATGGCTTGGCATAATTTACTGGTATGTTCTCCAATGCTAGTAGATATCATTAATAAAATGGTAAATACCGAAATTCAACAAGGTTATCATTCGGCTTCGGAAGTGCTAGCAGAATTAAGTAATCTGGAAATGTCTACCCAGAATAAAATTAGCTCTCAACCAGCAGAAATAATAATCTCAGAAGCAGAAGAAATAGAATTATTTTCCCCACCTCAATTGACTAAAAATGCCATTGTACAGGTATGGAATGATGAAAAAAAAGAGGAAGAAATCGGGAAGGAGAAAGATGCAGAAGAGAATAACCACAAATTACCAAATCAGCAAAAAGAGAAAAAGATAAAATTTGCCTTAGTGGGATTATTAGCAACCGCAATCATCGCAGGATTAGTAATCACATATCTTTGGCAACGCCAATTTACATCCAGAGTACAAGCACTTTATAACCAGGCTCAAGAATTAGCAAAACAAGGAGAGCAACAAAGAGCGATCGCTTTATATGCTCAAGCCATAAACCTAAATCCCCAAAATGCCAGAATTTACTATCAAAGAGGTAATTCTTATTATGGGCAAAGAGCTTATGAAAAAGCAATTAAGGATTATACAAAAGCCATTCAAATCAAATCAAACTATAACGACGCTTATTATAATCGCGCTCTATCCTATTATGAACTTGATAACTATGTCAAAGCGATTACCGATTTCACTCAAACATTAAGATTAAATCCTAACGATGCTGAAGCTTATGATAAACGAGGGCTAATTTACTACAAAATCGGGGATTACAAAAATTCTATTCAAGACTACAGTCAATCAATTAGACTTAATCCTAAAAATACCGAAGTTTATATTAACCGGGGAATAGCAAGAGGTGCTATAGGAGATCGATCTGGTGCTATTAGTGACTACACCCAAGCTTTAAAAATTAACCCCAACGATCCGAAAGCTTATTATCATCGAGGTAGAGCACGCTTTTATTTGGCAGACGATCCAGGAGCAATAGAAGACTATACTCAAGCACTGGAGTTAAAAGCAGATTATCCTGATGCTCATACAAATAGATGTAGCTCCTACTTGAATCTAAGAAAGTATCAAGCAGCAATAGAAGACTGCACCCAAGCGATCGAACTAAATCCTAAAGACATCGCAGCATACAATAATCGATGTGTTGGTTATTTAAACCTTGGGGAATATCAAAAAGCTGTAGAAGACTGTAGCATAGCTATTGATATGAATCCTGAAAATGCCAAAGCTTATAATAACAGAGCTTTAGCTAGGTCTGCCAGTGGCGACCTACAAGGAGCAATTCAAGATTGTACCACAGCAATTAAAATAAATTCAAACGATTCTGTTGCCTACAGTAATCGAGGAATGATTTACTTAGAAATAGGCAACTATAATAATGCCATAGAAGACTTTGCCCAAGCAATTAAACTAAATCCAACTAACGCCACGGCTTATTATAATCGAGGGGTAGTTCTTTCCAAATTACAAAACATAGTAGAGGCAGTAGAAGACTTTAGCAAAAGTGCTAACCTTTTTTTAGAGCAAGGCAGAGCAAAGGATTATCAAAATGCACAAAATATGATTGAAAAACTTAAATATTAATCGAATCAGGAGTCACAATTAATTAGTGGTAGATTCTCTCTCCCCACCAACTAAAAATCAGCAAATCTGATAATTTGGTGAGGGTATTAAATCTATTTATACTTCTAGGTCGAAGCAAGCTAAATTCGCCAGTCGTACAGAATATTATTCAGCAATTCTGAATAGAATGGGGATAGTCAACGACTGGCCACTGGGTGGCTTATAACCCCAATCTATTTCTAAACAACTTGGTCGTTGATGGAGTATTAAACCTAATGGGACAAAGACCGAATCAGGAGAACAAAATTGTTTAATTATTAATAAAAATTGCTGACTCCTGTACGGGCAATTTCCTCCGGAATGCTTTTGCGTTAGGAAATCGCCCCTACGACTCCTGACTCCTTGCAGAGGGGCGATAATATATTTTTAAACATAAAATGAGTAACATGAACATGATTGGTCAACTTCTGGATGGACGTTACCGTGTCGTTCAAGTCCTCAGCTCTGGTGCGTTTGGCCAAACTTATCTGGCAGCAGACACTCGTCGGCCTGGACATCCTCAGTGTGTGGTCAAGCAACTACGAGCTCCTGGTAACAGTTTCACCATAGTCAGAACTGCTCACCGTTTATTTAAACAAGAAGCAGAAATATTAGAAAAATTAGGCAGACACGATCAAATTCCTTTACTATTAGCTTATTTTGAAGAAAATAACCAATTCTATTTAGTAGAAGAATTTATTCCGGGAACACCATTAAATAAAGAAATTATTCCGGGCAAACTTTGGCAAGAAAAACAAGCAATTCAACTGTTGTTAGAAATTTTAGAAATTTTGGTATTTGTACATGGAAATGAAGTGATTCATCGGGATGTTAACCCATCTAATTTAATTCGACGCCAACCAGATGGAAAATTAGTTTTAATTGACTTTGGTTCAGTTAAAGAAGTAACTCATCGCATAGCAGAAGAAAATGGGGAAGTACCACGGACAATTGCTACGGGTACTCCCTCCTATATGCCAATCGAACAATTTCAAGGAATTCCTCAATTTAATAGTGACCTATATGCGGTAGGTATGATTATTATTCAAGCTCTAACAGGTATTCCTAGTACTGATCTGCCAAAACTACAAGACCTATCTCCATCAAATCCTAGCGGTATCCTGTGGCGAAATCGAGCCCAATGTTCTACAAATCTGGCTGATATTCTTGAGAAAATGGTGCATTACCATTACACAAAACGTTACCAGTCAGCAACAGAAGTTTTGAAGGCACTCCAGAAAATTAATGGTCGCTCTAAAACTGTTGTAACTTCACCATCTAAAACTAAAAGTAGTATCAATCCTCAAACTAAAAAAAGCTTACTGAGAATGGCATCTCATCCATTGTGGTTTATTTTATTTAGTTTTGCAACTGTGGGAATTATCGCAGTACTGATCGGGCTAGTGAATTTTTGGAATCGTCCAAACCCGATCAGAGCAGAGAGATTATTTGAAAGAGGGGTGGAAAATGCTGAAGAGGGAAAGCAACAGGCAGCAATTTCAGCTTATAACAAAGCAATTAAACTGAATCCCGATCGAGCAGAGTATTACTATAAACGGGGAAATGCTTATTACAATTCAGGAAGCTATCAAAATGCTATTGCTGATTATGACAAAACACTTACTCTCGATCCAAGTCATATTAATGCTGCTTTTAATCGAGGGATAGCTCGTTATGATAATCAAGATTATGCAGGAGCACTTGATGATTTTACTCAAGTATTGCGCCTCAAACCTCAAGATGCTGATGCTTATTATAAAAGAGGATTAGTTTACTATCAATCTCAAGATTATGAAGCTGCTATTCAAGATTATACTCAAGTAATTCGACTACAACCAAATGATATTAATGCTTATCATGGTAGAGGATTAGCTCGTGCTGCCAATAATGATTTACAAGGAGCAATAGCAGATTATACTCAAATGATTAAAATTGAGCCGGAAGATATAGATGGTTATTATAGTAGAGGGAGGGCTCGTTTTTTTATGGGAGATTATCAAGGCTCTCTTGATGATTATAATAAAGTTATTGAAATAGATTCTGAAAATGAAGAAGCTTATGCTAATCGTTGTAGCACATACTTAAATTTAGCAGAATATGAAAAAGCCATTTCAGATTGCACTAAAGCTATTGAAATTAACTCTAAAAATCAAGTTGCTTATAATAATCGATGTATTGCTTATCTCAATATAGAAGAGTATGAGAAATCTATATCTGACTGCACTCAAACAATTCAACTTGACTCGAAAAATCCTAAAGCTTATGCTAATAGAGGTTTGGCTTATTCAGCAGCAAATCAACTAGAACAGGCTATAGAAGATTACACTAAAGCAATAGGATTAAGTCCAAATAATGCTGAAGCTTATGCAAATCGCGCTAGTGTTTACTATGAACAAGAAAATTATGAGCAAGCACTCGCCGATTATGTTCAAGCTATTCGACTTAACCCTGACTATGCAAGTGCTTATTATAGTAGAGGGATGCTTAGGATAAAAATAGGAGATAAAAAAGGAGCAATTAGTGATTTGGAAAAAGCTGCTAAATTATATTTAGAACAAGGGCGTACTGGGGGTTATAAAGATGCTCAATATCAAATTGAAAGATTGAATTGAATGAAGGTTTTAGGTAGTAGGTTTTAGGTATTAGGTTCAATATTTTCTCTTGGGTTAAACCCCAACTAATTGTAGATATTCCTGGTGGCAGTTAGGTTTTAAGCCCAATTGCTCAGACTACCATCAAGGGAAGCGTAGCGACAAGTCTAATATCAAGTTCGGATAATCAGTTTTAATACAGTAGAGAAAGGTTAAGCGACAGCGCAACCCAACAATTATAAGTAGTCTTTGTTGGGTTTTATCAATCAACCAAGCCTACAAAATGCAAGTTTTTTATGATAAGTATTTAACCGAATATAATAGACATTTCCAAAAAAGAAAAAAGCCTTTGATTTCACTATTGCATAGAATAGCTAAAGAAAGTAAAAATCTCCATAAAAACAATTTTTCATGCCTTTTATATCAAAATATATTTCCTCTTTCCTGTTCCCTGTTCCTACAGAAAATACAGCCTTTTGCAGAACGGTTAGGTACAACGATCAAAGCAATAAACTTTTGAGCAAATCAGAAATTATTTTACTCACTGTTGTTACTGTACCGATTAGTTGTGCAAAGTGCTGTATATATCTTTTTCACGTCTATGTCTAATATAATTATTAATATCAAAAAGCATAATGTCTGACAAAAAAATAATTACACTCTTAACTGATTTTGGGCTAAAAGATGTTTATGTCAGTGTGATGAAAGGAGTCATTGCTGAAATTAATTCTACTCTAAATATAATCGACCTAAGTCACGAAATTCCTCCCCAAAATTTAAATGCAGGACAATTTTGTCTGCAAAATGCTTATCCCTATTTTCCCAAAGGAACTGTTCATGTTGTTGTTGTCGATCCAGGGGTGGGGAGCAGCAGAAGAGCGATCGCTATTCAACTACCTACAGGTTTTTTAGTCGGACCTGATAATGGTATTTTTAGTGGAGTTCTTAATAGTATAGACACACAACAAATAACTGTTGTGGAACTCACTAATTCTGATTATTGGCGCACAAATTCACCTAGCACCACTTTCCACGGTCGAGATATATTTGCTCCTATTGGCGCTCATCTTGCTAGTGGGGTTGCATTAGAAAAGTTAGGAGAAAAAATTAACCCGGAAAGTTTAGTTAAATTACCTTTAAATAATATCATTATTACAGACTCAGGTATTGAAGGTTGCGTTCAACACATTGACCATTTTGGCAATATCATTACCAATATTCCCAGCAGTTACATCAAGGGGAAAACATGGTCAGTTGCGGTCGAAAAAGATGAACAATTTTCATCCTATCAAACTATCGGTAGTGGTAATAATTATGCTGAGTGTAAACAAGGGGAATTAATTGCAATTATTGGCTCTCATGGTTTTGTGGAAATTGCTGCTAATGGTAGTAGCGCTCAGTTTAAACTTAATTTAGAGTATGGGGATAAAGTTCAAATTATATCAAATATACTATCTTTGGAGACTGATAAGAAACCGGGGTAAGTATTAGATATCCCATAATACTGACATATACAAAAAACTAACCCGGTTTCTGTATTTATCCGATATTACCGGATGTTATATTAAGAGTATTTCGGCTAGTTTTATTTCTGATTCTGCCTTGATATTTATTGCTCAAATAAATCTGCCTGTAGCTTTAATTTTTTTTTCTATTTATTCGACTTTTACTTGAATTTAGACCTCTATTTTAGACATTTTTGGATGATTATTTCTGACTTTTTATCAGATTTTTTTTAACCTTACACTCCATAATTTAAGTTTTTTGTTGATTGACTTCAATTGATTTTCTGCCTGAGTATGACTTTCTAATTCTGATTTTTCTAATTCTTTTATTAGCTTTAAACACTTACACAAAATTAATTACATCAGGATTTACGCAAGCGTATCTATAGAGTTCAAATTATATTAAATGCGGATAATTAGTTATAAATAAAATGTCTAATTTTTAGTTTTTGACTACATGAGAAAAGAAGATTTTTTCAAATTTACTCCTACTCTCTCTCTAAATTATTTATATCAAGTCATGTATGACTTTATCTATGAGTCAATTTTAACTTATGCTAATTTTTTACCTTTTGCTCAATACCATTTAATTAATTAGGGTTTGCTGAAAAAAGCAAAGTGTGGGGAGTGTGGGAAGTGTGGGAAGTGTGGGGAGGGTGGGAAGATAGAGAAAGTAGGAAGAATAATTGTTCGAGAGATTTTTCTGCCATAGTCGCCCCAAAATTCTCACTTTTTGAGGGTAAGGCATTGAAACAGGCGCACTGCAATTCGACGATCAAAAGGCTAAAACCTTTATTTACCAGTGCTTTTGCTGACGCAAAGCTGCCGCTAAGAGATTAGATCGGTAAGCCCTAATTATTATAGAGATAATCTAATTGAACAAATACGAGATGTGTTTGTATAAAACATCTGCATTTTGTTGAGTAATAGAGATAATTTTTAGTATATAAATATTCAATCCTGAAATAAAATTTTACGTTAAAACTACATTTTTACGAAAAAGGCAGATTGTAAATGTTTACTGCTTATCAATCAAGGTCAAAAACTAAGATTGACAAAATGTAAATTCTGAATTTAGAGAATGTATTCTACCAGAATAAACATTAAGCAAGTTTGACCGAGCACAACATAAGGAACAAAAGAATAGTGAACGTCATAATAACCATTATTAAGTGGAAATAACAAAACTTTGTCAGATTGTTTTCCGAAAAGCTTAGGAATAATTGTCGGTAGAATTAAATTACGCTGTTTTAAGAAAGCTTTTATATATTTAGATTTACTAGATTTAGATTTAGTAGCTTGAGCTGAGGAATTTTTTGTAGCTCTAGCGTCATATTTATCCGTAAAAAAAATAGCTTTAAACCATTCAATAAACTCAAATTGACTAATATCTTTCATCTGGTTTAAAATATATCCTTCTTCATGTTCATAAGGGAAATACCACGAACTTTCAAAAGAGTAGAAATAGCAAGCGCCATTAAAACATTGTTTTCCTATAGCAGTCCTATTTTTGTTGTGAAAAAAATTCTGGGAATTAGGCAACAGGGATAAAAGTTGTAGAGTTTTTATGTATTTTTAGGTTTTTTACAAATCATTTAGGATTGCTATAGTTCAAAGAGAAACTTAACAACTCCCAACATCAAAGGATATTGATGTTGGGGTAAATATTGCTGGCGATCGCAAATAACTGAATATTAACAACAAACCCAGGGCCATATGCTTTTCTACCAAACTTTTCTTCTACTTCTAGAGTTTTTTCGATAGCCTCAAAAATAGATGCTGGAAAACCTAATTTTGGCAATAAACAAATTTCATCATTCAGAAAAATAGCTTGCTCAATATAATCTTGAGCTGCTGAACCATGTTGACTCATGCAAATGTTTAGTTTATCCATTTATCTAATATAATTTCATTTATCTAATATAATTTCCTCCCTCCAGGGGAGCTGCGCTAACGGTTAAATACTTATAAAT